>NZ_CP071604.1:4080000-4380000 GCF_017357225.1 Rhizobium binae | reverse complement strand
CAGGCAAGGCGTTGGCAATCGCCAGATTGGTACTGCCGGCATCGAAGAACACGGTCAGACCGGCGGCGATCTGCTTTGCCGCGGCCCGCGCCAGTGCCTGCTTTCGGTCGGCGACAATGCCGATGCGCTGCGTCAGGCTTCCATGCGCCGGCGAAACCGGCAAGGCCCCGCCATAGACCCGCTCGCAGAGTCCCGCCGCCGCCATCTCGCGAAGGTCGCGCCGTACCGTATCTTCGGAGACGCCGAATTCGAGCGCAAGTTCCGCCGCCAGCACGCGGCCGTTCAGCCGCAGCCGCTCGGAAATCACATCTTGGCGCTCTCGCAACAGAAAATCCTGCATGTTCCTACCGGGTCATTGGCCGATCTGATGAAAACATGCATAAACGTTTATGATCGTGCAGACAACATGCACAGCTACACGTTTTCTGATGCGATGAAACAATGCGCCCCCTTGGGCGGCGGCCGCCGCCGGAGAAAAATATTTTGCAGTTTCTGCATTTATTCGCAGTTTTCTACGCTTCCGCCGCCCTAGTTTTCTGCAAACTATGCCGAATCCGATCACACCTCCCAAGGATGGACAAAACAATGAATTGGTTGAAAACCGCCGCCGCCGCTGTCCTCATTCAGGCTGCAGCCCTCCTGCCCGCCCATGCCGGCGAAAACCTAGCTGCCATCAAATCGGCGGGCGTCTTCAAGATCGGAACCGAAGGCACCTATGCGCCCTTCACCTATCATGACGAAAGCGGCAAGCTTATCGGCTTCGACGTCGAGATCGGCGAGGCGATCGCCGCCAAGCTCGGCGTCAAGGCCGAATTCGTCGAAGGCAAGTGGGACGGCCTGATCGCCGGCCTCGACGCCAAGCGCTACGACACCGTCATCAACCAGGTCGGCATCACCGAAGCCCGCAAGCAGAAATATGATTTCTCCGAACCCTATATCGCTTCCAAGGCCGTGCTGATCGTCCGCGACGGCGACGACAGCATCAAGACCTTCGCCGATCTGAAGGGCAAGAAATCCGCCCAGTCGCTGACCAGCAACTTCGGCAAGCTCGCGACCGAGGCCGGCGCGGAGCTCGTCGGCACCGACGGTTTCGACCAGTCGATCCAGCTCGTGCTGACCAAACGCGCCGATGCGACGATCAACGACAGCCTCTCCTTCCTGGACTTCAAGAAGCATAAGCCGGACGCGCCGGTGAAGATTGCCGCCCAGCAGGAAAATGCCGATTACTCCGGTATCATCATCCGCAAGAACGAGCCGGAGCTTCTTGCCGAAATCAACAAGGCGCTTGCCGAAATCAAGGCCGACGGTACGTACAAGAAGATCGCCGACAAATATTTCGGCCAGGACGTTTCGAAGTAAGTTGGGAAAATCCCCTCTCAACCCCCCAAGGGAGGGGCTAACTTGAAGCATCCGCTTGCAGAAAACATCGGCCTTCCTGCGGATGAAACGATGAAGTGAAAGGCGTCGGGAACGGCATCCAAACCCCCTCCCCCTTGTAGGGAGGGGTTGAGGAGGGATATTCGAGATGTCACCACCCAACCGAAGAGAGGGAACCTTTCTTGCAGCACTGGCTTCAACTGATGGCGGAATCGCTGCCCTCGCTCCTCTGGGCGGGTTTGATCTTCACCATCCCCCTCACGCTGCTGTCCTTCACCTTCGGTCTGATCCTCGGCCTGATCACGGCGATCGCCCGCCTCTTCGGTCCCGCACCGTTTACGGCCGTCGCCCGTTTCTATGTCTGGGTCATCCGTGGCACTCCGCTGCTCGTGCAGCTCTTCGTGATCTTCTACGGCCTGCCGAGCATCGGCATCCTTCTCGATGCCTTTCCCGCCGCCCTCATTGGCTTTACCCTGAATATCGGCGCTTACAGCTCCGAGATCATCCGCGCCGTCATCTCCTCCGTGCCCAAGGGTCAGTGGGAAGCGGCCTATTCGATCGGCATGAGCTGGCGCCAGGCGATGAGCCGCACCATCCTGCCGCAGGCCGGCCGCGTCGCCGTGCCGCCGCTGTCGAATACCTTCATTTCGCTGGTCAAGGACACGTCGCTTGCCGCCGCCATCACCGTGCCGGAACTGTTCCAGGCAGCTCAGCGCATCGTCGCCACCACCTATGAGCCGCTGATCCTCTATATCGAGGCGGCGCTGATCTATCTTGCGCTGAGCTCCATCCTCTCGCAGCTGCAGGTGCGGCTGGAACGCCGCTTCTCGCGTTACGGCGGCATGCTCGAGGCAAATGCATGATCGAGCTTTCCAACATCGAAAAGCGCTTCGGCGACGCCATTATCCTGAAGGACATCAGCATTCGCATCCCCGAAGGCAGCGTCACCGCGCTGGTCGGGCCCTCAGGTGGCGGCAAAAGCACGCTGCTGCGCTGTATCAACCTGCTCGAAATCCCGACATCAGGTGCAATCCGCCTCGGCGAGGCAGAGCTTTCCTTCGCGCCCGGCAAACGGGTCGGCTGGCAGGCAATCCAAAAAATCCGCCGCCAGACCGGCATGGTTTTCCAGAACTTCCAGCTCTTCCCGCATCAAACCGCGATCGAAAACGTCATGGAAAGTCTGGTCACGGTGCTGAAATGGCCGAAGGAGAAAGCCCGCGAACGCGCCACCGAACTCCTGACGAAGGTCGGCATGGCGCACAAGGCCGATGCCTGGCCTTCGACATTATCGGGCGGCCAGCAACAGCGCGTGGCGATCGCCCGGGCGCTCGCGCCGTCGCCGCGCGTGCTTCTGTGTGACGAGCCGACCTCGGCGCTCGATCCGGAACTCTCCGCGGAAGTGGTCGATGTGCTGGGCCAGTTGGCCCGGGAAGGCACGACCATGGTCATGGCGACCCATGATCTGCGCCTCGCCTCCAAGATCGCCAATGACGTGGTCTTCCTGGAAGCCGGCAGCGTGGTGGAAACGGGCAGCGCCAGGGCGATCTTCACCGCGCCGCAGCGCGAACGCACCAAGCGCTTCATTTCGACGATCAACGCCGCTCATACCTACGATATCTGAACTGTCTCACGTGAATCATGATTCACGTGAGACGCTTTGTGTCTAAACGACCTGGCTCAGGCCGAGGTGACGACGGAGCGCGCTGCCTTCAGCGCATTGCCCCACCAGGTGATCTGGTCGAGCAGGTTCTTGGCAGCCTCGTTGAGATGCGCGTAATCGCCCAGGCTCTTGCCTTCCTTGAGAACGGCAAGATATTCGCTGAAGGCGATGTGGACGCCGGTCTTGACGGAAGCGGCACCCATTTCCACGAAGATCAGACGAAGCTGCTCGACCGCACGTGCGCCGCCGACACCGCCATAACCGACGAAACCGACCGGCTTCTGGATGAATTCGCCGAGATCGATCGCGTTCTTTAAAACCGCCGTCGGCGCATGATTGTACTCGGCAACGGTGAAAATGAAGCCGTCGAATTCGCGTAGCTTCTTCTTCCAGCGCTCGGCGGCTTCGCTTTCCGCCGTAGTTGCCCGCTCTTCGCCGAAGAAATGCATGGGATAGTCGAGAAGATCGAGAACCTCGACTTCGAGATCGGAGCGTTGGCCGACGAGCCCAGCGATCCACTTGGCCGGATGTTCGGCGAAACGGCCAATGCGTGTGCTGCCGACGATGACGGCAAACTTCAACTTGCTCATGGAGAGGATTTCCTGGTTGGTCTTGGGGCGGATATACGACCTCAAGTCTATGAGAAAGCCTCCTCGCCAGGCAAGGCGAGGAGGCCGTAAACGCTCCGAAAAATCAGCTTTCCGACAGCTCGATCACACACAATCGGGTGATTGGCCGAAGCAGCCGGCCAACTGATCAAGCCTCTCGGCAAGGCTCAACCGGCATAGACGACAAGCAGGTCCTTGGCATCGATCTGGTCGCCGGCCTTGACGAGGATTTCGGCAATGGTTCCATCCTTTTCCGCGTGGATCGCCGTTTCCATCTTCATCGCCTCGATGGAGACGAGCACGTCACCGGCGCTGACGGCCTGGCCGGACGAGGCGAAGACGCGGCTGATGACGCCGGGCATCGGCGCACCGACATGTGCGGCATTGCCGGGTTCGGCCTTGCGGCGGACAGCCGCGCCCGTCGCCCCATGGGCCCGGTCCGGCACCTTGATGCGGCGCGGCTGACCGTTGAGCTCGAAGAAGACGGTGACCATGCCCTGGCTGTCGGTGGCGCTCATCGCCTGATTGACGATGACGAGCGTCTTGCCTCTTTCGATATCGGCAAACAGCTCCTCGCCATCGGCCAGCCCGTAGAAATAGGCCGGCGTCGGCAGCACCGAGACTGGGCCATAGGTATCGGAGGCGAGCGCGAAGTCGGTGAAGACCTTCGGATACATCAGGTAGGAGGCAAACTCGAAGTCGCTGACCTCGCGCTCCAGCTTCGTCTCGATGACCTTGCGCTCGGCATCGAGATCAGCTTCCTTCAGCAGCGAACCGGGACGCACCGTATAGGGCTTTTCGCCCTTCAGCGCCTTCTTCTGCAGCGCTGCCGGCCATCCCGACGGCGGCTGGCCGAGATCGCCCCTCAGCATCGAGACCACCGATTCCGGGAAAGAGACTTCGCGCTCGGGGCTGACGACGTCGGCGACCGTCAGATCCTGGCTGACCATCATCAGGGCCATGTCACCGACGACCTTGGAGGAGGGCGTCACCTTGACGATATCGCCAAACATCCGGTTGGCGTCGGCATAGGCCTGCGCCACCTGGTGCCAACGGGTCTCCAGTCCCAGCGAGCGCGCCTGCTCCTTGAGATTGGTGAACTGGCCACCCGGCATTTCATGCAGATAGACTTCCGAGGCCGGGCCCTTGAGGTCGCTTTCGAAAGCAGCATACTGATTGCGCACAGCTTCCCAATAGAAGGAGATGCGGCGGATCCATTCCGGATCGAGGCCTGGATCGCGTTCGGAGCCGGAGAGCGCCTCGACGATCGAGCCGAGGCAGGGCTGAGAGGTATTGCCGGAAAGCGCATCCATTGCCGCATCGACGGCGTCGACACCGGCTTCGACGGCCGCAAGAACGGTGGCGGCCGCAATGCCCGACGTGTCATGCGTGTGGAAGTGGATCGGCAGGCTGGTCGCCTCGCGCAGCGCCTTGAACAGCACCTTCGCCGCCGCCGGCTTCAACAGACCCGCCATATCCTTGACTGCGATGATATGGGCGCCGGCCTTCTCGAGCTCGACGGCAAGGTCGGTATAATATTTCAGGTCGTATTTGGGGCGGGCGGAATTGAGGATATCGCCGGTGTAGCAGATCGCCGCCTCGCAGAGCTTGTTCTCCTCGGCAATCGCATCCATCGACACCCGCATGTTCTCGACCCAGTTCAGGCAGTCGAAGACGCGGAAGAGATCGATGCCGCCCCTGGCAGCCTGGCGGACGAAGTATTTGACGACATTGTCAGGATAGTTGGTGTAGCCGACGCCGTTGGCGCCGCGCAGCAGCATCTGCAGGAGCAGGTTCGGCGCGCCCTCGCGGATCAGCGCCAGCCGTTCCCACGGATCTTCGGTGAGGAAGCGCATGGAGACGTCGAAGGTGGCGCCGCCCCAGCATTCGAGCGACAAGAGATTCGGCAGCGCATGCGCATAGGTGCCGGCGATCCTGGCGATGTCATAGGTGCGCATGCGGGTGGCGAGCAGCGACTGGTGGCCGTCACGCATCGTCGTATCGGTCAGAAGCACCCGCTTCTCGTTGCGCATCCACTCGCCGAACTTCTTCGGACCAAGCCTGTCGAGAAGCTGCTTGGTGCCGTCTTTCACGCCATTGCCGTTGGCATAGGGCACCACCGGCTTGGCGGCATTCTCCAGCGGCTTCGGTCTGTCCTTGGCTTCGGGGTGGCCGTTGACGGTGACGTCGGCGAGATAGGTCAGGAGCTTCGTCGCGCGGTCCTGACGCTTGACCTGCTGGAAGAGCTCCGGCGTCGTGTCGATGAAGCGGGTGGTGTAGCTGTTGTCGCGGAACTTCGGGTGGCCGATGATCGCTTCGAGGAAGGTCAGGTTGGTGGCCACGCCGCGGATGCGGAATTCGCGCAGCGCCCGGTCCATGCGGCTGATCGCTTCGGACGGGTTCGGCGCCCAGGCCGTCACCTTGACGAGCAGCGGATCATAATAGCGGGTGATGATGGCGCCGGAATAGGAAGTGCCGCCGTCAAGGCGGATGCCGAAGCCGGAGGCCGAGCGGTAGGCGGTGATGCGGCCGTAATCCGGAATGAAGTTGTGTTCCGGATCTTCCGTGGTGATGCGGCATTGCAGCGCATGGCCGTTGAGACGGATGTCGGCCTGAGCGGGAACGCCCGATTCCGGCGTGCCGATCGCGGCGCCGTCGAGGATATGGATCTGCGCCTTGACGATGTCGATACCGGTGACGACTTCGGTCACCGTGTGCTCGACCTGGATGCGCGGATTGACCTCGATGAAGTAGAATTTGCCGGTATCGGCATCCATCAGATATTCGACGGTGCCGGCGCCGATATAATTGGTCGCCGCCGCGATCTTCAGCGAATAGGCGGCGAGCTCCTGGCGCTGCGCCTCGGAAAGATAGGGCGCCGGCGCGCGCTCGACGACCTTCTGGTTGCGGCGCTGGATCGAGCAGTCACGCTCGAACAGATGCACGACATTGCCGTGCGTATCGCCGAGGATCTGGCTTTCGACATGGCGGGCGCGCTCGACCAGCTTTTCCAGATAGACCTCGTCCTTGCCGAAGGCCGCCATTGCCTCGCGCTTGGCTTCCGTCACCTCGCGGACGAGATCGGCTTCGGCGCGGATGACGCGCATACCGCGGCCGCCGCCGCCCCAGGAGGCCTTCAGCATGACGGGATAGCCAATCGCCGCCGCCATCTTCGCCACCTCGGCCATGTCGTCCGGCAATGGTTCGGTCGCCGGCACGACGGGCACGCCGACCGAGATCGCCAGATTGCGCGCCGCGACCTTGTTGCCGAGCTGGCGCATCGTATCGGCCTTCGGGCCGATGAAGATGATGCCGGCCTTGTTGCAGGCATCTACGAATTCCGGGCTTTCCGACAAGAGGCCGTAGCCGGGGTGAATGGCGTCGGCGCCCGAAAGCTTGGCGACCCGGATCACCTCGTCGATCGACAGATAGCTTTCGATCGGCCCGAGATCGCGCGCCAGATGCGGACCACGGCCGACCTGGTAGCTCTCATCCGCCTTGAAGCGATGCAGCGCCAGCTTGTCCTCTTCCGCCCAGATCGCCACCGTTTTGATTCCGAGCTCGTTGGCCGCGCGGAACACGCGAATGGCTATTTCAGAGCGATTGGCAACGAGTATCTTGGAAATGGGCAAAACGGTCTCCTCCGTCGTTCAGAGGCGGGCATGCTGCACCCGCGAAGAAAATTCTTAACTTCTTGTCACAGGAAGTTCAATTTCTCTTGCGACTGCGAAACGCACTTTCTCGCCATGCGAAGACATGTCGACTGGCAGTATGCAGCAATTTTGGCGAAACGGATCAGAAAAGCTCAGCTTATCAGGCCATGGCGGAAAGCGATCGCCACTGCCTGTTGCCGGTTCTTCGCCTTCAGCTTGTCCTGCAGGCTGTTCATGTACCAATCGACGGTGTGGTTCGAGATTTTCAGCATCTTGCTGATCTCCATCGACGTCATGCCTTCGGCGAGATAGTGCAGGATTTCCATCTCGCGCCGCGTCAGCGGCGTCTCAGCCGGCAGCACCGTTTCCAGTGCCTCGGCCTCGCCCGTCAGCTCGAGCAGTCGCCAGAAGGTCTTGCGCGCCACGGCCTCGAGCAGGGCGATTTCCACCGGCGACAATTCGATCGGTCTGCCGCCGAGACTGAGGCTGCCCAGAATGCCGTTGCGCCCGTGGATCGGAAAGAGGTAGCCGTCCTCCAATCCGTGGCCGAAGGCGTCGACCATCATCTGCTCCATGCGGCGCCGATGCGCGTCGCCGTTGAACGCCGCCATGCTTTCCCGCCAGCGGAAAGGCCGCTGCGCGTGGGCGAGATAGCGCACCCTCGGATCGATCCGGACATATTTCTTTGCGGCATATATCTGCAGCCATCGTTCCGGCCAGCGGCCGGCCAGCTGTGCAGCCCGCAGTTCCGAATTGTGTCGCGCCGGTGTCTTCTGCAAATGGCGCAGCAGGCCGTAATACTCGAAGCCGGAACCGTGGAGGACCTGCTCGAGCTCGGTGATGACGGCGTCCGGATTTGGGCACTCTTCCAAAATTACAAGCACTTGAATTAACGAATTAATATTCACAAAACGCCCCTTGTCCGGACCTAAGTCCGCATCCAGGCCGTTGGCGGCTTTTCAATTTGGTCGCGAAACGGTCTTCAATAATGCAGTCTTGAATTTCAATGCTGTGCTAAACATTTATTAAAATGCAAGCGCAAATTGTCGTGGCATATAAACCGGCAGGCATCCGGTTGCCAGACCCTGATGCCAAAAGATGTGAGCGATCTTCACGCGAGCCACTGCTTTATGCTATTGATGCGGCTCCGATTTCGTCGCAGGAGGCAATGGAGCGTTCAGCTTAATTTTGCCGCGGCAGGGGCTCTGAATGATCCGTTAATCGCCGGTTCAGGTAGCCTTTTGTAGCATCGCATCATTCCCGTTTTCGCAGATGCACAAGAGGTTGGACGTGTCGCTATTCAAGGTCTATGCAAGGGCTCTGCGCTATCTTGGCGCCTACAAGCTCCGCGTATCCCTGGTCGTTATCGCCAATATTGTTCTGGCGACCATCACCATTGCCGAACCGATCCTGTTCGGTCGCATTATCGATGCGATCTCGGGCAAGGGTGAAGTCAAGCCCATCCTGTTCATGTGGGCGGCCTTCGCCGTGTTCAACACCGTCGCCTTCGTCCTTGTATCGCGCGAGGCCGACCGGCTTGCTCACGGCCGGCGGGCGACATTGCTGACGGAGGCTTTTGGCCGCATCATTTCCATGCCGCTCGCCTGGCATCACCAGCGCGGCACCTCCAACGCGCTGCATACGCTGCTGCGCGCCTGCGAGACTCTGTTCGGCCTCTGGCTGGAATTCATGCGCAACCATCTGTCGACGGTCATCGCGCTTGCTCTTCTGGTGCCAACCGCAATATCGATGGACCTGCGCCTGTCGGCCGTCCTCATCGTGCTCGGCATTGCCTACTGGCTGATCGGCCGCCTGGTCATGAGCCGCACCAAGGATGGCCAGGCTTCGGTCGAGAACCACTACCATACGGTCTTCTCGCATGTCAGCGACTCGATCAGCAACGTGTCGGTGCTGCATAGCTACAACCGCATCGAAGCCGAAACCAGGGCATTGAAATCGTTTGCCGATCGGCTGCTCGAGGCGCAGTATCCGGTGCTCGACTGGTGGGCGATCGCCAGCGCGCTGAACCGCATGGCTTCGACGATCGCTATGATGGTCGTCCTGATCATCGGCACGATGCTCGTTCAGTCCGGCCAGCTGCGTGTCGGTGACGTGATTGCCTTCATCGGCTTTGCCAACCTGCTGATTGCCCGCCTCGACCTGATGCGTCAATTCGCTACGCAGATCTTCGAGGCTCGTTCCAAGCTCGAGGACTTCTACACGCTCGAAGATTCGGTGCGTGAACGCGAAGAGCCGGCCGGCAACGGCGAGATCAAGAACGTCAAGGGTGCGGTCGAATTCCGCGACGTCTCCTTCGGCTTCGGCAACAGCTCGCAGGGTCTGCACAATGTCTCCTTCTCGGTGAAGGCCGGCCAGACGGTTGCCATCGTCGGCCCGACCGGCGCCGGCAAGACGACGCTCGTCAACCTGCTGCAGCGCGTCTACGATCCGCAAGGCGGCCACATTCTCGTCGACGGCACCGATATCACGAAGGTGACCCGCAAGTCGCTGCGTCGCCATATCGCCACCGTCTTCCAGGATGCGGGCCTGCTGAACCGCTCGATCAGCGACAATATTCGCCTCGGCCGCGAGGGTGCCAGCGAAGAGGAAATGCGCCGGGCCGCCGAAGCCGCTGCCGCCGCCGACTTCATCGAGACCCGCGAGGACCGTTACGAGACGCATGTCGGCGAACGCGGCAACAAGCTCTCGGGCGGCGAGCGCCAGCGCATCGCGATTGCCCGCGCCATCCTCAAGGACGCACCGATCCTGGTGCTCGACGAGGCGACCTCGGCTCTCGACGTCGAGACTGAGGCCCGCGTCAAGTCGGCGATCGACAATCTGCGTGAGAATCGCACCACCTTCATCATCGCCCACCGGCTGTCGACGGTCCGCGAAGCCGATATGGTGCTCTTCCTGGACGACGGCCGCGTCGTCGAACAGGGCAGCTTCGACGAGCTCAGCCACAGCAACGGCCGCTTCGCCGCTCTGCTGCGCGCCAGCGGTATCCTGACGGACGACGAAGTCCGCAAGGCCCACGCAACCGAAGCCGCCTGATCGGTCGGGTTTCACAACAAAGGCCGGAAGGGGAGCTCCTTCCGGCCTTTTTGTTTGACTGAGTAAGGCAAGTCCAATTCCGACGACATACTTCAGGGCTTCGCTTTCCTTCCAAAACCGTCGCTGACGACACACAGTAACCGTGTACCATGGGGCCACCTCGCTCTGCCCTGCCGGGCATCAGCCCCGCAGCTGGAGAGATTGGCTCGGCGCGATGGTCTCCCCAGCCAACAACGAACCTGTGGTCCGCACGGCGACGGAAAGGGAGGTAGTGTGCTGAAGGTTCTGCAAATTCTCTAAGAGGGGCGGTCATGGCAGGCTGGTGATGTTTACGTCACCTGATTCCCTCACGAGGAACGCCACCATGACCAAGACTGAAGATAAGACCGCCGTCGCCGCCGTCAAAGACATTCTGCTTGCGAACCCCGATGGACTGCGCGAGGTGATCCGCGCCGTGATGCAGGAGGTGCTGGAGGCGGAGATGGACGAGGCGCTGGGGGCACAAAAAGGCGAGCGGACGCCGGAGCGGCTCGGCTATCGCTCCGGCAATTACGGCCGCACGCTGCTGACGCGGGTCGGCAAGCTGGAGCTGCGGGTGCCGCAGGATCGCTCCGGGCATTTTTCCACCGAGCTGTTCGAGCGCTACCAGCGCTCGGAGCGGGCGCTGGTAGCGACGCTGGCGGAGATGTATGTGCAGGGGGTGTCGACGCGCAAGGTGAAGGCGATCACCGAGGAGCTGTGCGGCCATGCCTTCTCGGCCTCGTCGATCTCGGCGATCAACAAGCGCCTCGACGAAAGCCTGAAGGCCTTTGCCTGCCGCCCGCTTCAAGAACCCTTTCCCTACCTGATCCTCGACGCCCGCTACGAGAAGGTCAGGGAGGCGGGCGTCGTCAGGAGCCAGGCGGTGCTGATCGCTGTCGGCATCGACTGGGACGGCCGGCGGCAGATCCTCGCTGTCGAGATGGCCAATCGCGAGAGCCGCTCGGCCTGGAGGGACTTCCTCGTCGGCCTCAAGCACCGCGGCCTCAAGGGCGTCGAGTTCGTCGTCTCCGACGACCATGCCGGCCTCGTCGCGGCGATCGGCGAAGTCATCCCGGAAGCCGCCTGGCAGCGCTGCTACGTGCACTTCCTGAGGAATGCGCTCGATCATCTGCCGCGCAAGCACGGCGACGATTGCCTGCAGGAACTGCGATGGCTCTACGACCGCCGCGACCTCGACGAGGCAAAGACCGATCTCGCCGCCTGGCTCGGCAAATGGTCGGGCAAGTACCCGCGGCTGACCGGCTGGGTCGAGGAAACGATCGAGCAGACGCTCACCTTCCTGCGGCTGCCGCGCACCCATCACAAGCACCTCAAGAGCACCAACATGCTCGAGCGCCTCAACGAGGAGATCCGCCGCCGCACCTATGTCGTGCGCATCTTTCCCAACGCCGACAGCTGCCTGCGCCTGGTCAGGGCGCTGGCCGTCGAAACCCACGAAAACTGGATGGAGGCAAACCGCTACATCAACATGGACGATCTCAGAGAGCACAAGAAGATCGCGCTCCGAAACGCCGCATGACCAGCCTCATGGCCGCCCCAATTTGCTGAACTTGACGCACAGAACCATCTCCCCTTGCTCGGGAGGTGCCCGGCAGGGCAGAGGGGGTGCCACGCGCCGCCATTCCAAGCCAAGCCTCGATTGATCAACCTGCCGATCTTCCTACCTTCCGCCTTGTCCAAGCATCGGAGGGAAAGCCCATGAAGGTCCTGCGCATCGTCGCCAATATTGCGACACCCGATATCACGCCGGCGCGGCGGTTCTATCACGATATCCTCGGTCTCGACGTCATCATGGATCACGGCTGGATCATCACCTTCGGCGCCGCGAGACCCATGAACGTTCAGGTGAGCATCGCCAGCGAAGGCGGCTCCGGCACGCCGGTGCCGGACCTCTCGATCGAGGTCGACGATCTCGATGCCGCTTTCGCGGCGATGTCGGCTGCAGGTTTTCCGGTCGAATACGGCCCGGAGGACGAGCCCTGGGGCGTCAGGCGCTTTTATGTCCGCGATCCCCTGGGCAGGCTCGTGAACATCCTCGCTCACAAAAACTGAGCCGGCGGGATGGGGCCGCCGGCTCAGTTCCATCAAGGCAAAACTTACAGCTATTTCCGATTGGTCCGGCGATAGGAGTTTGCCGCTCCGCCGGTCCGCACGGGCACCGTGACGGCGGCAACCTCCGTCACGAGCTTACTCTTGACCTTGCCCTGCTGACGCTTGTGCTCGAGATAGTAGGCATAGGTGAATTGCGTCGCGATGCCGGCGATGACAAAGATCGGGCCGACCAGCGGATCCTTGTTGGTGATGTAGAGCACCACCTGGCCGACCATAGCGAGGATCGTGCCGGCGACAAAGATGTTGAGCGAATGGCGGCCGAGGATCGTCAGCGGGTGATCGGCCGGACGCCGCAGGATGCGGGAGAGCGCCGGGATGCTGATGACCAGATAGGTCAGCGCAAGCACATGCAGCAGCCGAGGCAGCGACAGGAAGGTCTTGTCGAAACCGGTGATAACAGGCGGCAGGCCAAGCGCTGCCAGCGAGTTGCCGAAAATCCAGAGATGCCCTGTCACCCAGACGAAGGAAATCACGACGTAAGCGACGGCGACCGCAAGCAATAGAGGATGCCGCGGGATCCGGCCGCCGCGCTTGATATGCAGGATCGAGACGATACCGATCGAAAACAGGAACTGCCAGGAGAGCGGGTTGAGGAACCAATAGCCTTCGATCAGCATGTTGTGCGGCGCCACCTGATAAATGCCGGCGAGCAGCCAGACCGTGCCCGAGACGGCAAGCGCCAGCAGCGGGCTACGCTCGTTCAGGAGAAGGAGGATGGGCACCATCAGCAGCAATGCCCCGTACATGGGCAGGATATTGTTGTAGCCGATCTGGTGACCGAGCAGGAGCAGTGCCGGGATACCGTCCTTGAGGTTCATCAGAACCGCTAGAATATTGATTTCGACAAGCAGTCCAGGCCGGTGGAACAGCCAGGCGCCGCAGATGAACAGCGCCAGTGTCATGAATGTCGTGATCATATGGGCGAGGTAGAGCGTGAAAGCCCGCTTTGCCGCCTTGATCGCCATTCTGAGCCGATTGCCAGGCTGGAAGCGGGTCCCGTACGCAAGGCCGACGGCAATGCCCGATATCAGCACGAAGGCCTCCGCGGCATCGGAGAAGCCGAAATTCTTCGTCGTTGCATATTCGAAGAACTGCCCGGGAACATGATTGATGAAGATCATGATCAGGGCGAGGCCACGCAGCACGTCAAGCCGTGTATCGCGCCCTGGCGCAGCTACGGATCGGGAACTGCGCTCGGTGCCGATGGCTTCGGTCCGCGTGCTTGCCATAGGGTGTCTCCTATCATCCGATTTTCAAACGCGACGACGGCCAAAAGGGTTCCCCTTTTGGCTGTTCGCGAATCGCCGTGATGTCTGCGTGGAGAAACGCTTTATCCGAGCGGATATCCCTCTTCGGGATCGGCGACTTCGCTGCCGTTGATCGACAGAGTGTAGCCGCTGGCGTTGGACGCTTTTGAGACCGAAATGCGGTATTTGCCGTCGCCCAGCTCCACCTCCGCCGCAAAACCGTCCCATTCCGACGGGAGCGACGGGCGCACGTAAAGCCGGCCGTCTTTCAACCGGATACCGAGAATGCCCTCGACGGCCGCCCGATAGAGCCAGCCGGCCGAGCCTGTGTACCAGGTCCAGCCGCCGCGCGACGTATAGGGCTCATGTCCATAGACGTCGGCGGCCACGACATAGGGTTCGACCCGGTATTGCTCGGCCGAAGCCTTGTCGAGCGCATGGGTGATCGGGTTGAGGATCTGGAAGCAGCGCAGCGCATCGTCGCCCCGCTTGAGCTCCGCCAGCGCCATCACCACCCAGGTCGCGGCATGGGTATATTGCCCGCCGTTTTCGCGCACGCCCGGCGGATAAGCCTTGATATAACCGGGATCCCTGGCCGAATTGATGAAAGGCGGCGTGAACAGCCGGATGATGCGGGCTTCCTCGTCGACCAGTTGATCGAGGACGGCGTCCATGGCCTTGGCTGCACGGGCCGGGTCGCCCTCGCCGGACAGAACGCTCCAGGACTGCGCGATCGAATCGATCCGGCATTCTGGGCTTTCCTTGGAGCCGAGCAGCGCGCCATCATCGAACGTGCCGCGGCGATAGTAGCCGCCGTCCCACCCCGCGGTTTCGAGCGCCTTCTTCAAGTCCTTGAGATGTGCAGACCAGCGCTTTGCGCGGGCCTTGTCGCCGCGCTCTTCGGCATAGGGGATGAAGGAGCGCAAGGCGCCTGCCAGGAACCAGCCGAGCCAGACGCTGGTGCCGCGTCCGCCGATGCCGACGCGGTTCATGCCATCGTTCCAGTCGCCGCCGAGGAACAGCGGCAGGCCGTTCGATCCCTTGCGGGCGATGGCGACGTCGAGCGCCAGCGCCGCATGTTCGTAAACGCTCGCCTTGTCCTCGGAAATCTCCGGCTTGTAGAAGGAGTCATGCTGTCCTTCGAGAAGCGCCGGGCCTTCCAGGAAGGCAATTTCCTCGTCGAGCACGCTCTTATCGCCGGTGACGCTGCAATAGTGATGGATCGCATAGCTCAGCCAGACGACGTCATCCGAGATCATCGTGCGGACTCCGGCACCCGTTCCCGGCAGCCACCAATGCTGGACGTCGCCCTCGCGGAACTGGCGCGAGGCGGCGTTGAGGATCTGCCGGCGGGCGATCGAGGGTTCGTGCAGCAGGAAGGCCAGCGTGTCCTGTAGCTGATCGCGGAAGCCGAAGGCGCCGCTTGCCTGGTAGAAGGCGGTGCGGGCCATGATCCGGCAGCCGAGGCTCTGATAGGGCAGCCAGGTGTTGACGAGATTGTTCATCCCGCGATCCGGCGTCGAGATCTGCAGCCTGCCGGTGAAATCCTGCCAGAAGCTGCGGTTGGCCTCGACGGCATCATCGAACGAAGCCTTGCGGATATCGGCGATGATGGTGCGCGCTTCTTCTTCCGTCGGCGTATCGCCGAGGAAGAAGGTGAAGTCGCGCTCTTCGCCGGCGCCAAGTTCGATGTCGATTGCCAGAGCTGCGGCTGGATCGCCGTCGAGCTCGGTCGCACCCGAAAGCACGGCCGCTGACGTAACGGCCTGCGGTGCCTGGATCGTTCCCGCCTTGCCGATGAACTCGCGCCGGCTTGCGCAGACGCTCGAAGGCGTCTCGCTCGCCGCGAAGAAAGCGGTTCGATTGGAAAAATCGATGCTGTAGGGATTGGTGGCAAACAGCGCTCCCGTCTCCCCATCATGCCGCGACAGGATGAAGGGGGCCGTGCGGCCCGGATTGTTGCCGAGGATCCATTCCACGTAACCATAGAGACGCAGTCTGCGGCCGGTCGAACCGGTGTTGCGCAGGCGCAGGCGCTGCAGTTTAACCGGCTTGTCGCGGGCGATCGTCTGCGTCAGTTCCAGCGCGATCTCATGCTGAATGCTCGAGAAGACCGAATAGCCGAGCCCGTGGCGGGCTTCGAAACGAATATCCGGCCGGCGCGACAGGGCAGCGAACGGCGTCATGATCGCACCGCTGTCGAGATCGGCGAGATAGAAGGCCTCACCCGAACGGTTGACCACCGCATCGTTCGACCAGGAGGTCAGCTGGTAATCGCGCGAATTGACGCTCCAGGTAAAGCCTGCGCCTTCGGCCGACACATGAAAGCCGAACCTTTCATTGGCAATGACGTTGATCCAGGGCTGGGGCGTCGCATGACCTCCCGGCAGGCGGACGACATATTCGCGGCCGTCTCGGGCAAAGCCACCGATGCCGTTCCAGAAGTCGAGATCACCTTCCTCCTCGATGACGACGGCCGGCACGACAGCCGGCGGCACCGGCGCGATGCGCTTGACCGGAACCTTGTTGCGCTCGGCGCGCTCCATTTCCTGCAGTTCATCCTTCGATGGTGCAAACAGGGCGACGGCTCGGTTGATCTGGTCGATCACCTTGCCGTTTTTCGCATGCAGGGTGACGCGGGACGCCGCGATCACCGCATGATAGGTGCTCTCCTCCATCAGGTCCTTGCGAACCGCAAAGATATGCTGACGCAACCCGTCGGCCTGCCCCATGCGGCGCACGTTCTCGCACATGGCGTCCAGCGCGTGCTGCATGTCCTGTGCGTAGGAAGAGGCACGTTCGTTCATGATGATGAGATCGGCGGTGACGCCGCGCGAGCGCAGATATTCCTGCGCCAGCAGTGCCTCGCGGGCGATGTCGAGATCCATGTCGTCGTTGACGCGCAACGTGAAGATCGGGAAATCGCCGGAGATCGCCAGCGGCCACAGTGCCGATTGCGACTGCAGGCCGGCCTCGACCGTCGCTTCGTCCTTGCGCAACTGCATGTCGGGGTAGACGAGGTAGCGTCCGAGATGCTGGAAGGCTGCCGCCTGCTGCGAACTGACGCCGACGTGGCGCATCTGCACCTGCGTGCGTGTCCAGGCCTGGACGAGCTCATGGTTGAAGGCGTCGGGATGACGGTAGCGATTGACTGCCTTGTCAACCTCGTCGCGGTTTGGAGCGGCGATCGTCCAGAAGAACACGCTGACTTTTTTGCCGGCCGGCACACGCACGGTGCGGCGCAGCGACATGACAGGGTCGAGCACGAAGCCGTCGCTGCCGGAAAGTGTGGCGCCCGGATCGAAGGCCGCCGCATCGGCGAGGCTGCGGCCACGGCCGATGAACTTGCGCCGGTCGGTCTCGCATTCGGTGTGACGGGTGTCGCCGGCATTGTCGACGATCAGATGCGCGATGCTGATGTTCGGCTCGTTCGGATCGCGTTTGTTGCGTTCGGCGCGAATGACGTCGCCCCGCCTGCCGATCTCCGTTTTGACGAACATGCGGGCGAAGGCCGGATGCGCATTGTCGGTATCATCAGAGGTGATGACCGGTTCGAGATAGGAGGTGACTTCGATGAAACGGTCTTCGGTGCCCATGTTGAGCAGGGTGACGCGGCGGGCCTCGGCATCATGCTCAGTGGCGATGATGCACTCCACCTCGCTCGTCAGGTCGCCGACCGTCTTGGTGAACTGCGCCTTCTCGTCGGCGAATTCGACCTTGATCTTTTCGCCCTCGACGCCCTTCGGCTCTGCTGTCGCCGACCACCATTCGTTGGTGGCGGTATCGCGCAAGAAGATGAAGGTGCCCCAGCGGTCTTCGGTCGGATCGGCCTTCCAGCGGGAAACGGAAAGGCCGTTCCAGCGGGAATAACCGGCACCCGTCGCCGTCAGCATCAGCGAGTAATGGCCATTCGACAGGAACACGAGTTCGCGGTCGCGCGACGCCGGATCGCTGATCTTCCTGATCTCCGGCCGCAGCAGATCGTCCTGGATGCTGGCCGGCGTGTCGGATTCATGCTTGCCGCTCATGACCGGAATGTCGCGCGGCGCCTTTTCCTGCAGCAGAAGCTCGGCCGCCTCGATGACAGGGTCGGAATGGAAGAGCTCGCGCAGATGGCCGTTGAAGGCGACGTTGGCAACGGCGGCGATCGACATGCCGTGATGGTGGGCATAATAATTGTAGACCACCGCGCATTTCTTGCCTTCCGGCACGCGTGTCGGCGTAAAATCGACGGCGTCGTGGAAGCCGAACTTGCCGAGCGCGCCGACCTTGCGCAGCCGCTGCAGGTTTTCGAGTGCGCCCGGCGGATCGTACTGGCTGGCGAGCAGCGAAGCATAGGGCGCGATGACGGCATTGTGGCCAAGGCCGCGCTTGAGACCGAGCGTCGGCACGCCGAAATTCGTGTACTGATAGTTGAGGTTATGGTCGCGGGCATTGAAAGCCGCTTCCGAAATGCCCCATGGGATACCGAGCTTGCGGGCGTAGTTCATCTGCTCGACGACCACCAGATTGTTGGTCTGGTTGAGAATACCGCCGCCGCGCTCCTGCATGACGAGCGGTGGCATCAGATATTCGAACATCGAGCCGGACCAGGAGACCAGCGCGCCGCGCGAACCCACCGGCACGACCTGGCGGCCGAGGCGATACCAGTGCTCCGTCGGCAGATCGCCCTTGGCGATGCCGAACAGGCTGGTCAGGCGGCATTCCGAGGCGAGAAGGTCGTAGCAGGCCTGGTCGAGCTCACCGCTTTCGACGCGGTAGCCGATCGACAGCAGGCGCCGTTCCGGCCGGAACAGGAAGCCGAAATCCATCGAGAAGGCGAGATCGCGGGCCTTGTCGCGCAGCGCCACCAGGCGCGGCCGGAGCGCATCGACCTTGGAGAGATCGAAGGTGCTGTCGGATATATGCGCTTCGCAGACCTTGACGAGGGATGCCGCCCACTGGGTGACCTCCTCGCTCTGCTTCGACTTGACTTCGTGGTCGAGATTGGCGGCGAGCTTCTCGATGTCGCGGGCGAGAACCGCAAGGTTGATGATGCGGATCGAGGCGAATTCGTGCTCGCGCTTGACGGCGGCAAGCGCGTTCTGGAAGCCGACGATGCGCTCTTCCAGGCGCCGGCGCAGCGGCCGCACGGTCTTGCGGTCGTCGGGCAGGTCCGCCAACACTTCGCCGAGGATGCCGGCCGTGTCGCCGACGCCGTCGAGGTTGCCCTGCATGTGGGCGGAAGGAGCCTCGGCCCAGTTGCGGCAGGCCGACGAAATGGCGATCAGATGACCGGCGAGATTGCCGCTGTCGACCGATGAGACATAACGCGGCCCAAGCGTCTGCAGCGTATCGGTGTGATACCAGTTGAACAGATGGCCGCGGAATTTCTCCATTTTGTCGATGGTGGCAATCGTCTGCTCCAGCCGCTCGAGCGTCTCCTCGAAGGAGAACCAGCCAAAATGCCGGCCGGAGACGACGGAAAGCAGATAGACGCCGATATTGGTCGGCGAGGTGCGGGCCGCGACGATGACATGCGGCGTTTCCTGGATATTATCAGGCGGCAGATAATTTTGTTCGGCCGTGGTGAAGGTCTCGAAATAGCGCCAGGTGCGCCGGGCGATCTTGCGCAACTCGCTCGACACGGAATCGGCGACCTCAAGCCGGTCCTCGGTTTCCGCCGACTGGCTGACATACCAGGCGACGACAGGCGAGAGAATCCACAGCAGCGCGAAGGGAATCCCGACGAGGAAAGCGTTGTCGCCGGGAAGGGCGGCGAAACCGAGGGCCAGCAGCGCCAGCACCGGCGCATGCCACATCTGCTTGTAATAGGAGACGAGGGTGCCTTGCCCGCCGGCCTGAACGCTGGCGGCGGTCCGCCACTGGAGCATCAGCTTGTGGCTGACGAACAGGCGGTAGAGCGAGCGGCCGATCGCATCCGCCATCATACAGGCGGAGTCGGCGATGAAGACGATGCGCAGCGCAACCTGCGCATTGGCGGCGGTGATGTCCGACCAGACCGTATAGAGATGGGCGCGGGCGACGATATCGCTGGTGCGCGGGATGATGCCGTTGATCAGCGACAGCGTCGGCGCCACAAAGAGGCAGAAGATCAGCAGGATCTGCCAGACGAGCGCGCCGAGCGGCCCCATGAAATACCAGCCGAGCACGGAAGCGAAGAACCAGGCGATCGGCGTCAGCGAGCGGCGCAGATTGTCGAACATCTTCCAGCGGCCGAGGGCCGTGACGCCGTATTTCGGGTTGAACATATAGGGCAGGAGCTGCCAGTCGCCACGCGCCCAGCGATGCTGGCGCGAGGTCTCCACCTCGTAGCGGATCGGGAAATCCTCGACCAGCTCAAGATCGGTGACGAGCGCACAGCGCGCCATCGAACCTTCGAGAAGGTCGTGGCTGAGCACGGAATTCTCCTCGATCCGCCCCTTCAGCGAGGCTTCGAAGGCATCGACGTGATAAAGCCCCTTGCCGGTGAAGGTGCCCTCGCCGGCAAGATCCTGATAGACGTCGGAAACGGTGAATACATAAGGATCGAGACCGCGGTTGATCGAGAAGACGCGCTGGAAGACCGAGGCGTCCTTGCCCGTCGTCAACGACGGCGTGACACGCGGCTGCAGCACACCATAGCCGCTTTCGACGCGGCCGGTTTTCGGATTAATGACCGGACGGTTGATCGGATGATAGAGCTTGCCGACAAGCTTGGTGACGGCGTCGCGCATCAGGCGCGTGTCGGCGTCGAGCGTCATGACATATTGCACATTGGCCGGCACGGCATTGGCGCCAGGCAGATAGGTCGTGTCGCGGTCGCCGCGCAGCAGCATGTTCAGCTCGTGCAGCTTGCCGCGTTTGCGCTCCCAGCCCATCCAAACGCCTTCCGAGGCGTTGTAGAGGCGGCGGCGATGCAACAGGTAGAAACGCGTCTTGCCGTCATAGGCATAGCGGGCGGAAAGATTGGCGATCTCGCGCCTTGCATAGTCGAGAACCTCGAGATCGGCGGCCGTCTCCTCGACATCGCTGTCCGGCCAGTCGCTAAGCAGCGCGAAATAGATCTCGCCGCGCGGATTGGCGAGATAGTGGACCTCGAGATTGCGCACGTGGTCGTCGACGCTGTCGCGGTTCGAAATCAGGCAGGGCACGACGAGCAGCGTGCGTGCATCCTCCGGAATGCCTTCCTTGAACTCGTAGCCGACGAGACGCGCCGGCGTCACGAAGAAGGAAAGAAGCGTGTTGAAGAGACCCGTCGCCCCCTCCGACGCCGGCAATGAGAACATGATCAGCAGCACGGCGATTTCGAGCGCACCCATGCCGGCACTCGCCATGAACTTCCCGACAACGGCCATGGCAATAACAGTCAGCAGCATGACCGGGACGGCAATTGCCAGCCAGTTGAACTGGCGCACGGCGCGCACGAAATGCTGGGTAATCGTCGGGCGATAATTCGCCCGCGCCTCGAGCTTCGGCCGCTGCGCGCCGGACAGGAAGCCGCCGACATTCGGTTCATGCGGCTGCGGCTCGCCGGAGGCCTTGGCGGCATCCGTCATGTCGAGCGCCAGCTGAGCGATTTCCATTTCGGTCAGCGGCGAGCGCTTGGCGAGCTTTTCGATCTGCTTGCGATATTTGTTGCGCGAGCCGGAATCGAGGATGCCGTAATCCGAATGTTCCCAGAGCAGCTTGTCGACATGGCTGACCTGCTCGACCCAGACCGACCATTCGGTATCGTCGATCTCGCGCAGGCTGCGGATGATGTTGCCCATCGTCACATTGCCGGAGGAGAGGCGGCTGTGTTCCGCCGTCGTCGCCTCTTCGGTGTTGCGGCCAAGCTCTTCGAGCCGCTCGTCGAGCCAGGTGATCGCCAGGCTCGAGGTCTGCGAGCCGTCACGCAGGCGGTAGAGGAACTGCGTCGAGAAAGTATTGTCCTCGGCCAGTGGTTCCAGCGTCTTCAGATAGGCGGCCGCCTTGGCCGGATCGGTCAGGCGGACCAGTTCGTCGGCCGCTTCATTGGCGCGGCGGCGCAGGCGGCGGCTGGCTTCGACACGGCTCGAAATGCGGCGAAGATTTTCGACGAGCACGTAGCGCACCAGCGAGGGCAGCGCCCAGAGTTCACCGATTCTCAGCGTCTCGCTGGCCTGGAAGCCGTCGACCAGCGCCGTTAGGCTTTCCTGCGAGATCGTGCTGTGGGTATGGGCGACGTAGAGCCAGGCAAGCACCAGAGTGCGCGGAATCTCGACCCCGCCGACAGACATGGTCGGCAATTCGCGGTAAAAGCGGCGGGGGAAGTCACGCCGCACTTCCTGGATCGCTTCCTCGACGATGTAATGATTGTCCAGCAGCCATTCCGCCGCCGGCGTGATCGTCTCGCCGGCCTCGACATCCGTGGCCGTGGTGCGGTAGACGCGCAGGATTTCCTTCTCGTTTTCCCTATGGCGCGCGAAGAAATCAAAGGGGGCGAAGGCCGGCAGCTTGCTGACGCCGTTGCGGGCGACGGCATCGCCCATCGCCTTGATGTCCTCGATGGAAAGATAGGTCGAGCGGATCGAATCATTATGATCGATCTGCCTCATCTCGGGTTCGCGGGGGAGGCTCGGAGAAAGATTGGCAATAGACATGGGTTCGGTTCTGGATCCAAACAAAGTTATGGCTGTTTTGCTCAGCCTTTTGCACTGCTTATCATGACTGCTACATGAACGGGCCCGGATTCTTCGAAGATCGATGAAGCCGGCGAATGAACGTCGGACAGGCGATGCAAACGGACGAGGCTGTTGTTGCAGGGTCGCCCCAAAGGGCGATCGTTACCCTCTGCGCAAAACCATGTCGAAAAGTTGGACGCCATCGAAATAATTCAAGTCAAGAGGTGCAGACCACCGGGTCAGCGCGCGCTTGCCGACGCGGGGCGGAACAGGTCGCATGGCAATCATGAAATCGGCCGTCGACAGAACGACACCAAAAATGCGCCGCATCTGGATGGATGCGACGCGTCCGCAATTCTTGAAAAAATAGTGAATGATCAAAGGCGGAATACCGGGACAGATAAGCTGCCCCGAATTCACTGGAACAGAATGATTTAAACCCCGGCACCTGCCGAGGCTTGTCATCCGCCGGCTATCCGACGAGGCCGAAGACCACGGCCACCACAAACAGGAATGCCGCGGTGAAGATTGTCCCATGGAGCACCGCCTGAAGCCTGTGACGCGCGGCGTGCGGCTTCTTGGTCGGCACGGAACCATAGTGGTTCACGTGAGTATGCGAAATACCCAGTTCTGCCATATGTGTCGCCTCCGTTGTTCTCGTTCGGCCGGTTGTGCGGCTCGCTGTTATATTTCTTATTCTCTATCAGGTAGGTAGAGATAAAATTCCGTCCAGAGGGAGCGGAAGAGAAAATTCAACCAGCTGTTAGCAGAGCGTGCGCCATGCCCAGATCAACGAGCGCTCGATGGCGTTCTCGTCCTGCGGCGGGTTGGAAGTCTCGATCAGGTGCCGGTCCTTTTCCGCAGGCATGGAGACCGTCATCTGTTCCTTGCGTTCGGCTCTGAGGGGCGGATCGAGGTAGCCCATGGTCATCCCGCCGAGAAAGAACATGCCCTGACCTCCGATCACGAAAGCTAACAATCGTTAACAGGATCATGACAGAAGCCGGGCAGCTGTCAATAGTCTAGTTGAATGGTCGTCTTTTAGATAAGCGTTATCCTTAACGCCGACGCCGCTCTTTGCTTTTCAATGGCTTGAAATCATTGCCTTTCAGGCTTTGACATAACCCTTGCTCGCGATCATCAAATTTTTCGTGTAGTCCTGCTGGACCGCGCCCGCGGCTAGCGCCTGTGAGCTCAATCGCTCGACAATGGCGCCATTGCGCATCACGGCGAGCCTGTCGCACATATGGGTGATCACACCGAGGTCGTGGCTCACCATAATGAAGGTGAGTTTGCGGTCGCGGCGGATCTGCTCGAGCAGGTTCAGCACTTCCGCCTGCACCGAAGCGTCGAGCGCCGACGTCGGCTCGTCGAGCAGCAGAATCGACGGTTCGACGATCAGCGCCCTGGCGATCGCGACGCGCTGCCGCTGGCCGCCGGAAAGCTGATGCGGGTAGCGGAAACGAAAACCATTGCCGAGACCGACTTCATCGAGCGCACGGGCAATGCGCCTGTCGCTATCGCCAATGGCGTGGATCGCAAGCGGTTCGAGCAGCAGCCGGTCGATCGTCTGGCGCGGATGCAGCGAACCATAAGGATCCTGGAAGACCATCTGCACGCGCCGATAAAAGGCCTTGCTGCGCTTTGCGCCTTTCAATGCCTCGTCGTCGACGTGGATCGCGCCGCCGCTGATCGGCGCAAGGCCGGCCACGGCGCGCAGCAAGGTGGATTTGCCCGAGCCGGATTCACCGACAAGACCGAAGGATTCACCGCGTTCGACATCGATGCTGACATCCTTCAACGCGTGAAATTGGTCGTAGACGACGTTGAGATTGTCGACGTGGAGTGCTGCGCTCATGCCGCCCACTCCGGCCTGCGGTCGAGCACCGGCAGCGGATGACGGCTTGTGCCGATTTCGGGCATGCAGTTCAGCAGCCCTTGCGTATAGGGATGTTGCGCATGTCTGAGATCGGCGGCCGCAAGCTCCTCGACGATCTTTCCGGCATACATGACGATGACGCGATCGCAGAATGAGGAAACCAGCCGGAGGTCATGGGAGACGAAGATCAATCCCATTCCGCGCTCCGACACCAGCCTGTCCATGATTCTGAGCACATCGAGCTGCACCGTCACGTCGAGCGCCGAGGTCGGCTCGTCGGCGATCAGCAGCTCGGGCCCGGCGATCAGCATCATGGCGATCATCGCGCGCTGTCCCATGCCGCCCGAAACTTCGTGCGGATGCAGATCGAAGACGCGTTTCGGATCGCGGATCTGCACGGCCTCCAGCATGGCAAGCGCACGCTCGCGCGCCTCCGCCTTGCCGACCTTTTCGTGGGTGCGCAGCGTTTCGCAGATCTGCCGGCCGATCGTCATCACAGGATCGAGCGAATATTTCGGATCCTGTAGGATCATGGCGATGCGCTTGCCGCGCAGCCTGCGCCTTTGCCCGGCCGAGGCCTCGAGGAGGTCGATGCCGCTGAAATCCAGCCTATCGGCCGTGACGATGCCGTGTTTCGGCGTCAGGCCCATGATCGCCCGGCCGGTCTGCGACTTGCCGGAGCCGGATTCGCCGACGATGCCGAGCCTTTCCTTGCCAAGTGTGAAGGAGACGCCGCGCACCGCCTCGATCATCCCGGTGCGCGTGGGGTAGCTGACCTTGAGTTTGTCAACCGTCAGAAGCGTCGTCACTGGCCGCTCTCCTTCGGATCGAGTGCGTCGCGCAGGCCGTCGCCGAGCAGATTGAAGCCAAGGCTGACGATGAGGATGGCGATGCCCGGCATCGCCGCCACCCACCATTGATCGAGGATGAAGCGCCGGCCCGAAGCGATCATCGCGCCCCATTCCGGCAGCGGCGGCTGCGCCCCGAGACCCAGGAAGCCGAGGCCGGCGGCCGTCAGGATGATGCCGGCCATATCGAGCGTCACGCGCACGATCAGCGAGGAAATGCAGAGCGGCATGACATGGCGCACGATGATGCGCAGCGGCGAGGCGCCCATCAGCCTCACCGCCGAAATATAGTCGGACCGCCGGACCGTCAGCGTTTCGGCGCGAGCGATACGGGCATAGGGCGGCCAGGAGGTGATGGCGATGGCGATGATCGCGTTCTGGATGCCGGGGCCGAGTGCCGCGACGAAGGCGAGCGCCAGCACCAGCTTCGGAAAGGCGAGGAAAATATCGGTGATGCGCATCAGCGTCGCATCCACCCAGCCGCCCGCATAACCGGAGACGGTGCCGACGATCAGGCCGATCGGCGCCGAGATGACGGCAACAAGCACGACGACCAAGAGCGTCAAACGCGATCCGTAGATCAGCCGCGAAAAAATATCACGGCCCTGATCGTCCGTGCCGAGCAGGAATTCACCCGTTGCCGGCGGCAGCAGCCGGGCATTGCGCAGATCGCCGACAACGGGATTGTGTGTGGCGATGATATCGGCGAAGGCGGCGATGAACAGCAGCGCCACGATGATCAGCAGACCGACGACGGCAAGCCGGTTTGCGGTGAACTGCCGCCAGGTGACATAGGCGCGGCCGAGGCGCGCCTGCATGCGCGATTGCGGCCGGTCGGAAAGCAGCCAGTCGCGGCGGCTCATCGTTGGAGAGGGACTGGCGGGAGCCGTCATCGGTTTCGCGTCCTCGGGTCGAGCGTCCGGTAGAGAAGGTCGGACAGAAGGTTGATGCCGATGAAAACCGTGCCGATGACGATCGTGCCGCCGAGCACGGCGTTCATATCGGCATTTTGCAGCGAATTGGTGATGTAGAGCCCGATGCCCGGCCAGGAAAAGACAGTCTCGGTCAGCACCGATCCCTCGAGCAGGCCAGCATAGGAAAGCGCGATGACGGTGACGAGCGGCACGGCGGCGTTGCGCAGCGCATGGCCCCAGATCACTCGCGTTTCCGAAAGACCCTTGGCGCGCGCCGCGACGATATATTCCTGCGACAGCTCGTTCAGCATGAAGCTGCGGGTCATGCGGCTGATATAGGCAAGCGAGAAATAGCCGAGCAGCGAGGCGGGCAGGATAATGTGGCGGAAGACGTCGTAGAAGACATCCCACTGCCCCTGCCAGGCGCTGTCGAGGAGATAGAAGCCGGTGATCGGGGTGAACGTATATTCGAAGACGATGTCGATGCGGCCGGGAAAGGCCACCCAGCGCAGCTGCGCATAGAAGATGACGAGCGAGATCAGCGCCAGCCAGAAGATCGGCACCGAATAGCCGATCAGGCCAATGACACGCACGACCTGGTCGGTGATACTGCCGCGGCGCACGGCGGCAAGAACGCCGAGCGGCACGCCGACGCAGGCGCCGATCAGCGTTCCGAGCGTCGCGAGCTCGATCGTCGCCGGCATGACGCGGCGGATATCGACCATGACGGGGTTGGTCGTCAGCACCGAATTGCCGAAATCGCCGGAGAGGACGCCTTTGACGTAAATGAAAAACTGCTGGTAGAGCGGGAGATTGAAGCCCATTTCCTGGCGCACTCGCTCGACGACATGGGTGGGCGCGCGGTCGCCTAGGATGGCGAGCACGGGATCGATCGGCACGACGCGGCCGATGAAGAAGGTGACGGCCAAGAGGCCGAGATAGGTGGTGACGGCCGCGAACAGAAATCGCCCGACCGCCTTGGCTAGGGTGCTGGAACGGCCCTTTTGGGGCCGTGCCGCCACCTGTGTTGTTTCAATAGCGCTCAAGCGATCAATCCTGCCGGATCATTCCTTGGCGATCGGCCCGACGAAGTTGGTGTCGAAGCTCGGACCCAGCTTGAAGTCCTTCAAATTCTTGCGATAGCCGGCCACTTCGGTCTGCTGGAAGATGATGACGAAGGGGCTGTTGGCGAGGAACTTCCTCTGGATGTCCTCGTACATGGCCGCACGCTTCTCACCGTCACGTTCCAGCAGCGCCGCCTTGGCTTGCTTGTCGAGCTCCGGCGCCTCCCAGGCGTTGCGCCAGGCGAGGGTTTTCACCGTGCCGGCGTCGGAATTGTCGGGATTGCTGGTGAAGGTGTCGGCATTCGAGTTCGGGTCGAAATAGTCCGAACCCCACTGACCGATATAGATATCGTGGGTGCGGGCACGATATTTTGTCAATGTCTGTTTGCCGTCGCCGGGGATGATCTCCAGCTTCACGCCGGCCTGCGCCAGCGACTGCTGTATCGATTCGGCAATGCCGGTTACAGGCTGGGTGTTGCGCACGTCCATGGTCACCGAGAAACCGTCGGGTACGCCGGCCTTGGCAAGCAGTTCCTTGGCCTTGGCGACGTCGAGCTTGTAAGGGTTTTCATCAAGCGCGCCGAGTTGGCCCTTCGGCAGGAAGGTCTGATGGATCTCGCCGATGCCTTTGATCAGCGTCGCGCCGATCGCATCGTAGTCGACCAGATATTTGAAGGCCTCCTGAACTTCCGGCTTCTTCAAGTTCTCGTTCTTGTTGTTCAGGCTGACGTAGTAGATCGTACCTTTTGGCGCGCTTGTCGCCGCAAGATCGGCATTCTTGGAAACGGCGTCGATGTCGCCCGGCTCGAGATTGCGGGCGATGTCGATATCGCCGGCTTCGAGCGCCAGCCGCTGGGCGGAGCTTTCCTTCATGTAGCGGTAGATGACGCGGTTGAGCTTCGGCTTATCGCCGTAATAATTGTCGTTGCGCTCCAGCACGACGACTTCGTTGGCCCGCCATTCGCGCAGCTTGAATGCGCCGGAACCAGCATAACCGGTCTTCAGCCACTCATTGCCGAAATCATTGTCGTATTTGTGCTCGGCATCCGGCGTTACCGCCTTCACATGCTCCAGCACGAGCTTTTTATCGACCACGGAGGCGACCGTCGCTGTCAGGCAGTTGAGCACGAAGCTCGGGGCATAGGGCTTGTCGACCGTGAAGACGAACGTATTGGCATCGGCCGCCTTGGCCTTTTCGGTGACATTGTCGCCGGTCAGGCCGAACTGGGTAAGGATGAAGGCCGGGCTCTTGTCGAGCTTGACAGCGCGTTCGAACGACCATGCAACGTCTTCGGCGGTGATCGGATTACCGGATGCAAATTTGAGGCCTGGCTTCAGCTTGAACGTATAGGTAAGGCCGTCATCCGAAACGCTCCAGCTCTCGGCAAGATCGCCCTTCACCTTTGATGTGTCGGCGAGATCGAGACGGACGAGCAGGCTGTAGCTGTTGCTGGTGATTTCGGCGGTCGAAAGCTCGAAGGCCTCGCCAGGATCCATCGTGATGATGTCGTCGATGGCAAAACCCTCAACAAGCGTATCTTTGGGCGTTTCGGCGAAGGCGGAAGGTGCCGTCATCATCAGGAGCGAAAGAGCGGCTCCTGCGGAAAGCAGGCGGAAATTGCGGCTGAGCTTGGTGATCATCATGGTATGTTCCCCTGTTCTTGATTGATTCCGAAGCGTTTTGTCGGTCATGCCCATTAAAACTATTGTCTGTTCTCCGCGCGTCCAGAGGCGGGCGGCGCTTTAGGCGTAGTCCTCCCGCCAGGCTTGTGCGAGAATGCGAAGCCAATTTTCACGGGCTAGTTTCACGAGATCGGCCTCACCATAACCAACCTCCCTGAGAGCGGCAATCAGCTTCTGATTGCCGGCCGCATCACCGATTTCGTCAGGGATCGTGGCGCCGTCGAAGTCCGATCCGAGCGCCACGCAATCGATGCCGATGCGGTTCACGAGATAGTCGATGTGACGGATCATGTCGGCAATCGGCGTATCGCTGTCCGAGCGGCCGTCCGGACGTAGCATGGCGGTGGCATAATTGATGCCGACGAGACCGCGGCTTTCGCGGATGGCATCCAGCTGCATGTCCGTCAGGTTGCGCGCGACTGGCGTGAGCGCATGGGCATTGGAGTGGCTGGCGACTAGCGGCTGATCCGTCGTCTTCGCCACGTCCCAGAAGCCTTTCTCGGTGATATGGGCAAGGTCGATCAGGATGCCGAGGCGATTGCATTCCCGCACCAGCGCAAAACCGGCATCGGTGAGACCCGGCCCGGTGTCCGGCGACATCGGGAAGGCGAAGGGCACGCCGTGGCCGAAGACATTGTGCCGGCTCCAGACCGGCCCGAGCGAGCGCAGCCCTGCCGCATAGAACACCTCGAGCGCCGACAGGTCGGCGCTGATCGCCTCGCAGCCTTCCATATGCATGACGGCGGCGAAAATCTCCTCCGCCATGGCGCCGCGGATGTCGTTGACCGTGCGGCAAAGACGCCAGGCGCCCGCCTGGTCGAGCCGGAGCGCGATCGCCGCCATTTCAGTGGCGATGGCCAGGGACGGAAGCGGATCGAGCGGGGCAGCCATCGGCGTGACATAACGGCCGTCGGCATCCGGATCGGCGAAGACGAGATCGCCGGAGGGAATGTAGATGGCGCAGAGACCACCGGACAGACCGCCCGCTTTCGCCCGGCGCGCATCGATATGGCCGACCGTCGTGCCGTCCATGAATTCCGCGATAGGGTCGCTGCTGTCTTTTGAATGTGTCCAGAGTCGAAGGAGAACGTCGTTGTGACCGTCAAATACGAATTGCATCTGTCTTCCTGCGCTGCCCGAGGCGGGCGAATGAAGTGGCCAGAATAGAAAAGCTGACGGAATTCGCCATCTCTTTTTTTGAAAATCGGTCATCGGCGCCAAAACGCAAAACGGGGGCCGAAGCCCCCGTGAGATCACCAATGATACTGGCCGGGATCAGTGCTTGCGGCGTTTCTTCTGTCTGTAGACGTCGATGACGACAGCCGCGACGATGATGAAGCCTTTGACGATCTCCTGGTAATAGGCGTCGATCCTCAGGAAGGTGAAGCCCGATGTCATGACGCCGAGGATGATGGTGCCGATGACGGTGCCGGTGATGCGGCCGACGCCGCCGGTGAGCGAGGTGCCGCCGATGACGGTCGCGGCAATTGCATCGAGTTCATATCCGACGCCCATGCTTGCCTGCGCGGTTTCCGCGCGTGCCGCCGTGACGATGCCGGCAAGGCCGGCAAGCAATCCGGCGATCACATAGACCTTGACGAGATGCGCCTCGATGTTGATGCCGGAGACGCGCGCCGCCTGCGGGTTGGCGCCGATGGCATAGGTGAACTTGCCGTAGCGCGTGTAGCGCAGCGCAATATGGAAGATCAGCGCGACGACGAGGAAGACGACGACCGGCCAAGCCTTGGTTCCGATGAAGTGAAACTGCTCGGTGATCCCGGATACCGGCTGTCCCTTGGTATACCACTTCGCCACGCCGCGGGCCGAAACGAACATGCCGAGCGTTGCGATGAAGGGCGGGATCTTCGTGTAGGCGATGAGTGCGCCGTTCGCCAGGCCCGCAGCCGCTCCGATCAGCAGGCCGACCATGATCGGCACGAGCGCCGGCAGGTCGGTCAGCGAGGGGAACACGGCCCGTCCCCAACTCGATGACTGGGCAAAGCTCGTCGCGATCATTGCCGTCATGCCGACGACGGAGCCGGACGAAAGATCGATGCCGCCGGTGATGATGACCTGCGTAACGCCGACGGCGATGATGCCGATGACGGAGACCTGCAGGATCATGATCGTCAGGCGCTGCGAATTCATCAGGAAGCTCTGGCCGATGAACATCCAGCCGAGCGCTTCGTAGATCAGCGCGATGCCGATGAGCACGAGGAAAATGCTGAGCTCGGTCGGTAGGCGCCGGCGCCTTTGCCGGGTTACGAGCGGAGCCGCGCCCTCTGCTGCCTTGGTACTCATGTCAAACCTCCCTTGCGCGAGTGCAGACCGCGCATCACTGCGCAGCCAGCTCCATCACCTTGATCTGCGTTGCTTCATCGCGATTGAGGAAACCGGTCACGCGGCCCTCGTGCATGACCATGATGCGGTCGCTCATCCCGAGCACCTCGGGCATCTCGGACGAGATCATGATGACTGCCACACCGTTTCGCGCCATGTCGGTGACCAGCCGGTGAATTTCCGCCTTGGCGCCGACATCAATGCCGCGCGTCGGCTCGTCGAGGATCAGGATCTTCGGATGGGTGAGCAGCCAGCGGCCGATCAGCACCTTCTGCTGATTGCCGCCGGAAAGATTTTCCACCCGCTCATAAAGATCAGGCGTCTTGACGCGCAGCTTCTTTGCCATGTCTTCGCAAGTTGCCTCGATCGCGCTCTGCTGCACGAAGCCGCCCTTGACGTATCTGTCCTGCAGAACGGCAATCTGCATGTTCTCGAGAATATCCAGGATCAGCAGACAGCCGGTATCCTTGCGGTCCTCGGTCAGGAACGCCATCCGGTTGCGGATGGCCTCGGTCGGCGAAGAAATCGTTACCGGTTTTCCGTAGAGCTCGATCGAGCCGGAGCTTGCCGGCGTCACGCCGAAGAGCGTTTCGGCGACATTCGACCGCCCGGAGCCGACAAGGCCGGCGACCCCGAGGATCTCGCCCGCCCTTACCTCGAAGGAGACGTTCTTGAAGACGCCGTTGAGGCAAAGATCCTTGACGGAGAGCATGACCTCGCCGATCGGCACCTCTTCCTTGGGGAACATCTGGGTGATCTCGCGTCCGACCATCATGCGGATGATGTCGTCGCGGGTGACGTCGGTCGAAGCATGCGTGCCGATATAGCGGCCATCGCGGAACACAGAAAACTCGTCGGCGATCTCGAAAAGCTCGTTCATCTTGTGGGTGATGTAGACGATGCCGATGCCCTGCGCCCTGAGGTCGCGGATAATGCGAAAAAGATGCTCGACCTCGCGCTCCGTCAGCGCCGAAGTCGGCTCGTCCATGATCAGCACGTCGGAATTATAGGAAACCGCCTTGGCGATCTCGACCATCTGGCGGTTGGCGACCGACAGGTACCGGACCTCGATATCAGGATCGATTGATATATTGAGCCGGTCAAACAGCTCCTCGGTCATCCGGTGCATCACGCCGTGATCGACGAAGCCGAAGCGGTTCTTCGGTTCGCGGCGGATCCAGATATTTTCAGCGACCGTCATGAACGGCATCAGGTTCAGTTCCTGATGGATCATGGCAATGCCGTTCTCCAGCGCGTCGAGCGGAGATTTCAGCTGGATTTCGATCCCTTTCAGGCGGATGTCGCCTTTATCAGGCGTGTAGATGCCGGCCAGGATCTTCATCAACGTCGATTTGCCGGCGCCGTTTTCGCCCATCAGCGCATGCACCGAAGCGCGCTTCAGCCGGAACTGCACGTCGTCGAGCGCGACGACACCGGGAAATTCCTTGCGAACGCCTTCGGCGCTCAACAGATATTCCGCATTCGGAACCGCGCCGCTTGCGCGCACGGCTGCCATGGTTGTCGGACTGACGGCCATATCATCTCCTCCGGATACGGGCAGGCGAAAAGGATGCGGGCTTTGCCCGCATCCTGTTTGGCGTTCGCCTCAGTTCTTGGTGACGAAGTCCTTGACATTGGCAGGCGTGACGAGCTGGAAGGGAATATAGACCTTCTTCTCGATCTTTTCGCCCTTGGCGATCTTGAGCGCGGTGTCGAGAGCACCCTTGCCCTGGCCGGCGGCATCCTGGAACACGGTAACGTCGAGATCACCCGCCTGCATGGCGGCAAGCGCGTCCTGGGTGGCATCGACGCCGCCGACGACCACCTTGCTCATATCCTTGCCGGCTGCCTTCAGCGCCTGGATGGCGCCGATCGCCATTTCGTCATTGTTGGAGATGACGGCGTCGAATTCGATGCCGCTGGACAGCCAGTTGGTCATCAGGTCGGCGCCCTGGGTGCGGTCCCAGTTGGCGGTCTGCTCTTCGACGATCTCCAGACCCTTGCATTCATCGGTCTTGATGACGTCATGAACGTCTTGGGTGCGCATGCGCGCGGCCTGGTTGGAAAGCTCGCCCATGATGACGACAGCCTTGCCCTTGCCGCCGAGAATGCGGCAGATTTCCTTGGTTTCCAACGTGCCGGATTCCTGCTCGTTTGATGCAACGAAGGCCTGCTTTTCCGGCAGCGTATCGACGTTGACCGGTTGGCGGTTCACGTAGACCAGCGGGATGCCGGCATCAGCGGCAAGCTTCGACATCGCCGTCGTCGCATCGGTATCAACAGGGTTGACGATGATCGCATCGACCTTGGAGGCGATGAAATTCTGGATCTGGCTCTGCTGCTTGGAAACGTCGTTCTGTGCGTCTTCGACCTGCAGCGTCACGCCGCTCAGCGTCTTGGCGTAATCGGTCATGCCGTTGCGCAGAACGGTCAGAAAGTTGTCGTCGAACTTCGCCATCGAGACGCCGACGGTTTCCGCGTGAGCCGCCGTCGACATGACGAGCGCCATCGCAGTGCCCAGGATAAACTTTTTCATTGTACTTCCTCCACAAACGGTGCCCGGCTGCACCCTCCTCACGCCGGGGCCCCAGGCATTTGCCCTGAAGCCGCAATTTGCTGCGCCGCCTCTCCCGCGGCTTCCCGTAAAACGGAACAAACAAACCGTAAAATTTGTCCTTCGGAATATTCATTCCATTTTCCTGCGGCGACGTCAAGTCTCTTTCGCCGCAAGAAAGCGATGGGCGGGGCCAGCCAACACCGCCCCTTTCGCTGCATTGTCAAAGGCGGCGGGAATATCCATCTATGCGAAGCCGAAGGTACGCTACGGCCGCAGGCGCTCTCGGCTCTCTCATTGCTGCCCGATCATTGTGAAAATTTGGAGATAGGACACATGTCCGTTTCGATGTATCGCCTCACCGTCCCCATGTTCCAGCGCGGCCTCGCCAGCCTCAAAACCTACCTCGACAAGGCGGAGGCCTATGCGAAGGAGAAGAATTTCGATCCTGCCGTCCTGGTCGCCGCTCGCCTTGCGCCCGACATGCTGCCGCTTTCCGGCCAGTATCAGCGCGCCAGCGACAGCGCCAAATTCACCCTCGCTCGGCTGACCGGCACCGACGCCCCGAAATTCGAAGACAATGAGAAGACGTTCGACGAGTTGCGCGAGCGCCTAGCAAAGACCGAAGCCTATCTCGCCACATTTTCGACGCAGGCGCTGGAAGGCGTGGAAGGCCGGCAGATCACCCTGCCTGGTAACCGCGGCATCGTGCTTCCGGGTGACGAATATGTCACCACCTTCGCCCTGCCGAATTTCTATTTCCACGTCGCGACCGCCCACGCAATCCTGCGCAATCAGGGTGCGCCGATCGGCAAGCGTGATTATCTCGGCTAAAGGGGCCAGGGCCGGCGCGTCACCGGCCCTTTTTCCGTCAGCTCGGTATAGGCCAGCGTCTGGTCCAGATGCCGCGCTCTCAGCGACAGCAACTTTTCGGCATATTCAAGCCGTATCGCCGCATAGGCCGGATCCGCCGCGACATTGTCGAGCTCCATCGGATCGTCGCGGAGATTGAAGAGCAGCGGCGGCAGTGCCGTAAAATGCACATATTTGAACTGTGCATCGCGGATCACCGCGAGATTGCATTGGTTGGACCTCAGCCCGAAATGCCGTTCCGCTTCGCCAGCGGCGATATCACGGAAATCGAATTCCCAGAATGCCGCATCCCGCCATCTCGGCTCACTCCGGCCGTTGACGAACGGCATGAGCGACCGGCCGTCGAGCGCGTTTTTTGCCTCGGCGCCGAGCTTTTCGCACAATGTCGGAAAAATATCCGCTGCGCTGGTGAATTCTTCGACGATCCCGCCCGCGGCACCGCTTGCGGGATCGCGGATTACAAGCGGAACATGATAGCTGCCGTCGAAGAAGCCGCCCTTGCCCAGCGTCCAGTGATCGCCCGCCATCTCGGCGTGATCGGACGTGAAGACGATAAGCGTATTCTCCCAGGCATCCGCGTCCTTCAGCGCCTGCCAAATGCGGCCGAGTTGCGCGTCAACCTCAGAGATCATGCCGTAATAGATCGCCCGGATCGCCGCGAAATCGTCGCCATTCCAGCCGCTGAGCGGTCCGGTGGCGCCGTGAATGAAATTGCCCTTGCCGGTACGTGGCATGGAATAGGCGAGATAGGGATGACTTGCCGCTTCCGCCTGGGCGTTTGTCGCACGGTTAAAAGCCGGACCGTCATCCGGCCCGAACATCCGGTTGAACGGCTCGGGAACGGAAAACGGCGGATGCGGACGCAAGAAAGACACATGCGCAAACCACGGCCCGTCCTGCTCGCCCATCCAGCGGATGAATTCGCCGGCCAGGAAAGCCGTCTGGGTCTCGTCGCGGGAATAGGCCGGCGCCGCATTGGAAATTTCACCGGCCCGCGCACCGAGCGGAATATGGATGTCGCGGCTGACGGCATCGGTATGGCCGCGGGACCTGAGCCAGGAGAGCCATTGTCTTTCATGCTCGGGCAGAAGCTGGCGGACCGTAAAGCCCGGCAATACGCCTTCATAGGTCGTCAGATGCGGATCGCCGGCATCCATGCCGCGCGGATCGGGCGCCGTGTCGGTATAGCCGAACAGCGTCGGGTCGTATCTCGCCCGCCGGGCCGCCAGCGCCAGATTGTCGAAGCGGGCGTCGAGCGGCGAACCGTTGCGGCAGACCCGATGGTTCATCTGGTAAAGGCCGGTATAGAGGGTAGCCCGCGCCGGCGAGCAGGGTGCCGCCCCGGCATAATGCCGCCGGAAGAGCGTGCCCTCCTGGGCCAAGGCGTCGACATTCGGGGTTTTCACGCAAGCATGACCGACCGAAGACAGGCAGTCGCCGCGCCACTGGTCGGCCGTGATCAGCAGGACGTTCGGTCGGCGGTCCCTCGCGATTCCAGCTGGCTCAATTCCGGCTGGCTCAATTCTGGTTGGATCTTGCATGCCAGTTCCAGGCCGAGCGGATGATCTCGGACAGATCATATTGCGGTGCCCAGCCGAGCACGTCGCGCGCCTTGTCGTTGTTGGCGACCAGCGTATGCGAATCGCCCTCGCGGCGGCCGATATATTCGACCGGGAACGGCCGGTTCGAGACGTCCTCGATCGCGCCGAGCAATTCCTTGACCGTCGTGCCGGTACCGGTGCCGAGGTTGAGTGCGACGGACTCTCCGCCCTTCAGAAGATATTCGACGGCGCGCACATGCGCATCGGCAAGATCGAGCACGTGGATATAATCGCGCACGCAGGTGCCGTCGCGCGTCTCGTAATCGCTGCCGAACACCTTGAAGCCCTGGCGGCGGCCGAGCGCGGCATCGATCGCCAGCGGGATCGCATGCGTCTCCGGCTGGTGCCATTCGCCGATCCGGCCCTCGAAATCGGCGCCTGCGGCATTGAAATAACGCAGCACCACCGAGCGCAGGCTCTTATACTGGTCGTAATCGGCAAGCGCCTGTTCGACGATATATTTCGTCCGCCCGTAGGGGTTGATCGGCACCTGCCGGTGCGTCTCGTCGAGCGGCACGCTCTGCGGCAGGCCGTAGGTGGCGCAGGTGGACGAGAAGACGAAGGCGTTGATGCCGGCGGCCTGTGCCGCCGAAAGCAGCGTCAAGGTGCCGATCACATTGTTTTCGTAGAAGGAAGCCGGATCCTTGACCGATTCGCCGACCTCGATCAGCGCCGCGAAATGCAGTATCGCCGCCGGCTTGTGCTTGGCAAGGACCTCGTCCAGCCGGGCGCGGTCGCGAATATCGCCTTCCTCGGCCGGCCCCCATTTGACGAACTCGCGATGACCATTCGAAAAATTGTCGAAGACGACAGGCTTATAGCCCTTGTTCGCCAGGTCGAGGCACGTATGCGAGCCGATATAACCGGCGCCGCCGACCACAAGAACCGTTTCACCTGCCATGCACCACCCTTGTTGTTGCTGAAAGACGGGAGAAATCTAGACGAGATGAACGGCAATAAAAAGAAGGAACTGCGGCAGGCGTGAATGGCAATCGACCAAATGCCGACCGCCGGCTTCATGCGATTTCTCCCGGACCGGCGATTCGTGAATTATTCGCGTGATTTGCATAACCGCCCGTCTTAAGGGGCTTTCACCATGTGTCCACAGCAATCAGCCGGGAGCGCGCGAATGAGGAAGGCATTGATCGTCTGGGGCGGCTGGCAGGGTCATGAGCCGGAACAATGTGCCCATATCGTCGCCGATCTCTTGCGTGAAGAGGGCTTTGCGGTCGAAGTGACCGGCGATCTCGGCATATTCGGATCTCCGACGCTGGCGAAAGCCGATCTGCTGGTTCCGATCATCACCGGTGAAAGGCTCGAGAAGGAACATGCCCTTGGCCTGGTCGAAGCGGTGCGCGGCGGGCTCGGGCTTGCCGGCCATCATGGCGCGCTCGCCACCTCCTTCAAGGAAAGCGCGCCGTTCCGCTATGTCTCCGGCGTCACCTGGGTCGCCCATCCCGGCAACATCATCGATTTCCGCGTCGCCGTCACCCGCCAGGACGATCCTGTTATGGAGGGCATTCCCGACTTCGACTACCGTTCGGAGCAATATTACCTGCATTACGATCCCACAGTCGAAATCCTGGCGACCACCACCTTCACCGGCGTATATGATCCGGCGGCCCGCAATGTCGTGATGCCGGTCGTCTTCAAGCGCCATTTCGGCGCCGGCCGCGTTTTCTATTCCGCTCTCGGCCATGTCGCGGCCGAGTTCGATCATCCCTACATGCCGCTCATCCTGCGGCGCGGCCTCCGCTGGGCCGCCCGCCGGTAGATTTGGGAAGGGCACAAGGCCGATCGTCCGCCTGCAATGCAGCTGAAATATTCCGGCCTGCGCGGCAAAAGGGGCTTAAAGGGCCGCTTTCAGCTGCCGCTCGTTCTCGACGGCAAGGACCGGCTCGTCATAGACCCGCATCAGCCGCCCGGCTGCCTTCAGCTTCTCGATTAGATCGTTTCCATCGGGCGAAGCCTTCGTCAGCTCCAGCTGCTCGAATTCCCGCAGCGCCTGCATCCAATGGCTTTCCCCGCGCCCTTCCGGCCTGCCTTCCAATTCCCACAGCGAATAAGCGCGCTGGCTGACCCAGGCGTCTCTATTGTGACTCATGACAAACCCCAGCCGAAAAATTTGGAAGCAAATATCGATAGGCGACAGCGTGCCAAAGCGGGCTTTAGGAGTCGTTACGAGGCAGCGTTATTTTTTGGCTAACGGCCATGATTCGGGGCGACTAAGCGTCGATAAAGTCATACGAATTCGCGATGCAATGTACCCTGCACCTCCCCTTGGACTGATTTGAATACCGAGTTAGGGTCGGTGCGCAACGACAGTGGTGACCCATGGCAGCAAAGACGACCCTCAATGCGAAGAATCTGGAAGCTCTCGGTGCGCAGCGTCTCGCTGAATTGCTGATCGAAATCAGCACCGGCAGCGCCGCCCATAAACGGCGGCTTCGCATGGAACTGGCCGGCAATCAGGGCAGTACCGAGGTCGCGCGTGAGATCCGCAAGCGCCTCGGCAGCATCGCACGGGCGCAGAGCGTCATCGAATGGCATAAAGTAAAAACCGTCAACGCCGACCTCGAAACGCAACGATCCGCGATCGTCACCGTCGTGGCTGCCGACGATCCGAAGGAAGCGTTCGATCTCATCTGGCAATTCCTTGCTGTCGCCGACACGATATTCGCGCGATCCAACAGCGGCGACACAGCCTTCATCGAGACATTCCACCAGGCGTGCGCCGATGCCGGCGTCATCGCCAGGTCCGCGGGGATCGGTATCGAAGTTCTTGCCGACAAGGTCTTCACCGCATTGCAGGACAATGACCACGGCCAATATGACCGGCTGATCGCCGAGATGGTTCCGGCTCTAGGCAAGGACGGTCTGGAACGTTTGAAGGGCCTGCTGGTGCAATGGTCGAACGAACAGGAGGAGAAGCCAGCCGACGCCGACCGGAAAATTTTCGGCTGGGGCGGCAGCGGCCCGATCTACCAGGACGAGATCTTTGCCAACCATCGGCGACGGACGGCGCGCATCGCTCTGCAGGAAATTGCCGATACCCAGGATGATGTCGATGCCTTCATCGCCCACCAGCCGGAGGAAACCTTAAGGGTGCCGACGGTCGCGGCAGAGATCGCCGGCCGCTTGCTTTCGGCGGGACGCGCCGAGGAAGCATTGAAGATTTTGGACGGCATCGACCAGCGGGGGCGGTTCGAACTGCCTTTTGAATGGCAGCGCGCCCGCACAGAAGCGCTCGACGCGCTCGGACGGGGAGAGGAGGCGCAGGCCTATCGATGGCAATGCTTCGAGCAGTCGCTGAACGGAGAACACCTTCGCGCCTTCCTGCGAAAGCTCGCCGACTTCGATGATATCGAGGCCGAGGAAAAGGCATTCGCCTTCGCGCACGGCTATCCCGATGTTCATCGGGCCCTTGCCTTTTTCCTGGTCTGGCCCGCAGCTGCCGAGGCAGCCAAGCTCATCTCCGGGCGCCAGGCGGAACTGGACGGCGACCTGTACGAGCTGATGACGCCGGCCGCCGAAATGCTGCAGGAGAAATACCCGCTGGCGGCAACCATGCTGCTGCGCTCGATGATCGGCTTCGCCCTCGATAACGGCCGGTCCAGCCGTTACAGGCATGCCGCGCGCCATCTGGCGGAGTGCGCATCGCTCGCACCTCATATCGACGATTTCGGCAGCGTCCGGCCTCACGACGTCTATGTCGCCGAGCTGAGGCGTCAACATGGAAAGAAGCATGGCTTCTGGAGCTTGATACGTTAACCGAATCGCCGATTTCAGGAAACCGAAAGGACATCGCTATGACCGATACTTCGTGGCACGCGGCTCCGCTGAGCTGGGGCAATGGCCGGTGCAGGCGGACGTCAGCAGCGGCGACGAGGCTGCGACCTGGGCCAAGAAGGTGCTGGGTCACTGACACTGCCGGTGCCGGCAGAAGGTAGCGACCAGCGCTTGGCAATGATCTTGCGGCCGCCGATAGCCCGTTCGGGCGCGGCGATCGTCACGGAGAAAGTCTGCTTCCACGTCTTCGGTATGAAACTGGGAAAACTGGAGCGGGCGAAGGGATTCGAACCCTCGACCCCAACCTTGGCAAGGTTGTGCTCTACCCCTGAGCTACACCCGCTCAATCCGCATCGGTCCGGGGTAGTCGTTGGACCGTGGGCGCCGCCTCGTGGCGACGGGCGCTATATGGCCTAACGGATTTTCAAATGCAACAGGGAAATGACGAAGAAACGAAGAAAAATTCGTGCGGTCGCACGAGGCTGGCGGAAAGGCCGCAAATGTGGGGGTAGGGCGTCGGTGGCGAAGATTGCCAAATGATGTGGACGGACTTAATCAGGACGCCTCGCTTTTTCCTCGCCACCAACGGATTGCTTGATGCCCGAAAACACCCCCAAGACGAAAAAAGATCTGTTCGCCTTTCTCGACGGGCTCGGCATCGCCCATAAGACGGTCGATCATGCGCCTGTTTTTACCGTGGCCGAATCGGTTGCGCTGCGCGACGAGATCCCCGGCGGCCACACCAAGAACCTCTTCATCAAGGACAAGAAGGACAGGTATTTTCTGCTGACTGTAGAAGAGAATGCCGAGGTCGACCTCAAGCAGGTTCACACCATCATCGGCGGCTCCGGCCGGGTTTCCTTCGGCCGGGCTGAGAAGCTCATGGAGTATCTCGGTGTCATTCCGGGCGCGGTCACCGCCTTCGGCGCGATCAACGATACGGAAGGAAACGTCACCTTCGTGCTCGATGCCGATCTGATGGCTGAGGAAATCGTCAACTGCCATCCGCTGTCCAACGACGCGACGACATCGATCGCAAGCGGCGACCTCGTCCGTTTCATGGAAGCGACGGGACATAAGCCGCTTGTCTTGAAAGTGACGTCCTGACATACGATTTTAGCGCTACAATGATGCCGGCAGGATCGGCGCGGCGGGAGATACCTATGAGCGGCAGCAACAATCCCTATAACGGTTCCTTCGGAAATCAGATGTCGGCAACGGCAAGCTTCGGCGCTCAGGGCGCACCGGCGGCTGCGGCCGGCAGCTACATCACCGACACGACGACGGCGAATTTCGGCAAGGACGTCATCGAGGAATCGCGCAAACAGCCGGTGCTGGTCGATTTCTGGGCGCCCTGGTGCGGTCCGTGCAAGCAGCTGACACCGGTGCTGGAGAAGGTTGTCAACGAGGCCAAGGGCCGCGTCAGGCTGGTCAAGATGAACATCGACGACCATCCCTCGATTGCCGGCCAGCTCGGCATCCAGTCTATCCCCGCCGTCATCGCCTTCGTCAACGGCCGCCCGGCCGACGGTTTCATGGGCGCGGTGCCGGAAAGCCAGATCACTCAGTTCATCGACCGGATCGCCGGGCCGGCTGGCGCCGATGAGGCGGCCGAAATCGAGGCCGTCCTGACTGAAGCGGTGGAACTGCTTGCCGCCGGCAAGCTCAGCGAGGCCGCGCAGCTTTACGGCGCCGTCATGCAGGCCGATCCCGAGAATGCCAAGGCGCTTGCCGGAATGGCCGAATGCATGATCGCCGCAAACCAGCACCAGCGGGCGCGCGAAACACTGACCGATCTGCCGGAGGAGCTCGCTAGAGATGCCGGCATCCAGGCGGTCCTGAAGAAGCTCGACCAGATCGAGGAGGCGCGCAAGCTCGGCGATCCCGTTGCCCTCGAGCACGAATTGGCGCTCAATCCTGATAATCACGAGGCACGGCTAAAGCTCGCCAAGATCCGAAATGTGGAGGGTCGCCGAGAGGAAGCCGCCGAACATCTGCTTCTCATCATGCGCAAGGATCGCAACTTCGACGATGACGGTGCGCGTCGTCAGTTGCTGCAGTTCTTCGAAGTCTGGGGTTTCAAGGATCCGGCGACGGTTGCCGCTCGCCGCAAGCTTTCGGCGATGCTGTTCTCTTAAGATTGGATATCGGCCCTTGCGTTTTTAAGCGGGGGCACCACATTCTCGTCAGAACGGGCATGCCCGTTTACAAGAATGCGGGACGGTTTCATGCAAGTCGGTAATGCCAGATACCTGAAGCCGGGCGATCTGCCTGATGCGATCGCCGTCTTCCCGCTGCCCGGGGCCCTCCTCCTGCCGGCCGGACAGCTTCCCCTCAACATTTTCGAGCCGCGCTATCTGGCGATGCTGGATGCAGCGCTTGCCGGAAACCGGCTGATCGGCATGGTACAGCCGGCGCTCGGCGAACATGAGGAGAAGGGGGGCGAGCCCAGCCTTGCCACCGTCGGCTGCCTCGGGCGAATCACCTCCTTCGCCGAGACCGGCGACGGGCGCTATATCGTGTCGCTGACCGGCGTCTGCCGCTTCCGGCTGCTGGAAGAGAAGGTGACGAGCGATCCCTTCCGCACCTTCCGGATCGCGCCTTTCATCGCCGATCTCTCTGCGGAGAAGGAGGAGGAGGCGGTCGATCGCACAGCCCTGCTCACCGCCTTCAAATCCTATCTCGATGCCAACAAGCTGGAAGCCGACTGGGAGAGCGTCGAGCGCGCGAGCAATCTGACGCTGGTCAATTCGCTCGCCATGATGTCGCCGTTCGGACCGGCCGAAAAACAGGCTCTCCTCGAGGCGCCCGATCTCAAGACGCGGGCCGAGACGCTGATCGCCATTACCGAGATCGTGCTGGCGCGGGTCTTCGGTGACTCCGACACGGTTCTGCAGTAAACTCGGCCATGGACGAAAAACTGAGCCGCGTCGATCCGAAACTGCTGGAGCTCCTGGTCTGCCCGCTCTCCAAGGGCCGGCTTTCCTATGATCGCGAACATAATGAGCTCGTTTCGGAGAAGGCGCGCCTTGCCTATCCGATCCGCGACGGCATCCCGATCATGCTGGTGTCCGAGGCGCGGCGCCTCGACGAATAAAGCAATTCCAGGAAAAGCGGGAAGCGGCTTCCCAGGCAAAGCGCGAAGGGCTTTTGCCGGGAACTGCGTAAAACAAAAGTTAAATCGCTTCGCCGGCCAGCAGGCGCGGGTTGTCCTTCGCCGTCGTTCCGGCCGCCTGGCCGATGAAGAAGGATTTGAGGCGCGGCAGCCGGTCGACAATGCCGAGGCCGACGTCGCGGGCGACGCGCATCGGCATTGCATCGTTGGAGAAGAGCCGGTTCAGCACATCGGTCGTCACGCCCATGCGGAAGGTGTCGAAGCGCCGCCAGGTCTGGTAGCGCTCGAGAATATTGATCGAACCGATATCGAGGCCGAGACGATCGGCTTCGACGATGGTTTCGGCCAGCGCCGCCACATCCTTGAAGCCGAGGTTCAAGCCTTGTCCTGAAATCGGATGGATGCCGTGGGCGGCGTCGCCGGCGAGCGCGAAACGCGGGGCGACAAAGGCGCGGGCCAGCGTCAGGCCGAGCGGAAAGGCGCGTTTGTCGCCGATCACCTTGAGCGCCCCGAGCTTGTGGCCGAAGCGGCGTTCCAGCTCCTCCTCGAAGACCAGCTCGTCGGCGGCAACCAGCCGGTCGGCATCATGCGTGCGCTCGGTCCAGACCAGCGAGGAGCGGTTGTTTCTGAGCGGCAGGATGGCGAAGGGGCCGGCCGGCAGAAAATGTTCCTCGGCGCAACCGTCATGCGGCCGCTCGTGCTCGACCGTCGCGACAATGCCGGACTGGCCGTAGTCCCAGGTGACGGTCCTGATGCCGGCGAGATTCCGCAGCTTCGAGCGCACGCCGTCGCAGGCCACCACCAGCCGCGATTGCAACACGCTGCCGTCCGAAAGCGTGACGGTGGCATGGCTGTCCTCAGTTTTGAGCGCCGTCGCGCCAAGGCCGTGGCGGATGTCGATGCCGAGCCGTTCGCAGGCGCCACGCAGTGCTGCGACCATGACGACGTTGGGGATCATGTGAGCGAAGGGCCGGCCTTCGGCCACTTCGCCGTCGAAGGTGAGGAAAACCGGGCGCACTGGGTCCGAGGTTCTCGAATCAGTGACGATCATCTTGGTGATCGGCTGAGCTTCCGGCTCGATCTCGGTCCAGAGGCCGAAGATTTCGAGCATCTTCACGGCGGCGGCGATGACGGCGGAAGCGCGCGCGTCGCTTTTCCATACATGCTCGGGTGCGGCCTCGACCACCGAGACTTTCAGATGTGGGGCTGCCTGCTTGACCGCAACGGCAGCGGAAAGGCCGACATAGCCCCCGCCCACAACCAGCATATCAAGCATCACGCCGCTCCCGTACCTTGTGCCTCAGATGTGATCTATATAGATCATCGCCACTTCACTTCCTACCGCCGGGAGGCATACAAAATGACGCGCGAGACATCAGGATCTTCGGCGATGGAGAGGCTGCTTTCGACGCTCGACCTGGAGCCGATCGAGGTCGACATCTTTCGCGGCCGCAGCCCTCAGGCTGGGTGGCAACGGGTCTTCGGCGGGCAGGTGATCGGCCAAGCGCTGATGGCGGCGCAGCGCACCATCGAGGCTGAGCGTTTCGTCCATTCGCTGCACGCCTATTTCATGCGGCCCGGCGATCCCTCGGTGCCGATCATCTATCAGGTGGAGCGCATCCGCGACGGATCGAGCTTCAATACCAGGCGTGTCGCCGCGATCCAGCACGGCCGGGCGATCTTCGCGTTATCGGCCTCTTTCCAGCTGGAAGAGCCGGGCTTCGACCACCAGATCGGCATGCCCGAGGTGCAGATGCCGGAGGCGCTGCTCGGCGAGCAGCAGATCAAGGAACAGTATCTTGCCCATGCGCCGGAGGCGATCCGGGCATACTGGCAGCGCGAGCGGCCGATCGAGATCCGCCCTGTCTCGCTGACCCACTACTTCTCCGACAGGAAGCTCGATCCCAGGCAGGATGTCTGGGTACGGGCGACCGGGCCGGTTCCCGACGATCGGTGCTACCAGGCGGCAGTGCTTGCCTATCTCTCCGACATGACGCTGCTGGATACGTCGCTTTATGCCCATGGGACGTCCATCTTCGACCAGAGCCTGCAGGTGGCGAGCCTCGATCACTCCATGTGGTTCCATCGGCCCTGCAAGCTCGACGACTGGCTGCTCTATACGCAGGATAGCCCGTCGGCTTCCGGCGCCAGGGGGCTGACACGCGGGAGCCTGTTTACTCGGTCGGGACGGCTCATCGCCTCGGTCGCCCAGGAGGGTTTGATTCGTAAAAAGGCAAATGAATAAATAATAGGCATATTTCCGAATTTGGGCATTATTTGTGCGCTTATCGCTCAATCATCTGCCTGTTTATTGGTATCCTTTATTTTAATCTTTGTTTTTCAATAACTTATATCGCTGCACGAATCTGGCACGTCCTTTGAATGTATATCGCCGGTCGCTGTTCAGGAACGTCAGCGGCAAGGAGAGTCGGCTCCGCGCCGAGGATAACGAAGGATGGGAAACCAGATGAAAATTGTGATGGCTATTATCAAGCCGTTCAAGCTCGATGAGGTCCGCGAAGCCCTGACGGCGATCGGCATTCAGGGCCTGACCGTGACCGAAGTGAAGGGCTACGGTCGCCAGAAGGGGCATACCGAAATCTATCGCGGCACCGAATATGCGGTCAGCTTCCTGCCAAAGCTCAAGATCGAAATCGCCGTTGCATCGGAACTTGTCGACAGGGCGGTCGAAGCCATCGCGGCGTCTGCCAAGACCGGCCAGATCGGCGACGGCAAGATTTTCGTCTATTCGATCGACCATGCCGTGCGCATCCGTACGGGCGAAACCGATTCAGAAGCGCTGTAAGAACGGCAGATCAAGGAGCTTTTTCCAATGTCAATTTCGAAGTTTTCCTCCACCTTTGCGCGGGTCTGCGCAGCAACGGCCGCGCTCCTTGCGCCGGCGGTCGCTTTTGCGCAGGAGACTGCGCCGGCTGCTGCTGCCGCCGCTGCTCCTGCCTTCACCATGGACAAGGGTGACAATGCCTGGATGCTCATCTCCTCGGCGCTCGTCCTGCTGATGACCATCCCGGGCCTTGCGCTTTTCTACGGCGGTCTCGTGCGCGCCAAGAACATGCTCTCCGTGCTGATGCAGGTCTTCATGATCACCGCCGTCGTGGCGCTGCTCTGGGTGACCTACGGCTATTCGCTCGCCTTCACCGACGGCGGCTCGCTGAATAGCTTCGTCGGCGGCTTCTCCAAGGCCTTCCTTGCCGGCGTCAACACCTCGTCGCTCGCCGAGACCTTCTCGAAGGGTGTCGCCATTCCGGAATACACCTTCATCGTCTTCCAGATGACATTTGCCTGCATCACGCCCGGCCTGATCGTCGGCGCCTTCGCCGAACGCGTCAAGTTCTCGGCCGTCATGCTCTTCGTCGTGCTCTGGGTTACCTTCATCTACTTCCCGATGGCGCACATGGTCTGGTTCTGGGGCGGTCCGAGCTCCTACACCTCGCCGGCGGGCCTGATCTTCTCCTTCGGCGCAATCGACTTCGCCGGCGGTACGGTCGTTCACATCAATGCCGGTATTGCCGGCCTGGTCGGCGCCATCATGCTCGGCAAGCGCACGGGCTATAAGAAGGAAATCATGGCGCCTCATTCGATGACGCTGACAATGGTCGGCGCCTCGCTGCTGTGGGTCGGCTGGTTCGGCTTCAATGCCGGCTCCAACCTCGAAGCTAATTCCTACGCCTCGCTTGCCTTTATCAACACTTTCGTCGCGACGGCCGCTGCTGCCGTATCCTGGTGCATCGTTGAAAGCCTCGCCCGCGGCAAGGCTTCCATGCTCGGTGGCGCTTCCGGTGCGGTTGCCGGCCTCGTCGCCATCACGCCGGCAGCGGGCTTTGCCGGACCGATGGGCTCTATCGTTCTCGGGCTCATCGTCTCGCCGGTCTGCTATTTCTTCGTCGACGTCGTGAAGAACAAGTTCAACTACGACGACAGCCTCGACGTCTTCGGCGTGCATTGCATCGGCGGCATCATCGGCGCTCTCGGCACCGGCATCCTCGTCAACCCGGCGCTGGGCGGCGCAGGCATCGTCGATTATTCGACGGCCGATTTCGCAGCCTCCTATGCCGGCACGGCAACCCAGGTGCTCGCCCAGGCCAAGGGCGTGCTGACGACGCTGCTGTGGTCGGGCATCGGATCGGCGATCCTCTACAAGATCGTCGACGTGATCGTCGGCCTGCGCGTCAGCGTCGAAGCCGAGCGCGAAGGGCTCGACCTCTCGACTCACGGCGAAGCCGCCTACCACTCGTAACGCCAGGTTTGGGCGCCCGGCATCAGGGCGTCCTTCACGGCCCGTCGCGGCCTATCTAACCATAAGCCGCATTTGGCCCGGACCTTCCAAGGTTCGGGCTTTTTTCTTTTTCCGGGCTGGATGCCCGTCCCGGCACGCATGGTTAACATCGCTTTAACCCGGCTCTGGTTAGGTAGAGCGGACGCATTTTGGCATGGCGAAGCTTCGGTGATTCGCATGCCCTCAGGCATTGGACGGGTTAGACACATGGCAAGAAGCACGTCGCCGGCGATGGATGGCCGTCCGGATCGGTTCTCCTTCTCGGCATTCATGCTGCGGCAGATCCAGGCGCTCATTGGCTTTGCGATCTTTGTGCTGCTGGCGTTCTGCGTCGCGGCGCTGGCGACCTGGAACGTCGCGGATCCGAGCTATTCTTACGCCACCGCCAATCTGCCGACGAATATCCTCGGCTACAGCGGCGCTGCCTTCGCCGATATCGTCATGCAGTTCCTCGGGCTTGCCAGCATCGTTTCGATGCTGCCGATCGTCGCATGGGCGCTGGCGATGATCTCGGGGCGCCGCTTCAACCGCATTCCCGCCCGCATCGGCGCCTGGCTTGCCGGTTCGGTTTTGTCTTCCGCCGTCATCGGCTGTTTCCCGCCGCCGCTCACCTGGCCGATCCCGAACGGCATCGGCGGCGTCGTCGGCGATATGATCCTGCGTTTTCCCGCACTTTTCGTCGGCGCCTATCCCACCGGCACCTTCGCCATGGTCGTCGGCTGCATCTTTGCCGTACCGACTGCCTGGATGATGCTGTTTGCCTCCGGCCTCGTCGGTCACAGCGAAGCGGATGACGAAATCGAAGATGATTACGTCGAGACGACAAGCAAGGCGCGGGTCGTCGGCGAGGAAGACGAGGAGGACGAGTCGCGCTGGGTCGCTTTCAGCGGCGCCATGACCCATGCCTGGTATATGAGCCAGGGGCGGCTGCGCCGTCTCTTCGGCATGGGACCGCGCAAGCGGCGCCAAGGCGATTTCGAATCGCCCTATGATTTCAACGATGATGAGTTCGGTACGCTGAACGAACCGGTCCGCGCCAAGGCGCCGGCCGTGCGCGGCGAGCGCATGGAACCGTCGATGGAGCCATCAATGGGGGCAAGGGCGGCTTCGCCGCGGCGCGTCGTCGCCGCACCGTCGCTTTCCATCGACGACGAGGATGAGGACGACGATCCGCCTTTCGATACCGACATGCCGCCGCGCCCGGCCGATATCCTGCCCGACGACGATGGCGACGACTGGATGATCCGCGCGCCGGCGAAAGCCGTCGGCAAGCCGGAGCCTCGCGTCGTGCCGGCGATCTCGCGCCCAAAACCCGGAGCCCGCGTCGAGCGCGAAGCCCAGGGTTCATTCATTCGTCCCGAGGGTTTCCAGCTGCCTTCGATGCACCTGCTCGCCGAACCGAGGAATGTTGTGCGCGATTCGACGCTGTCGGCCGACGCGCTGGAGCAGAATGCCCGCATGCTTGAGGGCGTGCTCGAGGATTTCGGCGTCAAGGGTGAGATCATTCATGTCCGTCCCGGCCCGGTCGTCACGCTTTACGAACTGGAACCGGCACCCGGCATCAAGTCGTCGCGCGTCATCGGCCTTGCCGACGATATCGCCCGCTCGATGAGCGCCATTGCCGCCCGCGTCGCCGTCGTTCCCGGCCGCAACGCGATCGGCATCGAACTGCCGAACCAGACGCGCGAGACCGTCTTTCTGCGCGAATTGATCGCCTCCCGGGATTTCGACGGCAGCAAGGCCAAGCTTGCGATGGCGCTCGGCAAGACGATCGGTGGCGAGGCCGTCATCGCCGACCTCGCCAAAATGCCGCATCTGCTCGTCGCCGGCACCACCGGCTCGGGCAAGTCGGTCGCCATCAACACGATGATCCTGTCGCTGCTCTACCGCATGACGCCGGAACAGTGCCGGCTGATCATGATCGATCCGAAGATGCTCGAGCTCTCCGTCTATGACGGTATCCCGCACCTGCTTTCGCCCGTCGTCACCGATCCGAAGAAGGCCGTCGTCGCGCTGAAATGGACCGTGCGCGAGATGGAAGAACGCTACAAGAAGATGTCGAAGATCGGCGTGCGCAATATCGACGGCTTCAACACCCGTGTCGAACAGGCCTTGTCGAAGGGCGAGGTGATCTCGCGCACGGTGCAGACCGGCTTTGACCGCCATACCGGCGAAGCGATGTATGAGACCGAGGAATTCGACCTCAGGCCGATGCCCTATATCGTCGTCATCATCGACGAAATGGCCGACCTGATGATGGTCGCCGGCAAGGATATCGAAGGCGCCGTCCAGCGCCTGGCGCAGATGGCGCGTGCGGCCGGCATCCATGTGATCATGGCGACGCAACGCCCCTCGGTCGACGTCATCACTGGCACGATCAAGGCGAATTTCCCGACCCGCATCTCGTTCCAGGTCACCTCGAAGATCGACAGCCGCACCATTCTCGGCGAACAGGGCGCCGAGCAGTTGCTCGGCATGGGCGACATGCTCTACATGGCCGGCGGCGGGCGCATACAGCGCGTACACGGGCCATTCGTCTCGGATGTCGAGGTCGAAGAGATTGTCTCCTACCTGAAGACGCAGGGCTCGCCGCAATATCTCGATGCGATCACCGCCGATGACGACGAGGATAGCGATTATGGCGGCGGTGGCGGTGGCCCGGCCGGCACGTCGAACCTTTCAGATTCGGAAGATCCCTATGATCAGGCCGTCGCCGTTGTGCTCCGTGACGGCAAGGCGTCGACCTCCTACGTGCAGCGCCGGCTGGGCATCGGCTATAACAGAGCCGCCTCGCTGATCGAGCGCATGGAGAAGGAGGGCATCATCGGGCCAGCCAACCATGCCGGCAAACGCGAAATCCTGGTTCCGACCGAAGACGACATCCTCGATCGCTGACATAACAGCCATATATTTCAGAGAGGGCCGCTTTTGCGGAAACCTGATCGCAGCAAAGCCGTTACCTCTGGCGGGCCGATCGCAACGCCTTGAAGACGCCGTCTTTCGGCAGCATGCAGATCGCATAAAGGAGACTTTAGATGCGTAACTCCGATTCTTCCCTCTCCGGCCTGACGATGACGCGGCGCGATCTTCTCGGCGCTTTCGCCGTCGCTGCGATGGCGAGCGCCATTCCCTTCGGCGCCCTTGCGCAGGCGGCGGCGCCCGCCTCCGGCACGGCGCAGGCGATTGCCGACCATTTCTCCGGCGTCACGACGATGCAGGGCGAGTTCGTGCAATTCGGCCCGCGCGGCGAGCAGACCGGCGGCAAATTTTTCATCCAGCGCCCCGGCAAGCTGCGTTTCAATTATGACGACCCTTCGCCGATGCGGGTGATTGCCGACGGCAAGAATGTCGCCATCGGCAATACCAAGCTCAAGACCTGGGATCTCTATCCGCTCTCCAAGACGCCGCTCAGCCTGCTGCTGGCGCAGCATATCGACCTGTCGGCCGGAATGGTGAAGGGTGTCAAGGAGGAGTCGGACCTGACGACGATCGCGCTCGGCAACAATACGGTGTTCGGCAACTCGACCATCACCATGATGTTCGACCCAAAAACCTATGACCTGCGTCAGTGGACGATCACCGACAATCAGGGCAAGGACACCTCGGTGATGATCTTCAACGTCAAGACCGGCGTGCAGTTCGATGATCGCGTCTTCCGGGTTCCCTATGAGAGCATTCCCGGCACGCCGCAATCGCGCGACTGAGGCTTTTCGGTTGATCTCCTGACGCTTTTGCACGCGGCCCGGTTCCCTCCTGTCCGCCTTTGTTCTAAAGCCCCTTCATGACAGTGAAAGGGCTTGCCGCATGAGCTTTTCGATTACCACCTGGAATATCAATTCGGTACGGCTGCGTATGCCGATCGTCGAGCAGCTCGTTCTCAAGCACCGGCCGGATATTCTCTGCCTGCAGGAAACCAAGGTGCCGAACGAGCTCTTTCCCGCCGCGCCTTTGCGGGCCATGGGCTATGATCACATCATCATCCACGGTCAGAAGGGTTATCACGGCGTGGCGATCGCCTCGCGCATTCCGCTGACCGAAGATCACCGGCAGGATTACTGCGGCGTCGGCGACGCCCGCCACATATCGGCGATCTTCGAACGCGGCAACCGCCGCATCCGGCTGCACAATTTTTACGTCCCGGCCGGCGGCGACGAGCCGGACCGGACGATCAATCCGAAATTCGGCCATAAACTCGATTTCATCGAGGAGATGAAGCTTTTGAAGGCCAATGGCGAGGCCAATACTTCGGCCATCCTAGTCGGGGATCTCAACATCGCGCCGCTGGAACACGACGTCTGGTCGCACAAGCAGTTGCTGAAGATCGTCAGCCATACGCCCGTCGAAACCGACGGGCTGCTCGAGGTGATGCGACGCGGCGCCTGGCTCGATCTCATGCGCCAGCATGTGCCGATCAGCGAGAAGCTCTACACCTGGTGGAGCTATCGCGCCAAGGATTGGGAAGCGGCCGACCGCGGCCGGCGGCTCGACCACATCTGGTCCTCATCGGATCTCGGGCCGCATCTCAAGCGCATCGATATCCTGAAGGAAGCGCGCGGCTGGGACCGGCCTTCCGACCATGTGCCGGTGACGGCGCATTTCGATCTCTGATGCAGTGGATTCTTCAGGAGTTCGAGGACCATCACAAGCTTGCCGAGGCACTCGACCGGCTCGGTATCCGCTACACTTGGCACAGGGTCGTTCCGTTCATCGGCGAGCTTATTCCCGAGCCGGTTGTCGCCGATCCCAGCGCGGTGGTGATGTTCGGTTCCTACACGCTCTGGAGAAACGCCGAGACGAACGGCTACCGGCCGGGCATGTTCAAACTGCGTCCGTTTGTCCAGGAAAAGGTGTGGCATCCCTACCTACTCAACGGCGCCGATGCGTTGTTCCTGACGCTCCGCGAGGTTCCCGCGCGTCTGGCTGACGATGGGCGGGAATGGTTCCTGCGTCCCGTCGACGACAGCAAGGAAGAGCCCGGCAACGTGAAATCGGCCGGCGAGATCGTCCGTATGGCCGAGAGGGTCCTGGCGCTCGACGAAGATGAGATCCCGGCGGGATCGCTGCGCCATAACACGCTGCTGATGTTCACCAAGCCTGTCCGCATCCTGCGCGAATGGCGTCTCTGGGTCGTCAATGACAGGATCGTCACCTATTCGCTTTACAAAGAAGGATCGCGCGTCATCCACCGTCATGAGATCGATGACGACGCGCTCGAATTCGGGCAGCGGATGGCCGATCTCAATCCGGGCTACTCTCCGGCCTATGTCATTGACGTCTGCCGTACAGAAGAGGGCCTGAAGCTCCTCGAGACGAACTGTCTCAATGCTGCCGGCTTCTACGCCGCGGACCTCACAAAGCTCGCCGCAGCGATCGATGGCCTCGTCTGCGACTGACGTTTTTTCAGTTGTATCCAGGTGGATCAGCTGAACCGGTGGAACTGGCTTGCGGCCTTGGCGGCAAGTTCGACGAGATTGTCGCGGATGCGATTTTCGATCAGACGGGCCGCATCAGGATATTCCTCGAGCAGCCGGTGGAAGAGGGCGCGGGTGATGCGGATGATGTTCGTGTCCTCACGCGCGATCGCGGTGAACTTGCGCTCGACCAGCGTCACCAGCGCCAGCTCGGAAATCAGCGTGCCGGGTCCGGCAACCGCATCGGTCCGCTGCATGCCGTCGCTGCTCGTCGTGCTGAGTGCCAGGCTGCCGCTCAAGACGACATAGGCGCTCTCGGCCGGCGCGCCCTGGCGAAACAGCATCTGGCCGGCCGCGATCATGCGCCGGTCGGCGCCGAAGGCGATCAGGCGCAGCTGGTCCTCGCTCATGTCCTTGAACAGCGGAAGCTGCGAGAGCAGATGAATGTCGTCCGTCAGCGCCATGTGGGCTTTTCGCCTTAGAGCAATTCCAACAAAACTGCCGAGCGGCTTGTGTGCGGAACTGCGTGAAAACAAAGAGATAGAGGATTACCGTGATTCGGAGAAAACGGAAATTCTCCAGAGCATCATGCCGAAAGGCGTGAGTGGCTTTCGGGCGACATCATGTTCCAACTCTTTCATTGAGAACAGGATTCAGATTTCAGGCCGAGCTGGCCTAATATCATCCTGTTCTAGGGGATGATCTTGTAGCCGCCGTTTTCCGTCACCAGGATTTCGGCGTTAGAGGGATCGCGCTCGATCTTCTGGCGCAGCCGGTAGACGTGGGTTTCCAGCGTATGTGTGGTCACGCCGGAATTATAGCCCCAGACCTCTTCGAGAAGCACGTCGCGGGTGACGACCTTCTGTTCGGCGCGGTAGAGATAGCGGATGATTGCCGCTTCCTTTTCGGTCAGGCGGATCTTCTGGCCGTTGTCGGTGGTCAGCAGCTTCTGGCTCGGCTTGAAGAGATAGGGGCCGACGGTAAAGGTGGCGTCCTCGCTCTGCTCGTGCTGGCGCAGTTGCACGCGGATGCGCGCCAGCAGTACGGCGAAGCGGAAGGGTTTGGTGACATAATCGTTGGCGCCGGCCTCGAGGCCGAGGATCGTATCGGAATCCGTATCATGGCCGGTCAGCATGATGATCGGCGCCTTGAAGCCGCCCTTGCGCAGGAGCTTCACCGCTTCGCGGCCATCCATGTCAGGCAGGCCGACATCCATGATCAACAGATCGACCGGCGTCGAACGGGCGGTCGCAACACCCTTGCCGGCGTTGGCTTCCTGCAGAACCGTGAATTCCTCATAAAGCGACAACTGCTCCGTCAGCGTCTGCCGAAGGTCTTCGTCGTCATCCACCAAAAGAATGGTGCGTGCAGTCATGCCGTTGCGTCCTCATGTTAGGTCCCCTAGTCCTACGCCAAATTGTAGGTTTGGCAAGGATCGGCCGGCGGGGCTGTTGCCGGGCATGTTTGCATATGATTTCAATCAAAGCCTCAGGCAATGCAAGACATGCGAGAAAAATGGAAAAAGCAAGGCGAAAGCCGAGAGTTAGGCCGTTGACGGTCGTGGTGCGCCCGGCACCAGGGAGAAAGAGCCGCGCGATCGTCCGGCTCGGCGCGATCATCGTGCCTGCCGCGATCGGCCGCTCCGGCCGCACCGTCCTGAAACGCGAGGGCGATGGCGCCACGCCGATCACATCGATGAAACTGCTGTCAGGCTTCCGGCGCGGCGAGCGGAACGGCCGGCTCGCCACTGCGCTTCCCATCCGCCGCATCGTCGCCGGCATGCTCTGGTGCGACCAGTCCGGCGATGCCAATTACAACCGCCTCGTCAGAGCGCCGTTCGGTGCCAGTCACGAGGAGATGCGGCGCAGCGACGGGCTCTACGATATCTGCCTGGTGATGGACTGGAATATCTCCCCGCGGGCGCGCAACCGCGGCTCGGCGATTTTCTTCCATCTCATCCGGCCGGGCTACGAGCCGACGGCCGGCTGCGTGGCGGTGAGCCTCGGCGACATGCGCCGCCTCCTGCCGCATCTTCGCAAGGGGACAATTGTCCGGGTGGTCTGATTGTCTTCCGGATGCGGCTGCCTATATCTTTTCGGTGACCGAACGCTCAGGCTGAGATGCGTTCCGGGGACGCCCCGCGTGCGGGCGCAATTTATGCCTCGTCCAATTTTTCAAACTCCCGGAGATATATTGTGACCACTCAACCCATCATCACTTTCCATGACGGACATTCCATTCCGCAGGTCGGGCTCGGCGTCTGGCAGACACCGCAGGAGATTGCCGCTCCGACCGTACGCACAGCCATTGCCGCCGGCTACCGCCATATCGATACAGCGTCCGGTTACGACAATGAGGAGGGTGTCGGCGAAGGCATCCGATCCTCCGGCCTCGACCGCAAGGACATCTTCGTCACCACCAAGCTCAGAAACACCGACCAGGGCTACGACAATACGCTGCGTGCCTTCGACGGCAGCCTGAAGAAGCTCGGATTAGACTATGTCGACCTTTATCTCGTACACTGGCCGTCGCCACATCGAGGCCTCTACACCGAAACCTGGAAGGCGTTCGTTCGCATCAAGGAAGAGGGGCGCGCCCGCTCGATCGGTGTGTCAAATTTCTATCCTGAGCATCTGGAGCGGATCATCGGCGAAACCGGAGTCGTTCCTGTTATCAACCAGATCGAGCTGCATCCCGATTTCCAGCAGAAGGCGGCGCAAGAGGCGCACAAGAAACTGAACATCGCCACCGAATCCTGGAGCCCGCTCGGCCAGGGGCAGTTCATCTCGAACCCTGTCATCGGCGAGATCGCCAGGAAACATCGGAAGACGCCGGCTCAGGTCATTATCCGCTGGCACGTCGACACCGGCCTCGTCGTTATTCCGAAGTCGGTGACACCGTCGCGCATCGAGGAGAATTTCCAGGTGTTCGATTTCAAGCTCGATGCCGATGACATGGCGGCGATCGCCAAGCTCGACAGCGCCGGCGCGCGCATGGGACCGGACCCGATGACAGCGGCGTTCTGACCGCCCTTCCGATCATCAGCGGCCGCTCCGAGGGAAGGATACTCGCCGCGGCCGCCGACGACGAGACATGCAGCCGTCGAGTCAATAATTGCAGCCCGATCCGTTGGTCGGGGCAAAGCCATAGTCGCAGCTATTGCTCCTGGGCTGCGACCGTCCGATCGAGCCCGTATAATCGTCAAAGGCGCGCGAGGGATACCAATAACCGTTGGAACTCTTGATATAACCGGGCCGGGCCCTGTCATAGCCGCGATATCCATTGAGAGACGGTATCTTGCTTCGCGCGACCTGTTGCAGCAGGCCGGAGGGCGTTATGACCGGAGGGATCGCCGAATGGATCGGCGCGGCGCCGGCGGCCTCGTTCGATGCCAGCGAGGTAAGCGCGATCAAGCTGGTTTGCAGTAAACGCCTTACTATTCTCTGCCTCATGGCCATTCCCCCATTGGCGCGGAATTCGCCGAAGCCTGAACGCTATTTATCGCGTATCGCGCCCTAAGCCGATGAGGCCATAGGCATTTCCGGGTGTCGATTGCCCGAAAGGATGAAATCGGGAACACGGCCCATGCACAAACGGGCTCGCCCGCTGATTCACAACGCCCGGAAACGGAGGCGCCGCTGCCATGAAATACGAAGCCGCCCGGTGCGCTCTGCGCATCGGGCGGCTCTCATTCTCGTTCCGAGGGATGACGGATCAATTCCACTCGCGGATATCGACGAAGTGACCGGCGATTGCCGCGGCGGCGGCCATTGCCGGCGAGACGAGGTGCGTGCGGCCCTTGAAGCCCTGACGGCCTTCGAAGTTGCGGTTCGAGGTGGAGGCGCAGCGTTCGCCCGGCTTCAGGCGGTCGTCGTTCATGGCGAGGCACATCGAGCAGCCAGGCTCGCGCCAATCGAAGCCCGCGGCCTTGAAGATCTTGTCGAGGCCTTCGGCTTCCGCCTGTTCCTTGACGAGGCCTGAACCTGGGACGATCATCGCGTTCACCGTCGCGGCAACGGTCTTGCCTTCGACCACTTTGGCGGCGGCGCGCAGATCCTCGATGCGGCCGTTGGTGCAGGAGCCGATGAAGACGCGGTCGACGTTGATGTCGGTCATTTTCGTGCCCGGCTTCAGGCCCATGTAATCGAGGGCGCGCCACTTGGAAGCGCGCTTCGTCTCGTCCTGGATTTCGTCGGGGTTCGGCACGGTGCCCTGGACCGAGACGACGTCCTCAGGTGAAGAGCCCCAGGAAACGATCGGCGGCAATTCGGCGGCGTTCAGCTTGACGACGCGATCAAAATGGGCGCCTTCGTCCGATTTCAGCGTCTTCCAGTAGGCGATCGCCTGTTCCAGCGCTTCGCCCTTCGGCGCGCGCGGCTTGCCCTTGATATATTCGAAGGTGACTTCGTCGGGGGCGATCAGGCCGGCACGGGCGCCGCCTTCGATCGACATGTTGCAGATCGTCATGCGCCCTTCCATCGACAGCGAGCGGATCGCTTCGCCGGCATATTCGATGACGTAGCCGGTGCCGCCCGCCGTGCCGATCTCGCCGATGATGGCAAGAACGATGTCCTTGGCGGTGACGCCTGCCGGTAGCTGGCCGTCGACCTGCACCAGCATGTTCTTGGCCTTCTTCTGGATCAGCGTCTGGGTGGCGAGAACATGCTCGACCTCAGACGTGCCGATGCCGTGGGCGAGCGAGCCGAAAGCACCATGGGTGGAGGTGTGGCTGTCGCCGCAGACGATCGTCATGCCGGGCAGGGTGAAGCCCTGTTCCGGCCCGATGATGTGGACGATGCCCTGGCGCTTGTCGTTCTCGGAATAATATTCGACATTGAACTCGGCGGCATTCTTGGCGAGCTGCTCGACCTGAATGCGACTTTCTTCGTTCTTGATGCCGAGATGGCGGTCGGCCGAGGTCGGAACGTTGTGGTCGACGACGGCGAGCGTCTTTTCTGGCGCGCGGACCTTGCGGCCGCTCATGCGCAGGCCTTCGAAGGCCTGCGGCGAGGTGACTTCGTGGACCAGGTGGCGGTCGATGTAGAGAAGACAGGTTCCGTCGGCCTGTTCGTCGACCAGGTGGTCGTCCCAGATCTTGTCGTAGAGGGTACGCGGTGCGCTCATGGCGTTAAGTCCGTTTTTTGGAAGCTTTGGAAAATCGGAAAAAGCGGATCAGGCTCCGCCGGCCGTCATTCGATCAACGAAGTCGGCTGTTGAGCGCACCGGATACGCATGCGAAAAACCGGGCCGGCAGGCGATAGTGGTCCTGCAGCACGAAAATATGCGCGCCAGTGCATCTGAACTTGGATTCCATCGCCCGCATATAGCGATTTTTGAACGAAACGGCAATTCGAATCGTGATGTGGCTCAGCGCGGCTTCTGCTTCATCTTCTGTTCAATGCGCCGCAGCGCCAACGACAGGCCGATCGTCAGGATCAGGTAGATATAGGTGACGATCGAATAGGTCTCGAAGAAGCGAAACGAGCCGGAGGCATAGACCTTGCCCATCTGGGTAATGTCGGCCACCCCGAGGACGGAGACGAGCGATGAATCCTTCACCATCGAGACGAAGTCGTTGGAGAGCGGCGGGAAGATGACCCGGATCGCCTGCGGGAAGACGACGAGCCGGAAGCGGCGATAGCGCGACAGGCCGAGCGACTTTGCAGCCTCGATCTGGCCGATATCGACCGACTGGAAACCGGCGCGGAAGATTTCGGCAATGAAGGAGGAATAGCCGATCATCAATGCGATGATGGCCCGCCACATCAGCGACAGGTCGCGCACGAGGATCGGTTCGGCAATGCCAGCCTGCACAAGTGGCGTGATGATGAAGTTATAGGCCGCCACAAGACCAGGTGCGCCGACGAAAGCGATGTAGAAGAGCAGCACCAGGATCGGGATGCCGCGGATGGTTTCGATATAGAAGCGGGCGATCTGGCGCAGCACGATGCTGTCGGCGAGGCCAAGCAGCGCGATGCCGAGACCAAGCACTGTCGCCAGCATGAAGGCCACGAGGGTCACGAATACGGTGATGCCGGCGCCATTTACCACAGTCCGGAACACCTGCGCGTAAATGTCGTTTGTGGCGATGACGACGGCGAGAATGATTCCGATCAGAACGAGGACGGCCAGCCACCAGGGACGGTCGTCCTTCTCGTGTCGCAGGGATGGTTGTGGCGCCATCTGCGATTGCTCGGGACTATTCGCCCATCTTGTAGTCGAGGAACCACTTCTTGTTCAGCGCATCAAAGGTGCCGTCCGCTTTCAGAGCGGCGATGGCCGCGTTGACCGGAGCGACGAGATCGGAGCCCTTCGGGAAGATGAACCCGAAGTCCTCGGTGCCGAGCGGTTCGCCGACCACCTTCAGGGCGCCGTTCGAGGAATCGACATAGCCCTTGGCAGCGACGCTGTCGGTGAGAACGAGGTCGACGTCGCCGGTTTTCAGCGCCTGCACGGTCGCGCCGAAGGTTTCGAAAAGCTTGATGCGCGGGTTCTGTTCGTTGCCGTCGAGGATTTCATAGACGGCGGTGTAGAATGGTGACGTGCCCGGCTGGGCGCCAATCAGGCCGTCGTTGAAAGCGGAAAAGCTCTTGGCGTCGGTGAAGCGCTTCTCGTCGCCGCGCACCAGCATGAATTGCTGTGAGCGCATATAGGGATCGGAGAAATCGACCTTCTGCTTGCGGTCGTCCTTGATGGTGATGCCGGTCATGCCAATGTTGTACTGGCCGTCCGAAACCGCCTGGATCATCGCGTCCCAGCTGGTGTTCTGGTATTCGACCTTGAAATTCAGCCGCTTGGCGATCTCGTTCATCGCATCATATTCCCACCCGATCGCCTTGCCGGATTTCGGGTCGACGAACTGCAGCGGCGGATAGGCATTCTCGGTGACGACGACGACGCTCTTGCCGCCAAGATCGGGCAGCTCGGCGGCCGATACGGTCAAAGGGGCGAGCGCAAGGGCGGCAAAGCCCGCAAGAACGGTACGACGAAACAGCATGGAATGGCTCCCAGATTGAACGCGAAAATTGTCACGGAAGACCTGCCGAAGGCAAGGCCGCCGGCGGCGCGCCGACGCAAAAAAGAGAAAAGGCGACCCGAAGGCCGCCTTTCCAAGCGAAGAATTTCGCTCCAAGCGAAGAATTTGCCTGGAGCAGATCTTATTCTGCTGCCGGCTCCGCTGCGGCGGCGGCTGCTGCTTCAGCAGCGGCTTTGGCTTCGGCGGCTTCTGCTGCTGCCTTCTCGGCGGCGAGCGCCTGGGCGGCTGCAACCTTTTCAGCTTCGATGCGTGCCTTTTCCTCGGCAACCGCAGCGCGTTCGGCGTCGTTGAGCTTGCGGGCGCGGACGCCCGTGTCTTCAACGATACGGGCGGACTTGCCGCGACGGTCGCGCAGGTAATAGAGCTTGGCGCGACGGACCTTACCGCGGCGGACGACGTCGACGCTTTCGATCAGCGGCGAGTAGACCGGGAATACGCGCTCGACGCCTTCGCCGTAGGAGATCTTGCGAACGGTGAAGTTTTCCTGCAGGCCGCCGCCGGAGCGGGCGATGCAGACGCCTTCATAGGCCTGAACGCGGGTACGGTTGCCTTCCGTGACCTTCACGTTGACGCGGACGGTGTCGCCCGGGGAGAATTCGGGGAGGGTGCGCTTGGCTTCGATCTTGGCGGCCTGTTCGGCCTCAAGCTGCTGAATGATGTTCATCGTCTTAACCTTTGGTTCTTCTGAAACAGCCAGAGCGCTCGACACAGATCCCTTGGACCAGCCTCAGGATTTTGCCCCATTGGGGGCGGGAGCGGATTCGCCATTCTTTGTTTGCTGGCAGACAGGGCTAACCCCATTTCCGCGTGCGCCAATACACGAAAGGCCGGGGCTTGTCATCCCTCGCACGACATTTTTGTGAAGGGGGAGGGTGGAATCAGCCGTTTTTCTTGGGCTCAGCCTTTTCGAAGAGATCCGGCCGCCGCTCCCGCGTCAGCCGCAACGCCTCCTCGTGGCGCCACTTTTCGATGGCGCCGTGGTTGCCCGATGTCAGAATGGGGGGTATTTCCCGGCCTTCCCACTCCTGCGGCCGCGTATAATGGGGATGTTCCAGCAGTCCGCCTTCGAAGCTCTCGTGCAGACCGGAAATATCGTTGCCCATGACGCCGGGCAGGATGCGGATGATCGCATCGAGCACGATCAGCGCCGCCGGCTCGCCGCCCGACAGCACATAGTCGCCGACCGAGACCTCTTCCAGTCCGCGCGCCTCGATCACCCGCTGGTCGACTCCCTCGAAGCGGCCGCAGACGATGATGACGCCGTCGCCCGCCGCAAGTTCGCGCACGCGCCGCTGCGTCAGTGGTCGGCCGCGCGGGCTCATCAACAGGCGCGGGCGGGTATCGCCTTGGCCGGTGCTGTCGACGGCGCGGGCTAGAACGTCGGGTTTCAGCACCATGCCGGCGCCGCCGCCGGCCGGCGTGTCGTCGACGGTGCGGTGTTTGTCGGTGGCGAAATCGCGGATCTGCACCGCGTCCAGCGACCATTGCCCGCGCTGCATCGCCTTGCCGGCGAGCGAAAAGCCCAGATGTCCCGGAAACATCTCCGGATAGAGTGTCAGTACGCTCGCCCGGAAAGCCATCACTTCTTCTTTTTCGGCTTGTCCGGGGTGAATTTAGAAAGCTCTTCGGGATCGTCGATCAGCCCCGCCGCCAGCGGATCGATCAGCAGGGTGCCGGCTTCGAGGTCGATTTCCAGCACCGAAGCTTCGGAGAAGGGGATTAGCACCGGGCGCTTGCCCGGACCCTTGAGCTCCAGGAGATCGCCGGCGCCGAAATCGAACACGCCTGTGACCGTGCCGTAGCTGACGCCCTGGTCGTCCCGCGCCTCGAGTCCTTCGAGATCGGCATAGTAGAATTCGTCGTCCTCCAGCTCCTCGTCGGGCAGATTGTCGCGCTCGATATAGAGTTCCAGCCCGTTCAGCGCGTCAGCGGCGTTGCGGTCGTTGATGCCGCGGAAACGGACCACCACGACATTCTTCATCTCGCGGATCTCGAGGATTTCGAAGCTGCGTCCGTCCAAGCTGTGGAGATGGCCGTAGTCGCCGAGCGCGACCGGGTCGGCGGTGTAGGCCTTGGCGCGCACTTCGCCGCGCAGGCCCTGTGCGCCGCCGATCGTCGCCATCAGAACGGGGTTTTCGAGCTTTGTCATGGGTTCCTTCATGTGAAGCCGGAAAGACAGCTTCTCATAAACGAAGTGCGGGTAATTGGAAACGAAAACGGGCGGCATGTCGCCACGCCGCCCGTTCGATTGGGAAGGTCCCGATTATTCGGCGGCGTCGGCAGCAGCAGCGGCGGCGTCAGCGGCCTTCTGAGCCTTTTCGGCGGCGCGTTCCTGGGCGCGCTTGCCGGGCTTCGCCTTGATCGGGTTGTTCTTGGCTTCGCGCTTGGCAACGCCTGCTTCATTGAGGAAGCGGAGAACGCGGTCGGTCGGCTGGGCGCCGTTGTCGAGCCAATGCTTGATGCGCTCGGCGTTCAGCTGAACGCGCTTCTCGTCGTCCTTGGCGAGCATCGGGTTCCAGGAACCGAGGTTCTCGAGGAAGCGGCCATCACGCGGGCTGCGCGCATCGGCGAGCACGACGTGGTAGTACGGGCGTTTCTTGGAGCCACCGCGGGCGAGACGAATTTTCAGTGCCATGTTCTTTACTCCTTAGGCTTTTCTTGACCGCTTCGTGGGCGGTGTGGTTATCGGGCTGCGGCGCTCTGTTCAGCGTGATCCGCAGCGATCTGCTCATGATGCCGGATGACTTCCTTGATGACGAAGTTCAGGAACTTCTCGGCGAAATCCGGGTCCAGATTGGCGGCCTTTGCCAGCTGGCGAAGGCGTTCGATCTGGTATTCCTCGCGCGCCGGGTCGGCCGGCGGCAGATTGTATTTGGCCTTCAGCACGCCGACCTCTTTGGTGCAGCGGAAGCGTTCGGCCAGCATGTGCACAAGAGCGGCATCGATATTGTCGATCGACTGACGATAGCTCGCGAGCTGGGCTTTGACGTTTGGATCAATCATGGGGCAAGCGATCCTTTCACTTCTTCTTCGGCAAGCCGGGCAATCCCGGGAAACCACCGCCTAGGCCCGGCAGCTTGGCGCCGCCAAGGCCGGGCAAACCACCCGGCAGACCGCCGAGACCGGGCATACCCCCACCCGGTTTTCCCAAACCCGCAGCTTCCGCCTGCTTCTGCAGGGCTTCGAGCTGCCGGGGATCGATATTCGAGAGATCGGGCATGCCGCCACCCATGGCGCCGAGGCCGCCAAGCCCCATCTTGCCGGCAAGGCCACCCATCATCTGCTTCATCAGGCCGCCTTTGCCCTTGCCGCCCATCATCTTCATCATATCCGCCATCTGGCGGTGCATTTTCAGAAGTTTGTTGATGGCGGCGGCGTCAGTGCCGGAGCCGGCGGCGATGCGCTTCTTGCGCGAATGCTTGAGCAGGTCGGGATTGGCGCGCTCGGCCTTGGTCATCGACTGGATGATGGCGATCTGGCGGCCGAAAAGCTTGTCGTCGAGGCCGGCGGCGGCCATCTTGTCCTTCATGCCGGCCATGCCCGGCATCATGCCCATGATGCCGCCCATGCCGCCCATCTTCTGCATCTGGCGCAGCTGATCGGCGAGGTCGTCGAGGTCGAACTTGCCCTTGGCCATCTTGGCGGCCATGGCCGCCGCCTTTTCGGCGTCGATATTCTCGGCGGCGCGCTCGACCAGAGAGACGATGTCGCCCATGCCGAGGATGCGGTCGGCAATGCGGCGGGGATGGAATTCCTCGAGCTCGCTCATCTTCTCGCCGACGCCGATCAGCTTGATCGGCTTGCCGGTGACGGCGCGCATCGAAAGCGCCGCGCCGCCGCGGCCGTCGCCGTCCATGCGGGTCAGCACGAGGCCGGTGATGCCGACGCGTTCGTCAAAATTGCGGGCGAGGTTGACGGCATCCTGGCCGGTGAGGCTGTCGGCGACCAGCAGGATTTCATGCGGGTTCGACTTTCTCTTGATGTCGGCCATTTCGACCATCAAGGGCTCGTCGATATGGGTGCGGCCGGCGGTATCGAGGATGACGACGTCATGGCCGCCGAGTCTCGCCGCCTGCACGGCGCGGGCGGCGATATCGGTCGGCGACTGACCTGCGATAACAGGCAGCGTGTCGATGCTGGCCTGGGCGCCGAGCTGGCGAAGCTGCTCCTGGGCTGCCGGGCGGCGCGTATCGAGCGACGCCATCAGCACTTTCTTCTTCTCGCGCGTCGACAGGCGATTGGCGATCTTGGCGGTCGTCGTCGTCTTGCCGGAGCCCTGCAGGCCGACCATCATGACCACGACGGGGGCGGGCGCATGCAGATCGATGCCGACGCCTTCGCCGCCGAGCATCTCGATCAGTTCGTCATGGACAATCTTGACGACCATCTGGCCGGGCTTGATCGACTTCAGGATCTCGGCGCCGACGGCCTTTTCACGCACGCGGTCGGTGAAGGAGCGCACGACGTCGAGCGCGACGTCGGCTTCCAGCAGCGCACGGCGAACCTCGCGCAGCGCTACGGAAACATCGGCTTCCGAAAGCGAGCCACGGCCTGTCAGTCCATTCAGAATGGATCCAAGACGGTCCTGGAGGTTTTCAAACATCGGCTCTTCCTTGATACGTTTCGGGCGGGTTCGACATGCCCGGAATCGTCGTGCTTTTCCTTGACGAAAACAAGACGCAAAGCCAAAAAGCACCCGAGGGCGCATCGCGCTGTCGGGTGTTGACCTCCGGAATCTCGAAGTCCCGGTCGGCGGCTCGGAGTCATGTGGCTCGTCGCGGATTGGGCGCGATAAACAGGAAAGCGGCGGGAAAGTCAAGGCGAATGCGGGCAGATGGCCGCATGGCGGACTTTTCGGAAGCGGCGCCGCATGGGGCAAGCGGTTGAATTCCCGCTCACAGTTCAAATTCGCTATTCAGGCGAGTTGCAAAATATTCTGCTTGTGATTCTATTTTCTACTTAAGTGCGTCCTGTAAAATGATTCGTGAATATCCTTGATGCCGGATGATCCGGCGGAGATATCGAATGATCAATGCTGATATTGAAAGTTGGGCGCTGACACGGGCCCATCATATTGTTCTCAACGAAGGCCTTAGTCTTGCAAAAGCGGCACAGGATCTGGACCGCAAACGGTCCCGCTCGCTGGTCTATGAGCTGAGAAAGGTCATCACCGCCGCTATCGTCGAGGCGCATGCGGCGTCGTTCGAGCCCGACGGCGGGCAGCGGTAGAAGCCGGACGGCCCGAGACCTCGGTCGGCTGCAAGGCCTGCATGGCACTCACCCACTGGTAATTCCCTCACGTTTCCGCCATATACAGCGGAAAGACGGACGGAATGATATCATGAACGCAACGGTCGAATTCGCGAGGATGAATGGGCTTGGCAACAAGATCCTGGTCGTCGACATGCGCGGACGGCCGGACAAGGTGACGCCCGCGGCGGCGGTCGCGCTCAATGCCGATCCTGAGACCGAGTTCGATCAGATCATGGCGATCCATGATCCGAAGGCCGACGGCACCGACGCGTTCGTCGATATCCTGAATTCCGACGGCTCGAAGGCGCAGGCCTGCGGCAACGGCACGCGCTGCGTCGTGCAGGCGCTTGCCGCCGAGACCGGCCGGAAGGCCTTCACCTTCCAAACGGTCGCCGGCATTCTCAACGCCGTCGAACACGAGGACGGGACGATCTCCGTCGATATGGGAAAGCCGGTCTTCGATTGGGACAAGATCCCGCTGGCGGAAGAATTCCACGACACCAGCCGCATCGAAATGCAGATCGGTCCGATCGACAATCCGGTGCTGCATTCGCCTTCCGCCATGTCTATGGGCAATCCGCATGCCATCTTTTGGGTGGACAAGGACGTGATGTCCTATGATCTCGCCCGCTTCGGGCCGCTGCTGGAAAACCATCCGATGTTTCCCGAGCGTGCCAATATCACCTTGGCGCAAGTGACCTCACCGACGTCGATGACGACGCGCACCTGGGAGCGCGGTGCGGGCCTGACGCTTGCCTGCGGCTCGGCCGCCTGTTCCGCCGCCGTCAGCGCCGCGCGCACCGGCCGCACCGGCCGCAAGGTGACGATCAATGTGGCGAGCGCCAAGCCGCCGGGCACGCTTTCAATCGAATGGCGCGAGCGCGACGACCACGTCATCATGACCGGTCCGGCTGAATGGGAGTGGTCGGGCAGGCTCGATCCTTCGACCGGCCTCTGGTCGCGCGATGCGGACCGGGGAGCAGAGGCGCAGTGAGCGGCATCGAGGTCATTACCTTCGGCTGCCGCCTCAACACATATGAATCCGAAGTGATGAAGGCGCAGGCCGAGGAGGCCGGGCTCAACAACGCCGTCCTGGTCAATACCTGTGCGGTGACCGGCGAGGCTGTGCGTCAGGCCCGCCAGGCGATCCGCCGGGCGCGGCGCGACAATCCGCATGCCCGCATCATCGTCACCGGCTGCGCCGCGCAGACGGAAAAGCAGACCTTCGCCGCCATGGCGGAAGTCGATGCCGTACTCGGCAACGAGGAGAAGCTTGCGAGCGCCTCCTACCGAAGCCTGCCGGATTTCGGCGTTTCGGCCGAAGAGAAGCTGCGCGTCAACGATATCATGAGCGTCAAGGCGACGGCGCCGCAGATGGTGAGGCACATCGACGGCCATGTGCGCGCCTTCATCCAGGTGCAGAACGGCTGCGACCACCGCTGCACTTTCTGCATCATCCCTTATGGCCGTGGCAATTCCCGCTCCGTGCCGATGGGGGCGGTCGTCGACCAGGCCCGCAAGCTCGCCGACAGCGGTTACCGCGAGATCGTCCTGACCGGCGTCGACGCCACCAGCTATGGCGGCGATCTGCCGGGTACCCCGACCCTTGGGCTGCTGGCGAAGACGCTGTTGAAGCAGATCCCGGATATCCGGCGCCTCAGGCTTTCCTCGATCGACAGCATCGAGGCCGATGCCCATCTGATGGATCTCATCGCCGAAGAACCGCGCTTCATGCCGCATCTGCATCTGTCGCTGCAGCATGGCGACGACATGATCCTGAAACGGATGAAGCGCCGGCATTCGCGTGCCGATGCGCTGCGTTTCATTGAAGACGCCCGTCGCCTCCGCCCTGGGATGAGCTTCGGCGCCGATATGATCGCCGGTTTCCCCACCGAAACGGAGGAGATGTTCGGCAATGCCGTGCGGCTGGCCGAAGAGGCCGGGATCGCGCATCTGCATGTTTTCCCCTATAGCCCGCGTCCCGGCACACCGGCCGCCCGCATGCCGCAGCTCGACCGGTCGCTGGTCAAGGATCGCGCCGCACGCCTGCGCGCCGCTGGACATAGGCTCTATCAATCCCATCTCGATGGCATGGTCGGAACCCGGCAATGGCTGCTTGTCGAAAACAACGGCCTGGCGCATACGGAGAACTTCACGCTGGTCGCAGCCGACGGCCTCCGCCCCGGCGAACTTGTGCCGGCCACCATCACCGGCCACAATGGCAGGCATCTCGACATGCAATTGACGGCCGCAGCGGCCTGACTTTCACGGAATTCTCATGGCGCTCAGTTTCATCAAAAAGGTCTTCACCTTCGGCAAGCCGGCAGAAGAGCCTATGCCCGAGGCCGTGGAAAAGGAGCTGGGGCCACGCTCGCGCGACGAAGATCTGCCGATTGCAGATGATCCGGTGCTGGCCGAGGAAATGGATACGGCCGGCGGGCCGGCGGCTGATATTGACGAGGACAGGGGCGAGGCGCCTGTTGCTCCAGACGATGCGGAACCTGCGATCCTGCCCGCTGCCGACCAGTTGAGCGATATGGGCGTCGTGCCGCTTTCATTGCTGGAAGCCGAGGCGGCAGCGGAGGCGCAGTCCGAGATCCAGGCACCTGTCGAAACCGCTGCGGAAATACCCCCCTCTGTCCCTTCGGGACATCTCCCCCACAAGGGGGGAGATCATTTGGAGCCTGACGCGCCGGTTTCGATCGAAGGGACCGAGGAAGTTGCAGAAGCGCCTCCAGAGGAGATTTCGCCTGAGATCGATGAGGTACCAGACACCTCGGTTCAGCCGATCTCCCCCCTTGTGGGGGAGATGCCCGGCAGGGCAGAGGGGGGTATCACATTCGCCGAGCCTTCCGAGACGATCACGGAATGGCCGAAGGCTGAATCTCCCGTCCTCCCCAAAGGCTTCGCCACCGGCCCGAAGGTCGCCGAACCCGAGCCCATTGCCCCACAGCCGAAGCTCAGCTGGTTCCAGCGTCTGCGGAACGGGCTTGCGCGCACCTCCTCGCAGCTCACCAACCAGATCACGGCGCTCTTCACCAAGCGCAAGCTCGACGACGAGACGCTGCAGGATCTCGAAGACCTGTTGATCCAGGCCGATCTCGGTGTCGAAACGGCGTTGCGCGTTACCGATACGCTGGCTTCCGAGCGCTATGGCAAGGATGTGACCGGCGAGGATGTCAGCCGGATTATGGCGTCCGAAATCGCCAAGGTTTTGACGCCGGTCGCCAAGCCGCTGCAGCTCGATCTCTCGCACAAGCCGCATGTCATCCTCGTCGTCGGCGTCAACGGTACCGGCAAGACGACGACGATCGGCAAGCTTGCGGCGAAGCTTTCGGGCGCCGGGCTGAAGGTGATGCTGGCGGCCGGTGATACGTTCCGCGCGGCAGCGATCGAGCAGCTGAAGATCTGGGCCGAGCGGACGAACTCGGAATTCGTCGGCACCAAGCTTGGCGCCGATGCTGCCGGCCTCGCATACGATGCCTTCGAACAGGCGAAAGCAAAAAAATGCGACGTGCTGATCGTCGATACCGCCGGCCGGCTGCAGAACAAGGCCGAGCTGATGGCCGAGCTCGAGAAGATCGTGCGCGTGCTCGGCAAGCTCGATCCCGATGCGCCGCACACCGTACTGCAGACGCTTGACGCGACGACGGGGCAGAATGCGCTGAGCCAGGTCGAGATCTTCCGCAATGTCGCCGGCGTCAACGGGCTGATCATGACCAAGCTCGACGGCACGGCGCGCGGCGGCATCCTCGTTGCCATTTCCGCCAAGCACAAGCTGCCGGTCTATTTCATCGGCGTCGGCGAGGGTGTCGACGATCTCGAGCCGTTCGAGGCCGAGGATTTCGCCCATGCCATTGCCGGACTTCCCCAATAATGCCACAGATATGCCGCCGAAAGCCTGCAGGGCATGACGGGAACAGGTTTTCAGGAATAGCAGGTTCGAAGAACGCATGACCACCGAAAGCGATATCACCCCGTCCGCGGCCGACCGCCATCATCCGATGCTGAAGCTGGCGTTGGAACTCGGGCCGCTGATGATCTTCTTCTTCGCCAATCTGCGTGGCCAATGGCTGGTCGAAAAATTTCCCGCCCTTTCCGAACTGGGCGGGCCGTTGTTCGTCGCGACCGGGCTCTTCATGGCGGCAACGGTGATTTCGCTCGTCGTTTCGAAGATCGTGCTCGGCCATCTGCCGATCATGCCCTTCGTCTCCGGCATCGTCGTCATTATCTTCGGTTCGCTGTCGATCTGGCTGCAGAACGAGACCTTCATCAAGATGAAGCCGACCATCGTCAACACGCTCTTCGGGGTGGCGCTGCTCGGCGGGCTCGCCTTTGGCCGGTCGCTGCTCGGCTATGTCTTCAACGCCGCCTTCCAGCTCGATGCCGAAGGCTGGCGCAAACTCACCATCCGTTGGGGCATCTTCTTTCTGTTCCTCGCCGTGCTGAACGAAGTCGTCTGGCGGAATTTTTCCGACGATACCTGGGTCGCGTTCAAGGTCTGGGGCACGATGCCGATCACCGTCATCTTCACGCTGGCGCAGATGCCGCTGGTGCTGAAACACAGTATCAACCTGGAAACGGACGGCGAGAAGTGAGCGCTGCAGACGCCGAATATCGTGTCAGACAGCAGAGTTTCTGGTTCGTCGCCTGCCTTGCCGTGCTGGGCGCGCAGATCGTCGCCGAATATCTGATGGGCCGCGTGCCGATCTGCGCCTGCGGTTATGTCAAGCTATGGGAAGGCGGGGTCAATACCAGCGGCAATTCGCAGCATCTGTCCGACTGGTACACGCCGTCGCACATCATCCACGGCTTCCTGTTCTACGGGCTCGGATATCTCGTCCTGCGCCGCCAGCCACTGGTGGCACGACTGCTTCTGGCGCTGGTCATCGAGTCCGGCTGGGAATTGCTGGAAAACTCCCCTCTCATCATCGACCGCTACCGCACCGCGACGATCGCGCTCGACTATTACGGCGACAGCATCCTGAATTCGGCGATGGACACCGTCTTCATGTGTGTCGGCTTCTTCTTCGCCTGGCGGGCGCCGGTGGCACTGACCGTGGTCGTCGCCATATTCTTCGAGATTTTCACCGGTTATGTGATCCGGGATAATCTGACGCTGAATGTGCTGATGCTGATCTGGCCGGTTGAGGCGATCAAGATCTGGCAGGGTGGGGTTTAGGGTTTAGAAGATCCCTCCCCAATCCCACCCCAATCCCTCCCGCTGCTCCTAATCCTGCCGATCGCGAGGATCGTGAGGTGTTCCCCGGCTGCGCCAAAACTCACTTTCCTCTTCTTCCGTGATGAAGTCCTCAGGTTCCGGGGCCGATGGCGCCTCATCCTCGGGATAGCCTGCAACCAGAAAATTCTCGGCCTCGAGATAGGCACGCGCTTCGGGCCGCAGTGCGACTTCGAGAGTATGAACGGCAACCTCACCGGAATATTCCGAAATAGGCTCAGCATACGAATAGCTCGCCCAAGGGAAAAGCCTGACCATGACGTCGTGGAGATTTTGAGCTCGGAGCCGATAATCGATCTGCACATCCGGCTCTGCCTCCTGGCCTTCACCGATGTAGATGCGCAGATTGCCAAAGATCGCGGTTGTATCGCCCCACTCGTCCCATACGAAAAAGGTTGTCTGGTCTTGTATTTGCTCCATCAAAACGAGATCGAGCGCAAAGGCCGAGCGCATCAGGGATTCCGGATCGGTCGGTATCGCCTCCTCGAAACAGAGCCTGGCGGTGGCGTCGAGTAAGTTGGTTGCTGGGATGGCAATAGACCATTCCATCCTCACTTCCTCACATAGCTGCTTCTCTATTCGCTGCCACGATATCAGTCCGGTTTCGGTGTCAACGATGATGACGCAAATGGGTAGCGAATACCTCGCCCAACAGTCCAGATGGTGTTTTTCGCCGCGATAGATGTAATGGCCTTCGGTTCTCTCCACGCAGGATATCGGCCGGATCTGCAGCGGCAGAAGCCGGCCCGTTGGCCAACCGTTTTCGAGGATTTCAGCGCGAGCGTCGATACCGATGTTCGAATCCGTCTGCCTGCGGAAAGACCATCCGAAATCCCGGATGAAAACCTTCTCGACCAGGTCAATGCCAATGCGTGTGGACGGATCCATTTGATGGATGTCCGGCTTTCGAGATTGTAACCGTCGCCGTGGCGGCTCCGGCGGAAAGGCCCTACGCCGGACGGCAGCGAGAAGGGTGAGTGCCGCCGTGATCAGCATCCTTATTGCAACAAGTCCAGCCTGGAGAAGTCGAACCATTGAAGCTCGCCGTCACGAAGCGCGGCCTCCTGTGTCCACGTATTCAAGTAAAGAAAGAAGACCTCGGAGGATGTCCGTCGGCGACGGCGGGCAACCTGGAATATGCAGGTCGACGGGTATGACCTTGGAGACCCCGCCGACAACCGCATAACTGCCCGCAAAACAGCCACCGTCGCGGGCGCAACCACCGAGCGCAACCACCCACTTTGGAGCCGGTGTGGCGTTGTTTGTCCGTTCCAGCGCTTCGCGCATGTTCTTGGTTACGGGACCAGTTACGAGCAGCACGTCGGCATGGCGCGGCGAGGCAACGAAACGCATGCCGAAACGCTCTATATCGTAGAAGGCATTGCTCAGCGCGTGCATCTCCAACTCGCAGCCGTTACAGGAACCGGCATCGACTGCGCGGATTGACAGGCTGCGCCCAAGGCGCCGGCGAGCGGTTTTGTCGATAGCGGCGATGAGCTCTTCCATTGCCGCATCGGAGGGGGATGGCGCCGGTTCCGTCAGCGGCAGGCGGATCAGGTTTTCGAAGAGGAGTTTTCGCATGCGAGCCTGCCTTCAAAGATCATGACCAGAATAGGAACAATTGAACGACTTGTTGCAGAGCGGGAAATCGGCAACGATATTGCCTTCGATCGCTGCCTCGATCAGCGGCCACTGAAACCAGGATGGATCGCGTAGATGGCAGCGTTCGACGACACCCTCCGGTGCAAGCCGAAGCCAGACCAGCACGTCACCACGAAAACCCTCGACAAGCGCCATGCCTTCCCGACGTTCACCGACGGAAGGGATTGCTTTGAGGACAGATCCGATCGGGAGACGATCGAGAATCTGCTCGATGAGCAACAGGCTCTCCTCGACCTCCCGAATACGGATCCAGACGCGGGCGTTGACATCGCCGTCGTTAAGCACCGGAACGTCGAAGACCAAATGATCATACGGCGGAAAGCGCAGGGCCTGCCGGGTATCGAAACCGCGCCCGGATGCGCGCCCGACGTAGCCGCCTGCCCCGTACGCGCGTGCCAATTCGGCGCGCAGCCTACCTGTGCCGACCGTCCGGTCCTGCAAGGAGGCAGTGTTGTCGTAGAGCTCGACCAGGGCCGGAAACTGACGGCGGATTTCGAGAAGAAGGCTTCGCAAGCCGGCCGCCCCGTCGCCATTCAGATCGCTGGTGACGCCGCCGGGCACGATACGGTCGCGCATCAGGCGGTGACCGAAGGCGGCATCGGCTGCCCGCAACACACGCTCGCGCAGCACGCCGCAATGAGCCAGCATCAGTGGAAACGCGGCGTCGTTGCAGATGGCGCCGATGTCGCCGAGATGGTTGGCGAGCCTTTCCAATTCCGCCATCAGGGCGCGCAACCAGATTGCCCGAGGCGGAACATCAATCCCTAACGCGGCCTCGACGGCCCGCGAAAAAGCATAGGCGTATGCGACGGTGCTGTCGCCGGAGACTCTCCCGGCGAGCTGGGCTCCGCGGATCAGATCCGCGCCTGCCATCAGCGCCTCTATCCCCTTGTGGACATAGCCGAGTCGCTCCTCAAGGCGGACGACCGTCTCGCCATTGGCTGCAAAGCGGAAATGTCCCGGCTCGATGATGCCGGCGTGCACCGGGCCAACCGCGATCTGGTGCAGACTATCACCTTCGGCGGGCAAAAAGGCATAAGGCCCGACTTCCGGCAACGCAACCCCGCGCTCTCCGAGAGGATGGCGCAGATCCCAGCGGCCGTGATCGAGCCACGGCCGGCCATCCGGCAAATCCTGCGGTTCAAGCCCCGTGAGGTCGCGGAGCGCCCGCTCCAGCCGCAACGCCGGCGGATGCAATTGCGCGACGGAAGGATATCCGCCCTCCTCCTGCTCTTCCAGACTGAGGACTCCGATCGCGCGGGTCGGTTCGTCGAGTAAGGCCATATGAACGGCACTCGCCTCGCCCCATAGGCCGAGCAGGATCAGGCGCCCTTCGGATAGCGCCGATATGGCCAATGTCCATGTGGCCGCATCGACGATGGCGCGCTGCCACGGAGCGTGGTGCGGAACGGAACGACCTTTCTTGAGGATATCACTGAGCGTCGACATCTCCCCTCGCATCATCGAAGAAGGTTGGCGATATGCTGGAACCAGGCAACCAGCTCTGACGGCAGATAGACGCCGGCGACCAGCACCAGCACGAGATGAGCATACATCGGCACATAGGATGCCTCGGCGGGCGCCGTGCTGCCGCGGGGCTGTCCGAACACCGCTCCCGTGAGCCGCAGCAGCAGTGCACCGAAAGCGACCAGCAATCCGAAGACGAGCGGAATGGCGAGCAGCGGTTGCTTTGCGAAAGCTGAACTGACGATCAGGAACTCGCTCATGAATATCCCCGCCGGCGGCACGCCGGCGATGGCGACAACGCCGGTCAGCAAGCCCCAGCCCAGCCCGGGATGCGTTTCGCTGAGGCCGCGGATAGCGGAGAGCCTTTGCGTTCCCTTGACCTGAGCAATATGGCCGACGGCGAAGAAGATCGCCGATTTCGTCAGCGAATGCATGACCATATGCAATAGTCCGGCGAAATTGGCGAATGGTCCGCCGAGGCCGAAAGCAAAGACGATAATGCCCATGTGCTCGATCGAAGAATAGGCGAACAGGCGTTTGATGTCGCGGCGACGATAGAGCATGAAGGCTGCGAAAATCAGCGAGGCAAGCCCCATCGTCATCATCAGCGGTCCAGGCGCAAGAGCTTCGGGATTGGCCGACAACAGCATCTTGAAGCGCAAGACCGCATAGAGCGCGACATTCAGGAGCAAGCCGGACAGGACCGCCGAGATCGGCGTCGGGCCTTCGGCATGGGCGTCGGGCAGCCAGGCATGCAATGGCGCGAGACCGATCTTGGTGCCATAGCCAAGCAGCAGAAAGACGAAAGCGACGTTGAGAATCGCCGGATCGAAGGCCGAGGCGTGATCGATCAGAATGGTCCAGACCATGGCGTCATACCCTTCGCCGACGACCGGCTGCGCCGCCAGGTAGATGAGAATGGTGCCGAAGAGCGCAAACGCGATGCCGACGCTTCCCAGAATGAAATATTTCCAGGCAGCTTCCAGTGCTTCGTGGGTACGGTAGATGCCGACCATCAGCACGGTGGCGAGCGTTGCAAGCTCGACGGCGACCCACATCAGGCCGATATTGTTCGACACGAATGCCAGATTCATGCCGAACATCATGATCTGATACATGGCATGGTAGAAACGAAGGTTTGCAGGTGTCAGCCGGCCGATATCCAGTTCATGCGCGATGTAGCTGGCACTGAACATGCTGGTGGTAAAGCCCACGAAGCTGTTGAGGACGATGAAGACGATATTGAGATCGTCGACGAGGAGATATTGCCCCGGTGCCGGCCGCGTGGTCAGGAACAAGGAAAGCGCGGCGAGCAAGGTCAGCAGGCTTGCAAATACGTTCAGCCGTGCCGTCATCCGATAACCGGGCAAAAGCGCCAGGAGAGCAGCCGCAGCGAGCGGAATCACAAGGACGGCTGTCACGGCATCAAAGGCCACGACGGAGGAGAACGCATTCATTTCCGCCGTCTCCCTTTAAAGTCATCCAGCGCGCGGACATCGACCGTGTCGAAGCGTTCGCGGATGCGAAACAGAAAAACGCCGATGACGATGAAGGCGATCAGGATCGAGAAGGCGACGCTGATCTCGACGACGAGCGGCATGCCCTTGGCGCCGGTCGCGGCGAGCACCAGCCCGTTTTCGAGCGACATGAAGCCCACGACCTGACTGACCGCGTTGCGGCGCGTGACCATGATCAGCAGTCCCAGCAGCAGGACGGACAATGCGAATGCGAGGTCCTCGCGCGCCAGAGGATCCGCCTCCGGCGTCACCCGCAGCATTACCACCGTCGCCAAAGCGACGAGGCCGATGCCGGCGAGCATGGTGGGGCCGATGCCGACAACGGTTTCGATCTCACGGTGGATGCCGAGTTGGCGGATCATGCGATGAAGTACGACGGGGATAATGATGGCTTTGAAGACGAGAGCGATCGCCGCAGTGACATAGAGATGCGGAGCATCCTGGACGAAGGCCTGCCAGGCGACCGACAGGGTCAATATCAGCGAATGCAGCGCGAAGACGTTGAGCAATGCGTAGAGACGGTCCTGATAGAGCATCATCATGCTGACCAAGACCAGACCGCCGGCGAGCATATGGGCGATGTCGAAGACCGCACCGTTCATCAAAGGCTCCTCGAAACGAAGCGCAGCAGAGTCGCGAGCAGGCCAAGCATCAGCGCGGCGCCAAGAAACTCCGGCACCCGGAAAACCCGCATCTTGGCGGTTGCCGTTTCGAACAGGGCGAGGAGAGCACCGCCGACTGCGAGCTTGGCGAGATAGGCAAGCATGCCCGCCAGATAGGCAGAAGGGCCTTCTCCCAATCCGGCGAGTTTCCACGGAACGAACATGCAGGCGATCAACGAGATGTAGAGCTCGAGCTTCAGAAAGGCCGCCAGTTCGATGATTGCGAGGTGCCGTCCGGAATATTCGAGCACCATGGCCTCGTGCACCATGGTCAGTTCCAGATGAGTTGCGGGATTATCAACGGGAATACGTGCGTTTTCGGCGATTGCGACCATGACGAGCGCGATCAAGGCGATCGCCAGCGAAACGCGCAGCCCCACCTGCGGTGACGTCATGAAGGCGGCGATGCTCGAAAGCTGGGTCGAACCGGCGATCAGGGCGAGCGTGAAGATGATGAGCAGCATCGACGGTTCTGCCAGCGTTGCGATCATCACTTCGCGGCTCGATCCGATGCCGCCGAAGCTGGTGCCGACGTCCATGCCGGCGAGCGCCAGAAAGAAACGCGCACTGCCAAGCAGTGCGATGATGGCGATCAGATCCGCCGTCCAGCTAAAGATGAGGCCAGTGGCGAAAGTCGGGATGATTGCCGCCGCGACCCAAGTCGCGGCGAAGATGAGATAGGGCGTCACCCGGAACAGCCATGAGGCATTCTCGGCCAGCACCACTTCCTTGCGCACGAGCCGCAGAATGTCGCGGTATGGCTGGATCATGGAAGGCCCTCGCCGGCGCAGCAACCTCGCCTTGATCAGACGGATGAAACCGGTCAGCAGTGGCGCGATCAGCACGACGAGCGCCATCTGAACGGCCTGGACGAGGAGAGCGGAGATCACGACCATAGCGCCAGCACCAGAAGCAGGAAGACGAGCGCGAGGAAGACCAGGCTTAGATAGCGCCGGATCGTCAGGAATTGCAGATGGTTGAGCTTTTCGGCGGTGAACCCGACGACGCCGACGATCGGCTGGTAGAGTCCCTCCCAAATCAGATCACGCGCCTCGACGGCAAAACGCGCCGGCCGAAGATCCCCCGGCGGCGGCATGTCCACCCTTTCGCGGGCGCGGAAAACCACCGTCCCGAAAACGCGCCGAACCGGCTGGGCGAAGCTGCCTGCCGTGTATTGCGTCGCCGGGTTGATTTCGGGAAAGCCGCAATCCCAGGCGGGCGCCCGGCGCAGCGCCCGCGAGGCGAAACGGTGGATGAGATAGGCCGTCGACGACGCTGAGAAGAGGGTGAACAGGAATACCAGCAGACCATTATAGGTACTGCGGCTTTCGGCGATCGGCATGATCGACAGCCATGGAATATCCGTCTGCACCGGCATCTGTTCCCCGATCAGCGACAGCGTTACGGGCGCGAGCGCGTCGATGACAATCCCCGGCAGGATGCCCGCCAGAAGACACAGCGCGGCCAGCACGCACATCGCCGCGAGCGAGAAGCGATCGACCTCCACGGCCTTCTCGGCCACAATGGTGCGAGGACGACCGAGAAAGGTCACACCGAATGTCTTGACGAAACAGGCTGCCGCCAGGGCAGCTGATAAAGCCAGCATGCCGCCCACCGCCGGCACCAGAATCTTCAAGCCCCATTGCGGCAGAATCGGGCTCTGCAGCATAGCCTGGAACGCCAGCCACTCGGAAACAAAGCCATTGAATGGCGGCAGGGCCGAGATCGCGACGCAGCCGACGAGGAAAACGACGCTCGTGACTGGCATGCGATGGATGAGGCCGCCGAGCTTGTCTATGTTCCGCTCACCCGTCGCCGTCAGCACCGCGCCGGCGCCGAAGAAGAGCAAGCTCTTGAAGAATGAATGGTTGAGGACATGAAATAGCGCGGCAGTCAGCGCCAATGCTGCCGCCAGCTCCATACCATTCGCCTTAAAGGCAAGCGCCAGCCCGAGGCTGACGAAGATCATCCCGATATTTTCGATAGTGCTGTAGGCGAGCAACCGTTTCAGATCGCTCTCCATCAGCGCCTGCAGGATGCCGAGCACGGCGCTCCCGCTGCCGATAATCAGCACGACGATACCCGACCACCAGGTCGGCATGCCGAGCAGATCGAAGACCACCCGGATGAAACCATAGACCGCGACCTTGGTCATGACGCCGCTCATCAAGGCGGAAACATGGCTTGGGGCTGCAGGATGCGCCAGCGGCAACCAGACATGCAACGGCACGAGACCAGCCTTGGAACCGGCGCCGAGCAGCAGCAGGACAAGCGTAAGGCCGGCCATGAACGGACTGTGCGCCGACAACCGCATGGCTGCGAAGCTATAATCGCCGGCAAATCCTGCGAGGAGGCCGAATGCGAGCAACAGGGCAAGCGAGCCGGTGCTCGCCATGACGATGTAGACGTAGCCGGCCTTCCGGTTATCGGCATCGCGGTGGTGGGCCATCACCAGTGCCCAGGAAGCAAGCGACATGAACTCCCAGGAGATGAGGAAGGTGAAGGCATCGTCCGCCAGGATCACCAGGTTCATGCCGGAGAGGAAGGCGGGAAAGAACGGCAGCACGCGATGCCGCGCATGTTCGTGACGGCCGTAACCAAGGGCGTAGAGAGCTGAAAGGGTACTGCCGAGATTGACGACGACTATGAAGAAGGCAGCGAGCGCGTCGAGCCGGAAATGGCTTCCCAGCCATGGAAGGCCGATAGGAAGGGCAAGCAACGATGCTTCGGCGGAAGGAGGCTCTCCGACAAGATATGCGAGGGCAGTGACAAAGGCGATGGCGGAGAAAGCCAGGCTCACACCGTAGACAACTGGCGTCGACCGGCTCGAATGAGTGAGCACTACCGCCAAAACCGCCGTCCCAAGCAATGCCGCCGCGCATAACAATAGGACTGAAACCGATGTCACGAGTTCGTCCTCGCTGTGGACAAGGACGCCGACCGTTCCGTGGTTGCGCTCTCTGAGGGCTTGGTCTTCGCTTTGAGCCTGACCCCGCGCCCGCCATCCGTGCTAACGGCTCCCTCGTTGATCACCTCGACACCTGCACTGTCCAGCGCCGCCAGCAGACGCATCAGGGTGTCGACATTCCCGCGCACCACATCGGCACTCGCCTCCATTCTCTGGATCGTCGGAACCGAAATTCCTGTCAGTTCGGCCAACTGCCGCTGGTCGATACCGAGAATGGCCCTGGCGGCCCGCATCTGAGCTGCAGTGATCACGATTAAAGCATCGCTTATCTTGCGCACACTCTGACAGTTGAGGTCCATGATGTGCCTATTGATGTCTGAAATCAATATTCTGATGTCTAAGCAGAGGTTTTGATATGAACCATCGCGAAAAGATCGATCGCGGTGAATGGCGTGCGACCGGTCCGTGGAGCCGGATCAATGATCACTGGAGGCGCGGGAGTTGGAGGCATCGCCCTCGGCGGGCGTAATCGACAGCTAGATCGTATATTCGTAGGGAGAAACTTACGAAGCCGGCTTGCCCAGCGCCTTTTCCATCGCCGGATACAGGCCTTCCTTCAGGCTGATGTCGTCGAAGGGGCCGACGCGCTTATAGAGGATGGTGCCGTCTGGGCCGACGAGGTAGCTTTCCGGGATGCCGTAGACGCCCCAGTCGATCGCCGCCTTGCCGTTCGGGTCGACGCCGATCGCTTGATAGGGATTGCCGAGTTCGCCGAGGAAGCGCAGGGCGTTCTCGTTCTTGTCCTTGTAATTGATGGCGACGATGTTCAGCCGACCGTTTTTCGCCAGTTCCTTGAGAATAGGGTGCTCGTCGCGGCAGGGGATGCACCAGGAGGCGAAGACATTGACAAGCGTCAGCTTGCCTTTGACTGCCGCGTCGGTCAGCGCCGGCAGGTTGGCGCCGTCGAGTGGCGGAAGGTTCAGCGACGGCGCCTTGGTGCCGATCAGGGCGGACGGGATTTCGGCGATGTTCTTGCCGTGAAAATCTTGGTCGTAGAGCATCTTCGCGGCCGTCGCGGCAATACCGCCGAACACGATCAGCGGCAGAAGCGCTAGCGCATAGCGGCCAAATCCGCGTGGCTTGGCAGTTTTGGTGTCGGGCGCATCGGTCATTCGCCATCCTTTGGCCGCGCCGAGCGGCGGCGGATACCGGCGGCTTCGAGGCTCGCAAGCTCGCGGCGGCGCGCCCGGCCGTCGGCCCATGTCCACAGGACGACGGCGATCGTCACCAATGCGGCGATGCCATAGGATGCATAGACATAAAAGGCGTGCGTCACGACCTATTCCTCCCGGCTGGCCATGCGGGCGGCAAGACGGCGCTGGGCGGCGACGCGGCGGCGCCAGATCTCGTTTCGTATCGCCATGATGTGCAGCGTGAAGAACAGCAGCGTGAAGGCGATCGCCATGACGAAGAGCGGGCGCAGGAATTCCGGGTCGATCGCCGGACCGCCGATCCTGAGCACGCTTGCCGACTGGTGCAGCGTATTCCACCAGTCGACGGAAAACTTGATGATCGGGATGTTGACAAAGCCGACCAGGATCAGCACGGCGGAGACGCGCGCAGCCCTCGAGGGATCGTCGATGGCGCGGCTCAGCGCAATCAGGCCGAGATACATCAGAAAGAGAACGAAGACGGAGGTCAGGCGCGCGTCCCAGACCCACCAGGTGCCCCACATCGGCTTGCCCCAGAGCGAGCCGGTGATGAGCGCCAGCAGCGTAAAGGCGGCGCCGAGCGGGGCTGCGGCCTTGGCGGAAACATCAGCGAGCGGATGGCGCCAGACGAGCGTGCCGATCGCCGAAAGGCTCATGATCGTGTAGCACATCATCGACAGCCAGGCGGCGGGCACATGGATATACATGATGCGCACGGTCTCGCCCTGCTGGTAATCGCCTTCTGTCGCAAAGCTCAAATAAAGGCCGACCGCAAAACAGAGGGTGGTGATGCCGGCCAACCAGGGAATGACGCGGGCCGCCAGCGCCAAGAACCGCGTCGGGTTGGCGAGATCGCTGATTTTGCTGATGGCAAGGCTGGTTTGGCTCATGAGCGCTTCCTTACCTCGATCCGGCTTTTCCCGCAATCGAATGGCATTCAATCCGACGTGTTTCGCAGCGCGAGCGCAGCGGCGGCCGGGCCGATCACCGCGAAGAACAGTGTCAGGGCGGTCAGGATGAGGAAGGGCGGTAGGAAGGGGGCAGGATCCTCGACCGCGGCATAGGTGGCGCTGACGCCGAAGATCAGCACCGGGATGGTCAGCGGCAGGACCAGGATCGATACCAGCAGGCCGCCGCGAGGCAGGGCGACGGCAACGGCGGCGCCGACGGCGCCGATGAAGGTGATCGCCGGCGAGCCGACAAGGAGCGTCAGCATGGTCGCGCCGATCGCCGTCTCGTCCATGTTCATGAATAGGCCGAGCAGCGGCGAGGCGATGACCAGCGGCAGGCCGGTGGCGGTCCAGTGGGCGAAGCATTTGAGGAGTACGGTGAGCACAAGCGGCGTTTCCTGCATCAGCATCAGGTCGAGCGACCCATCGTCGCGCTCGGCCTGGAACAGCCGGTCGAGGCCGAGAAGGGCGGCAAGCAGCGCGCCGATCCAGACGATGGCGGGGCCGATGCGCGAGAGCAGCTTGAGATCCGGCCCGACGCCGAAGGGGATGACGGCGACGACGGTCAGGAAGAACAGCACGCCGATCAGCGCGCCGCCGCCGGCGCGGATGGAAAGTTTCAGGTCGCGGAGGAAGAGGGCGGTCATCCCCACACTCCCTGATCCACACCGGCAAAGCCCGTCATCTTCAATTCCTGCACATTCTGGAGTCCCAGCGGCTGATGAGTTGCCGCCAGCACGATGCCGCCTTTTGCCAGATGCGCTTCGATCAATCCAGCAAACAGCCGGTCGGCGCTGGCATCGAGGGCCGCGGTGGGCTCGTCGAGGATCCAGACGGGGCGGTGCGCGACGAGCAGCTTGGCGAAGGCGAATCGGCGCTGCTGGCCGGCGGAGAGATAACCGAAGGGAAGGTGGGTTATTCCCGAGAGGCCGACGGCTTCGGCTGCCTCCTCGAGGGACAGGCCGGCAGGGGCTTGCGTTTCTTCGAGAAAGTCGCGCCAGAAATCGAGGTTCTCTGCAACCGTAAGTTCATTTTTCATTGCATTTCGATGGCCGAGGTAGTGGCTGACCTCGCCGGGATGCCGGCCTTCCCGGCTGCCGTCGCCATGAAAGATGACAGTGCCCTTTTCCGGCCGCAGGAGCCCGGCGACAACGCGCAGCAAAGTAGACTTTCCGGATCCATTTCTCCCCGTCAGCACAAGCGCCTCGCCGGCCGCCAAGTGAAAGGAAAGATTAACGAAAATGAGATCGTCACCGCGCCTTGCGGCCAGATTTTCGGCGGTGAGATGCATGCATCAATTCTTTCTTCGTTTCGGCTTGCGGAGGAGTCAAAAAATGTCCGAATTTGACCGTTTCCGGGTATGGCAAGTTTTTAGGAAATTATCTATAAGACCTGCAACCACGCCAGCGGTCGGCGTGAATTTCATCCTTGCGCCGAACTTGGAGCGTTTGCTCCACGTGCGGACAGCGGAAATGGCCGTACCCGCATCCTGATGTGCATTAAGTGCATAGGCGTTCGCACGACTGTGTTGGCTATCAGAAACGGGGTCTCTCGTGTCTAAATCTCTTGACAGTTTCAATTGTCGTTCCACGCTTTCCGTGAACGGGAAGGACTACGTCTATTACAGCCTGCCCAAGGCTGAGGCAAACGGTCTGCCCGGCGTGTCCAAGCTGCCCTATTCAATGAAGGTACTGCTGGAAAACCTGCTGCGCTTCGAAGACGGCCAGTCGGTCACCAAGGAGCACATCCTGGCCGTTGCCGAATGGCTGAAGAACAAGGGCGCGGTCGAAAACGAGATTGCCTATCGCCCGGCGCGCGTGCTGATGCAGGACTTCACCGGCGTTCCGGCCGTCGTCGATCTTGCCGCGATGCGCGACGCGATGGTGTCGCTCGGCGGCGATCCCGAAAAGATCAACCCGCTTGTTCCCGTCGACCTCGTCATCGACCACTCTGTCATCGTCGATGAATTCGGCACGCCGCAGGCTTTCGCCAAGAACGTCGAGTTGGAATACCAGCGCAACGGCGAGCGTTACCGCTTCCTGAAGTGGGGCCAGCAGGCCTTCAAGAACTTCCGCGTCGTGCCTCCCGGCACCGGCATCTGTCACCAGGTCAACCTCGAATATCTCGGCCAGACCGTCTGGACCAAGGAAGAAGACGGCGAAACGATAGCCTATCCCGATACCTGCGTCGGCACCGACAGCCACACGACGATGATCAACGGTCTCGGCGTTCTCGGCTGGGGCGTAGGCGGGATCGAAGCGGAGGCGGCGATGCTCGGCCAGCCGGTATCGATGCTGTTGCCCGAAGTCATCGGCTTCAAGCTGACCGGCAAGCTCAAGGAAGGCGTCACCGCGACCGACCTCGTTCTGACCGTCGTGCAGATGCTGCGCAAGAAGGGCGTCGTTTCCAAGTTCGTCGAATTCTTCGGCCCCGGCATGGACAATATGCCGCTCGCCGACCGCGCAACAATCGGCAATATGGGTCCGGAATACGGCGCTACCTGCGGCTTCTTCCCGGTTGACGGTGAAACCATCAATTACCTCACCATGTCCGGCCGCACGCATGATCGGATCGCGCTGGTCGAAGCCTATTCGAAGGCCCAGGGCATGTGGCGTGAGGGCGACGGTTCCGATCTGGTCTTCACCGACACGCTCGAACTCGACCTCGGCGACGTCGTGCCGTCGATGGCCGGCCCGAAGCGTCCGGAAGGCCGCATCGCGCTCGAAAACATCGCTTCCGGTTTTGCCGGCTCGATGGATGCCGATTACAAGAAGCCCGGCCAGCTCAACAACCGCTATGCGGTCGAAGGCACGGATTTCGATCTCGGCCATGGCGACGTGGCGATTGCCGCCATCACCTCCTGCACCAACACCTCCAATCCGTCGGTGCTGATCGCTGCCGGCCTTCTCGCCCGCAACGCCGTTGCCAAGGGTCTGAAGACCAAGCCGTGGGTCAAGACTTCGCTCGCACCGGGATCACAGGTCGTCGGCGAATATCTTGCCAAGTCCGGCTTGCAAGCCGATCTTGACAAGCTCGGCTTCAACCTCGTCGGCTTCGGCTGCACCACCTGCATCGGCAATTCCGGCCCGCTGCCGGCGCCGATCTCGAAGACGATCAACGACAAGGGCCTGATCGTATCGGGCGTTCTTTCCGGCAACCGCAACTTCGAAGGCCGCATCTCGCCCGACGTCCAGGCGAACTATCTGGCTTCGCCGCCGCTCGTCGTCGCCTATGCGCTCGCCGGCACGGTGCAGAAGGACCTGACCAAGGAGCCGATCGGCGAGGATCAGAACGGTAACCCCGTCTACCTCAAGGATATCTGGCCGACCTCGCACGAGGTGCAGGAATTCATCCAGAAGTACGTCACCCGCGAGCTCTACGAAACCAAGTACGCCGATGTCTTCAAGGGCGACGTCAACTGGCAGGCCGTCCAGGTTCCGCCGGGCCAGACCTATGCCTGGGACGACGATTCGACCTATGTCCAGAACCCGCCTTACTTCGTCGGCATGGGCAAGAAGGGCACCGGCGTCGCAGACATCAAGGGCGCGCGTATCCTTGGCCTGTTCGGCGACAAGATCACCACCGACCACATCTCGCCGGCCGGTTCGATCAAGGCGGCTTCGCCGGCAGGCACCTACCTCATCGACCACGACGTCGCGGTTGCCGACTTCAACCAGTACGGCACGCGCCGTGGCAATCATGAAGTGATGATGCGCGGCACCTTCGCCAACATTCGCATCCGCAACCACATGCTTGGCCCGAACGGCAAGGAAGGTGGCTACACCATCCACTACCCGTCGAAGGAAGAAACCTCGATCTACGACGCGGCCATGCAGTACAAGTCCGAGGGCGTGCCGCTCGTCATCTTCGCCGGCGTCGAATACGGCAACGGCTCGTCGCGCGACTGGGCGGCCAAGGGCACCAACCTGCTCGGCGTCAAGGCTGTGATTGCCCAGTCTTTCGAGCGCATCCATCGCTCGAACCTGGTCGGAATGGGGGTCATCCCCTTCGTCTTCGAAGAGGGCACGACCTGGCAGAGCCTCGGCCTCAAGGGTGACGAACTCGTCACCATCGAGGGCCTGGACAAGATCAAGCCGCGCGAGCGGAAGATCGCCAAGATCACCTATAGCGACGGCACCGTTAAGGACGTTCCGCTGTTGTCGCGCGTCGATACGCTCGACGAGGTGATCTACCTCAACAACGGCGGCATCCTGCAGACCGTCCTGCGCGATCTCGCTGCCTGATCGTCAAGAGCCTGACATGATAATGGCCGCCGGGGAGTAATTTCCGGCGGCTTTTCTTTTGCGGCGGCAGCATTCGAGCGGGTTCACGATGATTTGTTTTCTGTGGCTTCCGGGCGGGCTACGTCTCACCCGTTCGTGACTTTTCGTTTGGACCCGGAAGGATTATTCGTACGTTCATATCTCAGAGCTTCCGGATCCGATCTGCCGTCGGCGCTGAATAAGAGGTGCAGGTGAATGTCCCCCCGTTTCTTGATCCCGCTGTTCGCCGGTGTTGTTTTCGCAGGCTCGTTGCATGCCGAAGACGGCACGCCGAAAGGCGTCGTCGAGTTGTTCACGTCGCAGGGCTGCTCCTCCTGTCCGCCCGCTGACGCGGCGTTCCGCAAGCTGGTGAACCAAGGCAATGTCATTGCGCTCGCCTATCACGTCGATTACTGGAATTATCTCGGCTGGGCCGATACGCTGAGCTCCAAGGAAAACACCGAGCGCCAGTACGGCTATGCCAGGACAATGGGCCGCAGCAACGTCTATACGCCGCAGGCCATCGTCAACGGGCGCGGTCATCTGGCCGGCTCCGATCTCACCGGAATCAACCGGCAGATCGACGTTTACAGCGGCGAAGGTAACGGGCTGACCGTTCCCATCAGCGCATCGATGCGTGGTGACGAATTGGAGATCAAGATCGGCGCAGGGCAGGGCAAAGCCAATGTCGTCATGGTCTATTTCGACAAGGAAAAGACGATCGACGTCGAAAAGGGTGAAAACAGCGGCAAGAAGATCGCCTATCTGCACAGCGTCACCAATGTCGAAACCGTCGGCATGTGGGATGGCAAGGCGACCAATCTGACGCTGCCGGCAAGCGTGCTGCAGCGGCCGCAGCTCGAGGGTTGCGCTATCCTGCTGCAGTCGGCGACCGCGGAAGGCGATCCGGCCGCGATCCTTGGCGCGACCGTGGTGCTGGCGGGTAAAAATATCTGAGATTTCATCCTATACGGATGAAGGTCCGGGCGGCCCGGCTGAACGTATTCGGGGCTGGGGTTAAGGTCGATACGCTCCGCCGGGCCCTTTGGCGCGCTGGCGCCAAACCGGGATGCATAATTCTCCTGCAAATGAGGCGCTGTTTTGACTGAAATGCGGCGCTGCCGAGAAAGCATCGCATCTGTCCACAGTCCACTGCAGTCGAATGTGACGGGCCGCACTCTTGCAATTTGTGGCGGCTCGGGCAAACTGTCATTCTCCTGTCACAAGCGGAGGCCTTGGAGACCTGATGACAGATCAGCCGGATTTGCGACACGGCGAAAGCCGCTCCGTCGACAATAGTTCCTCGGTCGTCGTCGATCTCAGGGAGTACAGACAAAGCAAGGACCCGCTTCCGGTGACTTTCCATAGGCGCGAACTCGATGCGATCCTCTGGATCTACGGCCGCATGGTCGGCGAGGGCGAATGGCGCGATTACGCCATCGATCACCTGAAAGACAGGGCGGTGTTTTCCGTCTTCAAACGCTCCGGTGAAATGCCGTTCTTCCGAATCGAAAAGAACCCGAAGCTCGCCGCCAAGCAAGGCGCCTATTCCGTCATTAACGTCAACGGTATGATCCTGAAGCGCGGACACGAGCTGAACCAAGTGCTGAAGGTATTCGACAAGGCCTTGAAGCTCGTCGATAAGTAAGCCTCGTCAGCGTGCAGACAGCGTCCCGGGATAAACGGATGGATCCGGATCGGTCGTCATGCCTTCGCCGAGGCTGCGCTGCATGAACATCGTATCCAGCCAGCGCCCATGCTTGTAGCCCGTGCCCTGCATCAGGCCGACCTCCACGAAACCCGCCTTCAGATGAAGCGCGATCGAGGCGGGGCTTGCGCCGCCGATGACGGCCACCATCTGACGAAAACCGAGGGCAGTGCAGCGGTCGATCAACTCGCTCATCAGCACCTTGCCGATGCCTTGACCGCGGGCTTCGGGCGCCAGGTAAATCGAATCCTCGACCATCCAGCGATAGGCCGGGCGGGTGCGGAAGGCCGAGGCATAGGCGTAGCCGAGCAGGTCTCCATCCGCATCGACTGCGGCGATATAGGGATATCGCTGGTCGATGATCGCCGCAAAACGTTGCGCCATCTCGGTCTCGGAGGGCGGTGTGATCTCGTAGCTTGCAACGCCGTTCAGGACGGAGTCGCCATAGATCCCGGTAATGGCGGGGATATCGGCCTCAAAGGCGTCGCGCAGAAGAAAGGACATCGGGCAGCTGGTCCAGCGGCGGGGCAGAGCTCCTCTAAAACCATTCCTCCGAAAACGGCGCAACAAAAAAGGCGGCCGAAGCCGCCTTCAGACTGCTGACAAACCCCTGGCGATGCCGGGGGTTTTGTGATTCATTGGGACATGTTGAAGAAACCCTCTGCCGAACAGACGGCGATCGAGATGGTGACGCTCGATAGCCTAGTGCCGAAGGATCACCTGCTTCGCAAGATTGATCAGGTGATCGACTTTTCCTTCATTCATGATCGTGTGGCTTTGCTTTACTGCCCGGACAACGGCCGGCCAGCGCTTGATCCGACCTTGATGTTCAGGGCCTTGTTCATCGGTTATTTGTTCGGCATCCGCTCCGAGCGTCAGCTGGTGCGCGAGATCGAGGTCAACGTCGCCTATCGCTGGTTCCTGCGGTTGAAGCTGGCAGATGGCGTGTTCGACGCCTCGACGCTGAGCCAGAACCGGCGTCGGCGCTTCAGCGACACATCGGTGGCCCAGGATATCTTCGACCATATCGTCGAACAGGCGATCGCCCACAAGCTGGTAGACGGCACGGTGCTTTATACCGACTCGACGCATCTGAAGGCCAATGCCAACAAGGGCAAGTACGATCTTGCCATGATCGAGAAGTCGCGTGCCGACTATTGGGCCGATCTCGACCGGGCGATCGAGGCTGAGCGGGCGCTGCATGGGCAGAAGCCGTTGACGGAGAAGGAGCGCGAGCCGCAGGTGAAGCAGACCAAGGTCAGCCGTACCGACCCCCAGGCCGGCTACATGGTGCGCGACGGCAAGCCGAAGGGCTTCTTCTATCTCGATCACCGCACGGTGGACGGCAAGCTCGCCATCATCACCGACACGCATGTGACGCCGGCCAATGTGCATGACAGTATCGTCTATCTCGATCGGCTGGACCGGCAGCGGCATCGCTTCGACTTCGATGTGAAGGCGGTCGGGCTCGATGCCGGCTATGCCACATCCGGCATCGCCAAGGGTCTTGAAGATCGCACTATTCTCGGCGTCACCGGCTACCGCAATCCGACGCCGCCCAAGGCCGGCATGATGCGCAAGTCGAAATTCGACTATGAGCCCGAGACAGACGGCTACCGCTGCCCCGAAGGTCAGCTCTTGACCTATGCCACCACCGACCGCAACGGCTACAAACACTACACATCCGATCCGGCCATCTGCTGTTCCTGCCCGTTGCTGGCGTCGTGCACCAGCAACAGCAAGGCCGTCCGCACCATCACCCGTCATGTCTGGCAAGACGCCCGGGAGCGCACCGACGCTCATCGCCTGACGCCCTGGGGCAAGGCGATCTACAAGCGCCGCAAGGAGACAGTCGAGCGCTCCTTCGCCGATGCCAAGCAGCTTCACGGGCACCGCTATGCGCGCTTTCGAAGTCTGACCCGCGTCGCTTGTCAGTGCCTGCTGGCCGCCGCAGCCCAAAACATCAAGAAGATCGCAATGGCGCTCACCAAAGCACCCAAACCAGCCATGGCATGAGGGCCACAGGCCGCCACCTCCGCTCCGCAGCCGCACCCAATTCGAAGCAGCCAACTCCAAAATAAAACCCGCCGAAAAATATCGACGGGTTTGTCAGCTGTCTGAAGGCGGCCGAAGCCGCCTTTTCGATCTTGATGGACCTGCTTATTTACGGTTGCCCATGAACTGCAGCAGGAACATAAAGAGGTTGATGAAGTCGAGATAGAGCGTCAGCGCGCCCATGATCGCCTTGCGGCCGGCAACAGCCACGTCATCAGCTTCATAGTAAAGCTCCTTGATCCGCTGCGTGTCGTAGGCGGTGAGGCCCGCGAAGATCAGCACGCCGATCACCGAGATTGCGAACTGCATCGCGGATGAGGCCAGGAAGACGTTTACGAGCGAGGCGATGATCAGGCCGAAGAGACCCATGATCAGGAACGAGCCGATTGCCGACAGGTCACGCTTCGTCGAGTAACCGTAAAGCGACAGCGCGCCGAACGAGGCCGCGGTGACGAAGAAGGTCTGCACGACGCTCTGACCGGTATAGATCAGGAAGATCGACGAAAGCGACAGGCCGACGAGCGCGGCATAGATCGCGAAGGTCGTCTGGGCGGCGCTCACCGTCATGCTATGGATCCGAAAGCTCAGGAAGAACACCAGAGCCAGCGGCGCCAGAATGACCACCCATTTCAGCGGGCTCAGATAGATCGCCTGGCCGAAAGCGGTAATCTCGCCATTGGAGAAAGCGAGTTGGAACGACAGATATGCGGCCACACCGGTGATCGCCAGACCCAGCGCCATCAGGTTGTAGACCTTGAGCATATAAGCGCGGAGGCCTTGATCAATCATCTCGCCGGTCTGAGCGCGGCTTTGATAGTTACGAAGGTCAGCCATAGTTTCCTCTTACAAGCTCCGATGGAGTTACGGTGTCGGGTTTTCGACCCGGGCGCCGCTGCGGAGCTCCAGCATGCCTGCAGACAATATGAGGCCTCCGCCCCTTGCAAACAAGAGGCTTGCAAAGGCCCGGCCGGTTAAATCGCCGTAAGGTGAAGGGTTTGGCCGTCGCTATCCGGTCATAGCTCGCGCAGGACGGGCGCCGCCTTCTGCCCGAGGATGCGCCAGGTGCCGATCAGGCCGATACCGACGGTCAGGACGAGCGCCGTCACCAGCGTCAGTCCCGCCACATCGGGCAGAAAGGCCGAGGGCAGGCGCATGATGCGGGCGACGATGAACCAGGCGGCGACGGCGCCGGCGAATAGCGCGAAGATCGCGGTTGCGAGCCCCAGGATCAGATATTCGTAACTGAAGGCGCGGATCAGCATGGCCCGGGTGGCGCCGAGCGTCTTCAGCACCACCGCATCATGGGTGCGCGCCCGGTTGCCGGCGGCAAGCGCTCCGGCGAGGACGAGGATCGAGGCGATCAGGGCCACCGATGCCGCGGCGCGGATCGCGGTCGCAAGCTGGGCCACCAGCTGGTTGACTATATCGATCGCATCCTTGACGCGCACGCTGGTGATCGTCGGATAGGTGTTGGTGACGGATTTGAGGATCGCCGCATCTTCGGCCGGCGTCGAGCCGGGATCGGTCAGCGTCGCGAGCCAGGCATGCGGAGCGCCGCGGAAGGTGTTCGGCGAGAAGACCATGACGAAATTGATTGACAGCGATTCCCACTGGACGCGGCGCAGATTGGCGATCTTGGCCGTGATATTGCGTCCGAGCACATTGACGGTGACGCTGTCGCCGATCTTCAGGCCGAGTTCATGCGCTTCTTCCGAGGAGAAGGAGACGAGCGGCTCGCCATTGTAATCCTTTTCCCACCAACTGCCTTCCGTCAGCGCCGCATTTTCCGGCAGGGTGTCGGCGTAGGTGATGCCGCGATCGCCGTTCAGCACCCAGCGGCCGGCGGCCGGCACGTTCATCTTGCTGACGTCCTCGCCGTTGAAGGCGACGATGCGGCCGCGCAGCATCGGCACCTCCATGAGCTTGCCCTTTGGCGCCTGCGCCTGGACGAGATTGCGGAATGCATCGACCTCGGCGCTCTGGATATCGACGAAGAAGAAGTTCGGCGCCCCCTCGTTCATCCGACCGGTCAGCTGCTGGCGCAGGTTGCCGTCGATCAAGGTCAGCGTCACCAGCAACGCCAGGCCAAGGCCGAGCGACAGCACCACCGAGGGCGTCAGGGCGCCGGGACGGTGGATGTTGCCGATCGCAAGCCTTAGCGCCGGCGAGTTGACGCGCGGGCTGCGGCGCGCGAGCCAGGCGATCAGGGCGGCGACCAGGCGCAGCATGACAAAGGCGAAGAGGATCGCGCCGACGAAGACGACGGCGATGAAGCGGTCATAGGCGGTGAGGACGGCGAGGCCGGCAAGTGCCGCCATGAAGAAGGCGGCCAGCAGGATATAGGGCCAGGACGGCAGGCGGCGGGCCTCGAAACCCTGCTCGCGGAAGAGCGCCGTCGCCGGCACCTCGCGGGCATGGCCGAGCGGCAGGATGGCGAAGGCGAGCGTCGTGAGGATGCCGAAGAGCGCCGCAAGCAGCAGGGCGCCGGGATAGAGCGTCGGCGCTGTCGACACCGGCAGGAATTGCGCCAGGAACTGCGCGGCGAAGATCGGCGACAGGGCGCCGACGACAAGGCCGATCATGATGCCGCCAAGCGCGATGATGGAGATCTGGAATAGATAGATCAGCACGACGACGGCGGCCGGCGCACCGAGGCATTTGAAGCTTGCGATGGTGGTGCGTTTGGAATCGAGAAAGGCCCGCACCGCATTGGCGACGCCGACGCCGCCGACGATCAGCGCAGTCAAGCCGACCAGCGTCAGGAACTGCGAGAAGCGGGTGATGTTTTCGGTAAGCGAGGGCGCGGCCCGGTCGCTGGTGCGGATCGCCCAGCCGGCGGAGGGGAATTCCCTGGAGGCGCGCGCCTGGATGCCCGATATAGCGCTCTTGTCCTCCAGCCGGATCTTGTAGGCATGTTCGACCAGGCTTCCGGTCTGGATCAACCCCGAGGCCTGGAGCGCCCGACGGCTGACGAGCAGGCGCGGCGCAAACCCGAAGCCTTCGGAGAGGGCGTCCGGTTCGGTCTTGACGGTGCCGGTGATGCTGAGTTTGACATTGCCGAGCAGCAATTCGTCGCCGACCGCAAGGCCAAGCCGATCAAGCAGCAGCGGGGCTGCGACCGCGCCATAGGTGCCGCTCTGGGCCGAAAGCAGGGCTGCAAGCGGATAGTCCGGCTCGGCCGCGAAGCTGCCATAGAGCGGGTAGGCATCGTCGACGGCCTTGACCTCGACCAGCGCCTGGTCGGAACCATCCGGCGTGCGGGCCATCGAGCGCAGACCGGTCGACACCGAGACGGTGCCGAGACTTTCGAGGAAAGCCATTTCCTCAGGTGTAGCCTCGCGGTTGTTGAGTTCGAAGCGGACGTCGCCGGCCAAGAGCTCCTGCCCCTGCGAGGCAATCGTGTCGGTGATTGACTGCGAAACCGAATTGACGGCGGCAATCGCGCCTGTGCCGAGCGCGATGCAGGCGAGGAAGATGTAGAAGCCGCGAATGCCGCCGCGCAGCTCACGGAGCGCCAGGCGAAAAGCAAGCGCGGTGCGCGGCGTGATCATCCTCATGCGATCGCCGCCTCGCTGCGGCGGGCGGCGCTGTCGCCTTCGATCCGGCCGGAGCGGACGCGGATCTGGCGCGAGCAGCGGTTCGCAAGCGAGACGTCGTGGGTGACGAGCAGCAGGGTCATGCCGCGTTCGGCCTGTTTGGAAAACAGCAGGTCGGCGATCTGGCGGCCGGTCTCGGTATCGAGATTGCCGGTGGGCTCGTCGGCGATCAGCAAAGCGGGCGAGGGGGCGAGCGCTCTGGCGATCGCCACGCGCTGCTGTTCGCCGCCGGAAAGCTGGCCGGGATAGTGGTTCAGGCGTTCGCCGAGGCCGACCGAATTCAGCTCGCGATGGGCGATTTCGAAGGCGTTGCGAACATTGGCGAGCTCCAGTGGCACGGCGACGTTTTCCAGCGCCGTCATATTGGCGATCAGGTGGAAGGACTGGAAGACGATCCCGATGTTGCGGCCGCGGAAATCGGCGACCTCGTCCTCGCTGAGCGCATGGAGCGGCGTGTCGTTGATGTTGATTTCACCGTTGTCGAGCTTCTCCAATCCGGCAAGCACCATCAGCAGCGTCGACTTGCCGGAACCGGAGGGGCCGACGATGCCGACGGATTCGCCGACTGATATATCGAGATCGATGCCCTTCAGCACATGGACGGAAGCGGCTGCACTGCCAAGGGTCAGATCGGCGCCCTTCAACTCGATGATGGTTTTTGCCAACAGAAATCGCCCTATATGAATCTCTAACCGAATGGCCGGATGACGGCACCTCGCCAATCTAGGGAAGCCAGAATGAGATTTAAAGTTGCCGCCCTTCAATTCACCGTCATCGCCATCTCGCTGATCTTTGCCGGTGCCGCCGCGGCCCGGACGATCAATCTCGTCGGTTTTGGGGACAGCCTGATGGCGGGCTATCAACTGCCGCCCGGGAATGGCTTTCCGGAGAAGCTGCAGGCGGCCTTGAAGGCGAAGGGGCTCGACGTCGCCGTTGCCAATGCCGGCGTCTCGGGCGACACGACGACGGCCGGGCTTGCCCGCATCGACTGGTCCGTGCCCGACGGCACCGACGGCGTCATCCTGGAGCTAGGCGCCAACGATGCGCTGCGCGGCATCCCGCCGGAAGAGAGCGAGAAGAACCTCGACCAGATGATTGGCCGGCTGAAGCAGCGGGGCATCGCGGTGCTGCTCGTTGGCATGATGGCGCCGCCCAATATGGGGGCGGATTATGCCGCACGCTTCAATCCGATCTATCAGAAGCTTTCGGAAAAACATGGGGTTCCGCTTTATGCCTTCTTCCTCGACGGGGTGGCGCTCGATGCGGGGCTGAAACTCGACGACGGGATGCATCCAAATGCGAGAGGTGTCGATGTCATGGTCGAAAAGATGGAATCCGATGTCACAAATTTCGTCAGGACGATTTCTACTGTGAAGAAATAAGGGCTTGCGCGGCCATTGATTGCGTGATTCCGTGTAAGCACCTGCAAAAGATTCGGGGAGTGCTCGTTATGCCGAGACTGTTTACCGCCCTCGAAATTCCGCGCAATGCGGCGATGAGCCTTTCATTGCTGCGCGGTGGCCTCCCCGGAGCACGATGGATCGATGTGGAGAATTACCACATCACCCTGCGCTTCATCGGTGATGTCGACGGCCGTACGGCCGATGAAATCGTCGAACGCCTCGACCGGATCGACCGGCCGGAATTCCAGTTCCGGCTCGAAGGCATCGGCTCCTTCGGCTCGAAGAAACCGCATTCGGTCTGGGCCGGCGTCTCGCAATCACCGGAAATGTACGCCCTGCAGGGTGAGATCGAGCGTATCTGCCAGCGCATCGGGCTGCCGCCCGACCCGCGCAAATTCATGCCGCATGTGACGCTGGCACGGCTCAAATCCTCGCGGCTTGACGATGTCGTGCAATATCTGGCCGGACGCGGCAACTTCCACACCGCAACCTTCACGGCGCCACGCTTCGTGCTGCTTTCGTCGCGTGAATCGGTTGGCGGCGGACCCTACCTGACAGAGGAAGTGTTCCCGCTGCACGAGGCACGTTCGACGCCCAACGCTTCGAGCAGGCTGCTGCAGCCGGTCAAGAGCCTGGTATAGACCAGCTCGAAACCATCAGGGCCGCCATAATAGGGATCGGGAATATCCTCTCCCGTTCCTAGAGCAGCATCACCGAAGAGCCGGATATTCGCCTCGGGCGGCGCGATCTTGCCAAGCGTCGCCAGATTGTCGCGGTCCATGGCAAGGATCAGCTCGAAACTGTTGAAATCAGCTGGCTGGATGCGGCGGCCGCGCAGCCCCGCTATGTCGATGCCATGGCGTTGAGCGGTGGCGACCGAACGCCGGTCGGGCGGCTCGCCTTCATGCCAGCCGCCGGTGCCGGCGGAATCGATGGTGAAACGGCCGGTGAGGCCAGCCTCGGTGACGAGGTGACGAAAAATTGCCTCGGCAAGCGGAGAACGGCATATATTGCCCATGCACACGAAAAGGATACTGATAGACGTCATCGGCGGACCTGTCGGAAGAACCAGAGGAGCATGGCATGAAATGGGAAAGACTGGAAAGGGCGGCAGTCGAGGCGGAACTGGCGGGGCTTGCCGGCTGGGCGCTCAATGACGCGGCCTCTTCGATCTCGAAGACGTTCAAGTTTTCGAATTTCATCGAAGCCTTCGGTTTCATGACGGAGGCAGCGATCATGGCTGAGAAACTCAACCATCATCCCGAATGGTTCAACGTCTATTCCCGGGTGGATGTGACGCTCAACACGCATGATGCCGGCGGGCTGACGGAGCTGGATTTCAAGCTCGCCAGGGCGATGGAGAAGGTTGCGGCGCGACGTCTGCGCTGAAGGCGAGCCAATTGAAAGGGGTCGATTGAAACCCTGGGCGCCATCACCATATGTGCGCGGGGACGAAAGGATGTCAGGGATGGACGAGGTCAAATTCGGGGAAATCCTGCTGCCGGGCGACGAGGACACCCAGAGCCGCCGGGAGAAGACGGTGCGGCAGAAGTTCTGGCCGACGTTCCGCCGGGCCGTGCGGCAGATCCCGTTCTCACGCGACGTCGTCGCCGGCTTCTACTGCGCACTCGATCCGCAAACGCCGACCAAGGTGCGCGGTGTGTTGCTCGCAGCACTCGCCTATTTCGTCATGCCGGTCGACATCATCCCGGATATTTTCGCCGTCATCGGCTTTTCTGACGACGTCGCGGTGCTTTCGGCCGCCTTCGCTATGGTGCGCGGCCATATCCGGCCAGGCCACTACGAGGCGGCGGACCGCGTCCTCGCCGACCCGCCTGCGGATACGATGAAAACGATCTGAAGGGCCGGCGCGCGGTTCAGCCGAGTTCCTGCTCCAGCACCTTGCGGAGTTTGCCGAAGGCAAGCCGGATACGTGATTTCACCGTGCCGAGCGGCAGCCCGGTCGCTTCAGCGATCTCGGAGTGCGATTGGCCGAGAAAAAAGGCGGCACGCAGCATGTCGCGCTGTTCCTGCGGCAGTTGGCCGACTGCGGCACGGATTTTGGCGTCGCGATCGTCATTGACCATGATTTCTTCGGCGCCGATGTCGGCCGGCGGCTGCAGGGCCGGGTCCGTCTCGTCGAAGATGCGGGAGTTCGCGCGGCGCTGCAGGTCGATGCGGCGGTTGCGGGCAATACGAAAGAGCCAGGTCGAGAGGGAGGACCGCGTCGCATCGTAGAGATGGGCCTTGTGCCAGAGCACGATCATGATCTCCTGAACCAGCTCTTCGGCCTCGCCTGATGTCATCTTCCGGCGCATCAGCCAGCTCTTCAGACGCGGGGCGAAATAGTCGAACAGGATCGAAAAGGCCTGCTGGTCGCGATCGTCCGCGACGGCCTTTGCGAGGGCAGCGAAACGCTGTCTTTCCTCGGCATCCATGTCGTCTCACGAGCCCCCTGCGGCGAAAATTTCATCCCGGATTTCCAAAGTCTTAATCAGGTACAACGGATTTTTGAAAGGTCAAACTCTTGCCTGAATCTTTGTGTCTTAGATTCAACCCGAACGGCCGGCCGGTGCCATCGGCGCACCGGCATCGCAGCCGATTTCAGCAAGGGGCAAAAGTCGTGGTCGAGCTGAAATGACACAGGCACATACAAATCGCAGCTATTGTTGACCATTTGGTAACCTGAATTAAGTCAAAATAAAGCAGATCGTGATTATGCGCCGCCCGCTATGATCGCTTCGGGCCTTGAATCGCAAGAACCGGCAGGAATCCATGTTTGTAAGAAGTATCGTATCCGCCCTCGCCCTTACCCTGACAATGGCCGGAGTGGCGGCAGCGCAGCAGGCCGCGCCAACCCGCATCCAGCAGTTTCAGGCATGGGGCGCCTATTCCTACAAGTCGGGCGCCAGCACCGTCTGCTACGTGCTGTCGGTGCCGACGGCAAAGCAGCCGGCAAGCGTCGACCACGGCGACAATTTCTTCATCGTCTCGCAGCGCCCCGGCCAGAACATCTCCTACGAGCCGCAGGCGATGATGGGCTATACGGTGAAGGAGAATTCGAAGATCAACGTCGTCATCGACAACAAGACCTTCGTGATGTTCACCAAGGACAAGGCCGGCTGGGTCGAGAACGCGGCTCAGGAGCCGGCACTCGTCGCGGCGATGAAGACCGGTCATTCGATGACGGTCAATGCCGTCTCGCGCAAGGGCACAGGCACATCCTACAGCTATTCGCTCTCGGGCATCTCGGCGGCGCTGAAGCAGATCGAAAGCTGCAAGTAAGCGCCCTTTGGCCCGCGGAATTCCAAGGGCCGGCCTTGCGCCGGCCCTTGCTGTTTTCCAACTGTAGTGACGCGCCGGCAAAATGGTGCTAAAGGCCGGGCCAACAGCGGACAGATCGCGATATCAGTCGCCGTTCCGCCATTCAATTCTGTCAATGTGCCGCCATGCGCCTCACCTCTTCCGGCTTGTTCCAGAAGTCCGCGAGGCTTGCGGGGCGGTTACGTGTTCGAATTCGGGATCTATAGAGCATGTCCGTCATGGATGCGATTGATGTCACCAAGCCGCAGGCGCCGAAGGCCTCTTCCGGCGTCGAAAAGCCTTCCCTGATCGGGCTGTCGCGCGAGGAAATAGCGGCGGCGCTCAGGGAAAAAGGCGTGGCCGAGAAGCAGATCAAGATGCGCGTCGCGCAGCTCTGGAACTGGATCTATGTGCGCGGCGTCTCCGATTTCGATCACATGACGAATGTCGCCAAGGACATGCGCGAAATGCTGAAACAGCATTTCACCATCGCGCGTCCCGAGATCGTCGAGGAGCAGGTCTCCAACGACGGCACCCGCAAATGGCTGCTGCGCTTTCCCGCGCGGGGCGCGGGCCGCCCGGTCGAGATCGAGGCCGTCTACATTCCGGAAGAGGGCCGCGGCACGCTCTGCATCTCAAGCCAGGTCGGCTGCACGCTGACCTGTTCCTTCTGTCATACCGGTACACAGCGCCTGGTGCGCAACCTGACGGCGGAGGAAATTCTGTCGCAGTTGCTTCTCGCTCGCGACCGGCTCGGCGACTTCCCGGATCGTGAGGCGCCGCAAGGCACGATCATGCCTGCCGAGGGCCGCAAGGTCAGCAATATCGTCATGATGGGCATGGGCGAGCCGCTCTATAATTTCGACAGCGTCAAGCAGGCGCTGCTGATCGCCACGGATGGCGACGGCCTGTCGCTGTCCAAACGCCGTGTGACGCTTTCCACCTCCGGCGTCGTGCCGGAGATCTTCCGCACCGGCGAGGAGATCGGCGTCATGCTGGCGATCTCGCTGCATGCTGTGCGCGACGACCTGCGCGATATTCTGGTGCCGATCAACAAGAAGTACCCGCTGAAGGAACTGATCGATGCCTGCAAGGCCTATCCGGGCCTTTCGAATGCGCGGCGCATCACCTTCGAATATGTGATGCTGAAGGATGTCAATGACAGCCTGGAGGACGCCAAGGGGTTGATCAAGCTCCTGAAAGGCGTGCCGGCGAAGATCAACCTCATTCCGTTCAATCCCTGGCCCGGCACCAATTACCAGTGTTCGGACTGGGAGCAGATCGAAAAGTTCGCCGATTTCATCAATTCGGCCGGCTACGCTTCGCCGATTCGCACACCGCGCGGCCGCGACATCCTTGCCGCCTGCGGCCAGCTGAAATCGGAATCCGAACGCATGCGCAAGACCGAGCGCCTGGCCTTCGAGGCGATGATGATCGCCAATCACGGCGCCGACGACTGATCAGCAAGTTTGATCCTCGCTACAATTCTCCTGCATTGATTTAAGTATGCGCTTTTCCTAATAGTGCCGCCAAAATCATTCAGGAGGACATCCATGCGCCCGATTTTGCTCGCTCTTGCCGCCACTTTGGCCCTTTCCCTGCCCGCCAAGGCCGATAATGTGACCGTTGCCGTCACTGCGATCGTCGAGCATCCCGCGCTCGATGCCGCCCGCAAGGGCGTTCTCGACGTGCTGACGTCGGCCGGCTACAAGGAAGGCGAGAACCTGAAATTCATGTTCGAATCGGCGCAGGGCAATCCGGCGACGGCAGCCCAGATTGCCCGTCAGTTCGCCGGCGACGAGCCCAACGTGATCATCCCGATTTCCACGCCGTCGGCCCAGGCCGTCGTCTCGGCGACGCGCGACATTCCTGTCGTCTTCACGGCCGTCTCTGATCCGCTCGGCGCCCAGCTCGTCAAGAACATGGACAAGCCGGGCGGCAATGTGACCGGCCTTTCCGACATGTCGCCCGTCGGCGAGCACCTGGCGCTGATCAAGGAAATCCTGCCGAAGGTGAAGACGATCGGCTATCTCTACAACTCCGGCGAGGCGAATTCGGTTTCGCTGCTCGCCGTGCTGAAGGCCGAAGCCGAAAAGGCCGGCCTGACAGTGGTCGAATCGGCCGCAACCAAATCGGCCGAGGTTCAGGGTGCCGCCCGCGCCCTCGTCGGCCGCGCCGATGCGATCTACATCCCGACCGACAATACGATCATCTCGGCGCTCGAAGGCGCCGTTGCGGTTGCCGAAGAAAGCAAGCTGCCGCTCTTCACCGCCGATACGGATTCGGTGTCGCGCGGCTCGATCGCCGCGCTCGGCTTCAACTATTATGATGTCGGCAAGCAGACGGGCGAAATCGTCGTGCGCGTCCTGAAGGGCGAAAACCCCGGCGATATCGCGGTCAAGACCGCCGCCGGCAGCGATCTCGTCGTCAACAAGGCGGCCGCGGCCAAGATGGGCATCACCTTGCCCGAGAGCGTACTTTCGCGCGCCAACAAGGTCATCGAATAAGCGCTCATCGTCGCATCAACCATTCACATTCAGCCGCTCCCGTTTGCGCGGGGGCGGCTGAAGTATTAAAAGGCTGCGGTTTCGCGACGGGCGGAACATAAACAAAAGGGGCAGAAAGCCTTGAGCCAAATCGCATTCTGGGGGGCCGTCGAGCTCGGCCTGGTGTATTCCTTCGTCGCCCTCGGCGTCTATCTCGCCTTCCGCGTCCTCGATTTCCCTGACCTCACGGTGGACGGCTCCTTTCCGCTCGGCGCGGCGGTGACCGCGGTGCTGATCATTGCCGGCGTCAATGCCTGGTTCGCGGCGCTGATCGCGATGGCGGCGGGTGCGGCGGCCGGCATGGTGACGGCGCTGCTCAACGTGCGCTTCAAGATCCTCAATCTGCTCGCCTCGATCCTGACGATGATCGCGTTGTTTTCCGTCAACCTCAGAGTGATGGGCAAACCCAATGTCGCCCTCATCAATGCCGATACGATGATCAGCCCGTTTTTCGGCCATGGCCTGCGTGATTTCTACGTGCGGCCGCTCTTCGTCGGCGTTCTTGTCATCGTCGCGCTCATCCTGGTCTGGCGCTTCCTCGAAAGCGATGCCGGGCTTGCCATGCGTGCGACCGGCGCCAATGCCCGCATGGCCCGCGCCCAAGGCGTCGACACCAGCCGGCAGATCTATCTCGGCATGGCGATCTCGAACGCGCTGGTGGCGTTCGGTGGCGCCTTGTTTGCCCAGACCAACGGCTTTGCCGACGTCACTTCGGGCGTCGGCACGATCGTCGTCGGTCTTGCCGCCGTCATCATCGGCGAGACGCTGCTCGGGCGGCGCGGCCTGCTGATCGCGCTCATCGGCTGCGTGCTCGGCTCGATCCTCTATCGCATCGCCATCCAGCTGGCGCTGTCGAGCGACGTCATCGGCCTGCAGGCCTCCGACCTCAATTTCGTGACGGCGGTCCTGGTGACCTTCGCGCTCATTCTTCCCCGCCTTCGCAGAGGTGCCGTATCGTGATCAGCGTCAAGGACATCAAGGTCGTCTTCGGACGCGGCACACCGCTGCAGAAGCAGGCGCTGAACGGCGTCAGCCTGACCATCGAACAGGGCTCCTTCGTCACCGTCATCGGCTCCAACGGCGCCGGCAAATCGACGCTGCTCGGCGTACTCGCCGGCGATGTCATCCCGAGCGAGGGACAGGTGCTGATCGGCAAGACCGAAGTGACGCGCAAGTCGACCGCGGCGCGCGCCGGTCTGGTGGCGCGCGTCTTCCAGGATCCGCTGACGGGAAGCTGCGGCTCATTGTCGATCGAGGAGAATCTCGCTCTCGCCGCCCGCCGCGGCGAGCGGCGCGGGCTTGCGCCGGCGCTCGGCGGCAAGAGGCGCGACTATTTCAAGGAGCGGATCGCTGAACTCAATCTCGGGCTGGAAAACCGGCTGAAGGACCGCATGGATCTTCTCTCGGGCGGTCAGCGGCAGGCGGTCTCACTCGTCATGGCCACACTTGCCGGCTCGGAAGTGCTGCTGCTCGACGAGCATACGGCCGCGCTCGATCCCGGGATGGCCGAGTTCGTGATGAACCTGACGCAGAAGATCGTCGCCGAGCGCAAGTTGACGACGATGATGGTGACCCATTCCATGCGCCAGGCGCTGGATTACGGCCACCGCACGATCATGCTGCATGGCGGCGAGATCGTTCTCGACGTGGCGGGCGACAACCGAAAGAACCTGCAGGTCGAGGATCTGATCGCCATGTTCCGCAAGATGCGCGGCCAGACGCTCGACGACGACGCTTTGCTGATCGGCTAGCCCGACAGCGGGCCGATCAGCTGAATCCAGGCTGATAGCCGTGGCCTATCGAGCCTGGGTGAGCAGGATCTTCGCGGCGAAGATCGAGAAGACGCCGGCGAAAGTATAGTCCATGCCGCGCAGCACCTTGCTGTTGTTCTGCAGCCAGGAAGCCAGCCAGTCGGCGGCAAGGACCACCGCGACATTGATCGGCATGCCGATCAGGATGAAGCAAAGCCCGAGGAACAGCAGCTTCTGAGTGACGGCGGGATCGCCGGCGCTGACGAATTGCGGCAGGAACGTCATGAAGAAGATGATGACCTTCGGGTTCAGAAGGTTGACCCAGAAGCCCGACGAGATGTTCGAAAGGGCGGTGCCCTTCTGCTCCTCGACCTTGGCGACGGTCAGCTTCGAGCCAAAGCGGATAGCCTGCACGGCGAGCCAGAGCAGATAGCCGGCGCCGCCGGTCTTCAGGATCAGGAAGGCGGTCGGCGAGGCAGTGATCAGCGCCGAGATGCCGAAAGCGACCAGCATGGTGTGGACGACGATGCCGAGGCTGGTGCCGACGACGACGAAAAGGGCCGCCTTCTTGCCCTGGGCGAGTGAACGGCTGATCGACAGCGTCATATCGGGACCTGGGGTCGCCGCGAGCAGCAGCGTCGCGGCGGCAAAGGCGAGAAGGGTCGGCAGGTTCGGCAGGAAATCCATAGCACGCTCGGAAAGCTGGACAGTCAAGGTGACTACTTATCCAGCCTTCAGAAAATTACCAATCAAACCTTCTCATGCGCGTCGCACTAAACTTGATTCATGCGGCGCGCATTCGCTGTTTGTTTTGTGCATGTCGTTATCCCGGGACCGCTGCACGCTTCCGGGTGAAATGCAGTGGCACCAATTACTTCTCTTCGAGGAAGGCCTTGAACTTGTCGGCGTAATCCTTGTGCCAGCGCGACAGCGGCGGGCGGTTCTCGATGATATCGCCGGCGGCCCAAGCCATGCGGCGTTCATCGACCGCGCGGGTCACGTCGTTGTCGGGGCAGAGGATATAGAAATCGCCGCGTTCCAGGCTTTCGACCATGAAATCGACCGTCTGTTCCGGTGTCCAGGCGCCGGCTGGCTTTTCCGCCCGGTCGCCCTTGGTGAGGCCGGTGAAGACGAAGCCGGGGATCAGCAGATGCGCCGAGATCTTTGAACCCGCGGTGTTGCGCAGTTCGTGTTCGAGCGCTTCGGTAAAGACTTTCACGCCAGCCTTGGAGATGTTGTAGGCGGGGTTGCCCGGCGGCGTGGTGATGCCCTGCTTGGAGCCGGTATTGATGATCAGGCCGGGCTCGCCGTGGGACAGCATCTTCGGCCCGAAGACGCGCGTGCCGTTGACCACGCCCATCAGGTTGACGGCGAAGATATGGTCCCAATTTGACTGCGAACTGAAGATCGAGGTTTCCGGGCCGATGCCGGCATTGTTCATCAGCACGTGCACGCGGCCGAAACGCTGGAGTACGGCGCGTTCGAGCGCCTCCAGGGAGTCGCGGCTGGCGACGTCGGTCTCAACTGCCATCACATCCTCTTCGCCGGCAATGGCTTTGAGCTCCTCGGCGGCGTTGGCCAGCCGATCACCGCCGAGATCGGCGATGACGACGCTCATGCCGCGTCCGGCAAAATACTTCGCCGCCGCAAGTCCGATGCCGGAAGCGCCGCCGGTGATGACGGCAACATTGGACTTCTTGAAAATATCTTGAATATTCGTCACGGGGACAGCCCCTCCTCGAGCATTGTTCGCACGCAGCCGAATATGGGCGGCGCTTTCGCACTGTCAAACGCTATCGGCGCCTCAGCCATCGCACTTGCCCTTGCGTCGCGCGCCAATCTCGCTAAAAGTGCCGCGACACCGGGTTTTCGCCGGCTTTATGCAACGGACCTCATCATCATGGCATCATACAAAGACGTGAAGAAAGTCGTGCTCGCCTATTCCGGCGGCCTCGACACCTCGATCATCCTGAAGTGGCTGCAGACGGAACTCGGCGCCGAAGTCGTCACCTTCACCGCCGATCTCGGCCAGGGCGAGGAGCTGGAGCCGGCGCGCAAGAAGGCCGAAATGCTCGGCATCAAGGAGATCTATATCGAGGACGTCCGCGAGGAATTCGTGCGCGACTTCGTCTTTCCGATGTTCCGCGCCAATGCCGTCTACGAGGGCGTCTACCTGCTCGGCACCTCGATCGCCCGTCCGCTGATCTCAAAGCATCTGATCGATATCGCCCGCAAGACCGGCGCCGATGCGATCGCCCACGGCGCCACGGGCAAGGGCAACGATCAGGTTCGCTTCGAGCTCTCCGCCTATGCCCTGAACCCTGACATCAAGATCATTGCGCCGTGGCGCGATTGGTCCTTCAAGAGCCGCACCGACCTGCTCGAATTCGCAGAGAAGCATCAGATCCCGGTTGCAAAGGACAAGAAGGGCGAGGCTCCCTTCTCCGTCGACGCCAACCTTCTGCATTCCTCTTCCGAGGGCAAGGTTCTGGAAGACCCTGCTCAGGAGGCGCCGGAATATGTGCACATGCGCACGATCTCGCCGGAGGCCGCTCCCGACAAGGCGACGACAATCAAGATCGGCTTCCGCAAGGGCGATGCCGTGTCTATCAATGGTGTCGAGATGTCGCCGGCGACGCTGCTCGCCACTCTCAACACCTACGGCCGCGACAACGGCATCGGCCGTCTCGATCTCGTCGAGAACCGTTTCGTCGGCATGAAATCCCGCGGCGTTTACGAAACGCCCGGCGGCACGATCCTGCTCTCGGCCCATCGCGCCATTGAATCGATCACGCTCGACCGGGGTGCCGCCCATCTCAAGGACGAGATCATGCCGCGCTACGCCGAGCTGATCTATTACGGCTTCTGGTTCTCGCCGGAACGCGAGATGCTGCAGGCGCTGATCGACAAGAGCCAGGAGCATGTCGAAGGCGAAGTGACGCTGAAGCTCTACAAGGGCAATGTCATGGTCATCGGCCGCGAAAGCGAAAAGTCGCTCTATTCCGACAAGCTCGTCACTTTCGAGGACGACCAGGGTGCCTACGACCAGAAGGACGCAGCCGGCTTCATCAAGCTCAACGCGCTGCGCCTGCGCACGCTCGGCAAACGAAACCTCGCGAAGTAATCGCGCTTCGCTTTCGAACCGGCTATGCGCCCGCCGGCTTTTGCCGCGCGGGCGTTTTCGTGTCTCCCGAGAGCGTTTGAGGTGCCGGATTCCGACAGGAGCGGAGATTTCGTTGAACGTGGCCTTGCGTCCCGAGGTCATTGCGTCCCGAGGTCATTCCTGCGCAAGCAATTTCCTTCCCGGCGCAAATTGGCGATCGTAGAAAATTCGCACGGACAGAACGACGCCGGCGATCAGAACAGCCACCCCAGCGACTTCGATCGGGGTCGGCCAGCGAGCATGCACGACAAGTCCTCCGATGACGCCGAAGGCTGTTTCCGAAACGATCAATTGCGCGGCCAAGGCCACGGGCAGGCTGCGTGACGCAACATTCCAGGCCCATACGCCACCTACGGTTGCCAGCAGCGCCAGAGATGCACCCCAAACATACAGGCCGCCGGCGGCACTCCAGCCGAATCCCAATGCCGGAAGCTTGAAGAGGTCCATCGCGGCACCGACGGGATAGAAGGCCAGCATAAAGACGCCGCCGCCCGCCAGTATCAGCGCCGACCACACACCGGAGGGCATTTCCGGTCGGGTGGCGAGTGCAGCCTGATTGGCAAGAGCAAACCACACCCAAAGTCCCACGGCCGCGAGCGCCAGCGGCACGCCGACCCACAAGGATCCGACGGAGTTCAATCCTTCAGCGGTGAATGCCGTGCCATTGACCAGAAAAAGTCCGATCAGCACCAGCGCCAAAGGCGGCATAAGGGACCGCCACGGCAAGGATCCCTGACGCTGATTGCCAATGACCATCAAGGTGATCGGTACCAGGCCGAGAAAGGCCGGCGCGATGACCGGGCCGGCAAAGATGGCCGCTCCCGTTACCGTGAGGAAGTAACCGACATATCCGACAAAGGCGAGCCACAGAGCCTTCAGAACGTTGCTGAGCGTGAGATGGCGCACGACGTGCTTCTTCGAAAACAGGATGAACAAGCCGACGAGCGCCGAGACGAGATGACGGATGAGAGCGAAATCGAAGGTGGAATAGTCGCCGATGATGAAGGGCACGACAAAGTTGAGCGAAAAGGCAAAGGCCGCAAAGAGAGCGGCCGACACGCCGACATAGAAGGATCTGTCCATAATCTTCACCCCTTTGACGTTGCGCGCCCCGAGCTTTTGCCTCCGTGACGCCAACCGCTTTGATCGATTAGCCGCAATTTACTGGCTGAGAGCCTTGGCCGGTACTCGGTGAAAATGAGAGCCACCCTCTTGGTGCTCATCGATTTCTCGGGCGTGTGCCGCACCCAAAGCGGCAATCGCGCTATGAACGGAATACGGTTCAATCGGACAATTGCACCGGCTATCCAGCAGAACTGATTTTTCATATCCTCCAATATCGCGGCTTTAATCGTCGGGGCGTTATGGATCGGCTTGATGCAATGCGGGTTCTCCTTGCGGTGGTGGACGCCGGGAGCTTGTCGGCGGGCAGCCGGAAGCTGAACGCGCCGCTGCCGAGCGTCAGCCGCAAGGTCGCCGATCTGGAGCGATACCTCGGCACGAATCTCATCATACGAACGAGCCGCAACCTGCAGCTCACGGATGCCGGGCGCGACTATGTCGAGGCGGCGCGTAAGATTATCGCCGATCTGGAGGAGGTCGAACGCAGGGCGTCGGGTGAATATCAGATGCCGCGGGGACTGCTGACCATCACGATGCCGATCGAGTTCGGCCAACGCTACGTTCTGCCGATCGCACTCGACTTCATGAACAAGCATCCGGAGGTGACGCTGAGGGCTCTTTCGCTCGACCGCTCGGTTCATCTGGTCAATGAGCAGGTCGATGTCGCCATCCGGCTTGGTGAGTTGGTCGACAGTTCGCTCTACGCCGTCAAAGCCGGCGAGTTCCGTCTGCTGACATGCGCAAGCCCAGCCTATCTGGAACGGCATGGCGTCCCCCAACATCCCACCGAGCTCGCCAATCACGATGGGATCATGTTTCACAAGCGGTCGTTCTTTTGGAGTTTCGAGATCGAAGGGAAGGCTGTCGAGGTCATGCCACGGTCCCGGATCGAGGTGAACACGGCCGCCAATAGCGTTGTCGCCGCGCTGAAGGGGGTCGGGATCGCCCGCCTCTTCGATTACCAAGTTCCGGAGGAGGTGTCCTCCGGCGCGCTCGTGCAGATATTGAAGGACTATGACGGCGAGCCCAAGCCGATCCACATCATCTATTCGCGTCAGGGCTTGCTCGCTCTGAAGGTGCGCGCCTTCATCGATTGGGCGCTCCCCCGGCTTCGCGCGGCCTGCGGCAGCTATGGCGATACGCCGTCACCGGAATAAGGCGCCCACTTTCTTGACTACGGCGTGGCGAAGGGTGGCCATTGTCATATTGACGGTTCCTCTTCCGCGTCACGGATGACGCGATCGATCTGCGCCTGAAGGCGGGGACCGATCAGCAGGATGGCGGGAATGACGATGAGATAGGCGATGCTCCACGAGCGGAACCATGTCAGGACGAACTCCTTCGAGAAGCCCAGATTGAGTGCGAGCAGCGTGAAAGAGATCAGCCCTGTCGTCACGACGCCCATCGACAGAGCGAAGACGATCTTGCGTTTGAAATGCGTGTTCATGTCGGTCTCCCGGACGGATGTGAAAGCGGGATCGCTTCAGCGGTCGCGATTTCGGTTGGTGCCCTGAAGATCGCGCAGCTTCGGTGCCGGCGGTAGCGCGAGAAAACGAGAGGCTCCCTCTCGCTTCTGCTCGCTACCGGATCGGTCTTGCGAAGCTCATCTTCCCCTCATCGCAGCCTAAAGCGCGAGTCGGCCGCCGCCATCTCGCCGGCTGAAATCCAACAAGGAGTATGTGAATGCCGACAGTCATCTACACAGGCGAAACCAGCACCACCGGCGGGCTTGACGGCGCGTCTCGTAGTTCCGATGGTCGCCTCGACGTGAAATTATCCCCATCCGGTTCCTCGGGCAAAGGCACCAATCCCGAGCAGTTCTTCGCTGCGGGCTGGTCCGCCTGTTTCCTCGGCGCGATCGGGAGAGCGGCCGCGGAGCGTCAGCTTCGCGTGCCCGCCGGCGCTGCCATCAACGCCGAGATTGACCTGGTCTCGAATGACGTCGCTATGTGCTGCAGGCACGGCTGAACGCAAAGCTGCCGGGCATCGAGGCGGATCTCGCGAGCTCCCTGGTCGAGCGTTCGCACCAGCTCTGCCCTTATTCCAAGGCCACCCGCGGCAATATCGCCGTCGAACTCAACGTTGCCTGATCGGTCTCCGATTAAGGCCTTCCGACCCGATATCGTGCCGGCGTCCCGAGAAGATGCCGGCCAGGACAGGGCGAACACCAGAGGATTCCGTCATGACCACCATAGCAAGAGCCCTGGCAGCGGCAGCTTTACTGCTTGCCGCCGGCAGGCCCATCCATGCGGAAACGGCGACGCAGTTCCTTCCCATCACGAACGAGCCTGCACCCAAACTCGTCGTGGATCAGCCCCTTGCGGGACCGCTCGCGAGCCGAGCGGTAGCCATCATACCCTATCGAACCGAGAATTTCCGCATCCTGCCGATCTTTGGCGCCAGTGCCAGGGACGTCTCGCCGAGGGCCGGTCACCTTCATGTCAGTATCGACGACCTGCCCTGGCGGTGGGCCGACGCGGGCGGCACCGGCGCTATAGTCCTCACCGCCCTGCCGCCAGGCGAGCACAAGTTGCTCATCGAAATGGCCACGCCGGAACATGAAGTGCTGGGCGGAAAGGTCGTGAAGTTTACCGTACCGGCAATCGACCGCGCGCGCCACTAAAGCACGCCGCGATCCTTCAGATTCGCTACCGCGCTTTAGGACTTTATCTTCTCGGATGTCGTTAGCGCAAAACTGCTGCACAGTTTTGCGCGACATGCTTTAGAGGCGAATTCGGCGGCGTCCGCTTTGAGCCGGAAGTCGCCGCCGTGCCCTTGACGGATGCCGGGGATGGCTTACTCTGCCGCAGTCACCCTCGGAGCATTTCCATGACGCAGTCCCTGCTGTTCGGCGCCTTCCTGGCGGCGCTTTTCTATGTGCTCATTCCCGGACCCGCCTTCCTGCAACTGCTCGGCATCGGCGCCGGGCAGGGGCGCAAGGCCGGGGCCTTCTTCATGATGGGGCATCTGGTCGGGGATCTGATCTGGTCGTCGTTGGCGCTGATCGCGATCGTCGGCGCGAAGACGATCGGGACTTTCGTCTTCGATCTGCTCGGCCTCGCCTGCGGCTTCTATCTCGCCTGGATCGGCTGGAGCGCCGTCAATACCAAGCCGAAAGCGGATGGGCAGGCGCTTGTCATGGTCGAGCGTCCGTTCCGGCGTGGCCTGATCTTCGGCGTCACCAATCCGAAGGGTTATCCGGTGGCGCTTGCCACCTTCACCGCCCTGGTTGCAGGATCTGCCGGCGCGCTCGATTTCGAGGCGCTGCCGGTGCTTCTCGGCGTGTCCTTGGTCGGTTTCGTGACGGCCGACATCATCCTGATCGGCATTATCGGCGCAGGCGCGGTGCGACGCTTCTATCGCGCCTATGAACGGCTGATCGTGCGCTGTTCCGGCGTCCTCTTCATGGGCTTTGCCGCCCAGGCGCTGTGGCACGCGACGCCCGGCCTTTTCGGCTGGCGCAAGGCGTGATTCAACCGTCCAGGAAGTTGACCACCGATTTCAGCGTCTGAACTTCGCTGGGATCGCCGATCGACATGGCGACCTGGAGCTGGTTCTTGTAATAATCGAGGAAATTGAAGCTCGTGCCGTCGGTAACGCTGGAGAGGTCGATCACGTTGCCGAGCGGATCGATCGCATGCATCGGCAACGGCTCGGAGATCGCGGCGTAGGTGTTCTGGTCGATCACGCCGCTATCGAAGCTTTGGCGCGCGTAGGAACGCAGCTCTCCGGGGCTGACCGCAGTAAAATCGGGGCCCTCATCGGGATTGTCTTCGATGTGAAACGAGACGGGGGCCGGAGCCTTTGTCTCGATGTGAATATCGGCAGTCTTCGAATTTTTTGCGTTATTAGGGTTGTTTTTAAATAGCAAACTCTGAGAAGACCGCAGGGAAAAAATTTCCATGGCGCATGTCCCCTGGCAGGAAGATCACCCGAAAACTAGCGCTTGTGCCCGATTCGCGTCAATCGTTAACAAATGGTTAATTTGCACGCGTCAAATTTCGTCCACCAGATTTTGCGGATGTCCACCGGATTTGGCGGGCGAGGCAAAAGGCCCTGCCTGCGACATACCAATTCTCCGGACGCTCTCCTATATTGACGATCCATTCGCATGCCAAAAAGGATTCTCCGATGCCTTCTCCACATGATTTCAATCCGGCGCTCGTCAATTGGGACGGCCTTCATGGCCTGCCGCGGTTCGATGCCTTGAACGATGATGATTTCGCCGCCGCCTTCGAGGCCGCGCTTGCCGAGCATGAAAGGGAGATCGACGAGATCGCCGGAAACGGCGACGCGCCGACATTCGCGAATACGATCGTTGCGCTTGAAATCGCCGGCGAAGCGCTGTCGCGCGTCTCGTCGCTATTCTGGAACAGAGCGGGAGCCCATACCAACGACGTGATTCAGGCGCTGGAGCGGGAGATCTCGCCGAAAATGTCGCGCCATTATTCGAAGATCGGGATGAACGCCGCGCTCTTTGCCCGTATCGATACGCTTTGGGAAAACCGCGAGAGCCTCGGACTGACGCTCGAACAGATGCGCGTGCTGGAACGCCATTGGAAAGGCTTCGTCAAGTCGGGCGCCAAGCTTGAGAAGGCCGAGCAGGAGCAGCTTGCCGCGATCAACGAGAAGCTCGCCGGTCTCGCCACGCAGTTCGGCCAGAACGTGCTGGCCGACGAGAAGGCCTGGGCGCTCATGCTTTCGGACGGCGCCGAACTCGACGGACTTCCCGAATTCCTGCGCGACGCGATGGCGGCGGCGGCGCGCGAGCGGGGCGAGGACGGCAAGTATGCCGTGACGCTGTCGCGCTCGATCATCGAGCCGTTCCTGACCTTCTCGGAGCGCCGGGACCTGCGCGAACAGGCCTTCAACGCATGGGTGGCGCGCGGCGCCAACGGCGGGGAAACAGATAACCGCGGCGTCATCAAGGAAACGCTCGCCCTGCGCCACCAGGTGGCGAGGCTGCTCGGCTACGGGAATTTCGCCAAGCTGAAGCTCGACAACACCATGGCGAAGACGGCGGAAGCGGTGAACGGCCTGCTGAAAGCGGTCTGGGCGCGGGCGGTGAAGCGCGCCGGCGAAGAGGAGATCGACATTGCGGCGCTGATCGCCGAAGAGGGCCGGAACCACGAGGTCATGCCCTGGGACTGGCGCCACTACGCCGAGAAGATCCGGGCGCGGAAATTCGATTTCTCCGAGGCTGAACTGAAGCCCTATCTGCAGCTCGAGAACATCATCGAGGCCTGCTTCGACGTCGCCGGACGGCTGTTCGGCATCCGTGCGGTCGAAAAGAAGGGCGTGCCGGCCTACCATCCCGATGTCAGGGTTTTCGAAATCAGGGACCGCGACGACAGGCTGGTCGCCCTGTTCCTCGGCGACTATTTCGCCCGGAGTTCGAAGCGATCAGGCGCCTGGATGAGCTCGCTGCAATCGCAGCACAAGCTGGAACTGAAGAATGGCCGCCACGGCGAATTGCCGATCATCTACAATGTCTGCAACTTCGCCAAACCGGCCGAGGGCAAGCCGGCGCTGCTGTCGCTCGACGATGCCCGCACGCTGTTCCACGAATTCGGGCATGCGCTGCACGGCATGCTTTCCAACGTCACCTATCCTTCCGTGTCGGGCACCGGCGTCTCGCGCGATTTCGTCGAATTGCCGTCGCAGCTCTACGAGCACTGGCTGACGGTGCCCGCCATCCTGAAGCACTATGCCGTGCATTTCGAAACCGGTGAGCCGATGCCGCAGGCGCTGCTCGACAAGGTGCTGGCGGCCCGCACCTTCAATGCCGGCTTCAACACCGTCGAGTTCACCTCGTCGGCGCTGGTCGACATGGCGTTTCACACGCGCGAGGCTGTCGAAGACCCGATGGCGGTGCAGGCCGAGGTGCTGGCCGAGATCGGCATGCCGAAATCGATCGTCATGCGCCACGCCACGCCGCACTTCCAGCACATCTTCTCCGGCGGCTATTCGGCCGGCTATTATTCCTACATGTGGTCCGAGGTGCTCGACGCCGACGCCTTTGCCGCCTTCGAGGAGACGGGCGACGCCTTCAACGGCGAGATGGCGAAAAAGCTCAAGGAAAACATCTATTCCACCGGCGGCTCGGTCGATCCGGAGGATGCCTATAAGGGCTTCCGCGGCAAGCTGCCGAGGCCGGATGCGATGCTCGTCAAGAAGGGGCTTGCGACCTTCGAGGAATTGACAGGCAGCGACGCTTAAGACAGTTTGATGACAGAGACCCACGCGGCATGGCGGCAGCCATGCCGCAGCTTTCGCGCGCGACCCCCTTTCGCAATCGCGAAAAAACCGGTATGAGCGCGCCAAACGTAAATGGCGCGTCCACTTGGCGTAGCGCCCCAGCCTCAGAGATTATGACATATGGCACTTCGCAACATCGCGATCATCGCGCACGTTGACCATGGCAAGACCACTCTCGTTGACGAGCTTCTGAAACAGTCCGGCTCGTTCCGTGAGAACCAGCGCGTCATGGAACGCGTGATGGACTCCAACGACATCGAAAAAGAGCGCGGCATCACCATTCTCGCCAAGGCGACCTCGATCGAGTGGAAGGACACCCGCATCAACATCGTCGATACGCCCGGCCACGCCGACTTCGGCGGTGAAGTCGAGCGTATTCTGTCGATGGTGGACGGCGCGATCGTTCTCGTGGACGCGGCCGAAGGCCCGATGCCGCAGACCAAGTTCGTCGTCGGCAAGGCCCTCAAGGTCGGCCTTCGTCCGATCGTCGCCATCAACAAGATCGATCGTCCGGATGCCCGGGCCGACGAAGTGGTCAACGAAGTTTTCGACCTTTTCGCCGCGCTCGATGCCACCGACGAACAGCTCGATTTCCCGATCCTCTACGGTTCCGGCCGCGCAGGCTGGATGAACTACGATCCGGCAGGCCCGACCGATCAAGGCCTCGCACCGCTGCTCGACCTCGTCGTCAAGCACGTGCCCGAGCCGAAGGTCGAGGAAGGTCCGTTCCGGATGATCGGCACGATCCTCGAGGCCAACAACTTTCTCGGCCGCATCATCACCGGCCGTATCGCTTCCGGTTCGATCAAGCCGAACCAGGCGGTCAAGGTTCTCGGCCAGGACGGCAAGCTGATTGAGCAGGGCCGAATTTCCAAGATTCTCGCTTTTCGCGGCATCGAGCGTCAGCCGATCGAAGAGGCGCATGCGGGCGACATCGTCGCGATCGCCGGCCTTTCCAAGGGCACGGTCGCCGATACCTTCTGCGATCCGTCCGTGACGGAAGCCCTGAGGGCGCAGCCGATCGACCCGCCGACGGTCACCATGTCCTTCATCGTCAACGACTCGCCGCTTGCCGGCACCGAAGGCGACAAGGTCACCAGCCGCGTCATTCGCGACCGCCTGTTCAAGGAAGCCGAAGGCAACGTTGCGCTGAAGATCGAGGAAAGCGCCGACAAGGATAGTTTCTTCGTCTCCGGCCGCGGCGAACTTCAGCTTGCGGTTCTGATCGAAAACATGCGCCGCGAAGGCTTCGAGCTTGCCGTTTCGCGTCCGCGCGTCGTCATGCACAAGGACGAGAGCGGCCAGCTGCTGGAGCCAATCGAGGAAGTCCTCATCGACGTCGACGAAGAACATTCCGGAGTCGTCGTTCAGAAGATGTCGGAGCGCAAGGCTGAAATGGTCGAGCTTCGTCCGTCGGGCGGCAATCGCGTCCGCCTGGTTTTCTACGCGCCGACCCGCGGCCTGATCGGCTACCAATCGGAACTGCTGACGGATACGCGCGGCACGGCGATCATGAACCGCCTGTTCCACAGCTATCAGCCTTACAAGGGCGAGATCGGCGGCCGCGTCAACGGCGTGCTGCTCGCCAACGAAGCTGGTGAAGCGGTGGCCTATGCCCTGTTCAATCTGGAAGACCGCGGCCCGATGATCATCGATGCCGGCGAAAAGGTCTATATGGGTATGATCATCGGCATCCATACGCGCGACAACGACCTTGAGGTCAATGTGCTGAAGGGCAAGAAGCTGACCAACATCCGCGCCGCCGGCAAGGACGAGGCCGTCAAGCTCACCCCGCCGATCCGCATGACGCTGGAGCGCGCGCTCTCCTGGATCCAGGAGGACGAGCTGGTCGAGGTGACGCCGAAGTCCATTCGCCTGCGCAAGATGTATCTCGACGCCAACGACCGCAAGCGGTTCGAAAAGACCAAGGCGGCTCTCTGAGCGTCTCGGGTTATTCCTCAAAGCCCCGGCCTACGCGCCGGGGTTTTTTATTGTGCGCTGCGCCGATTCCGACTTGTGACAATCGTTAAAAAAGCGTTAAATTTTGACCATCGTCCACATGTTAAGTCTGTGGGCAATCGAGCCGAATGCGTCATCGCGTATGGTTAATTGCCCCCGGCAGGACCAGAGTAAACGTTATGAAGACGTTGTCGATCGATGTCCGGCGGGCCGAACCGCACGATGCCCGAGCCATTTCGGAAACGCACAGGCTCGCCTGGCAGCACACCTATGCGGGGATTATTCCGCATCGCGCCCTGACGCAGATGATCGAGCGGCGCGGCGAAAACTGGTGGCGCAAGGCAACGCGCGGACCTGCGACATTGCTGGTCCTTGATGTCGCCGGCACGGTCGCCGGCTATGCGACCCTCGGCCTCAATCGCGCTCGCGCCCTGCCGCAGGAAGGCGAAATCTACGAGCTCTATCTTCGTCCCGAATATCAGGGCATCGGTCTCGGCAGGATGCTGTTCGGCGAGGCGCGCCGGCTGTTGAGGTCGCTCGGCTGCAACGGGCTGGTCGTCTGGTGCCTCGAGGAAAACGAGACCGCCAGCCGCTTCTACCGCCATCACGGCGGGATCGATTTCTGCGAGGGCATGGAAAATTTCGACCACAAGCAGTTGAAGAAGATCGGCTTCATCTGGAACTGAGCCATCCCGCCTGCAGTTCGATCATCTCTTGCTAGAATTTCGATCTGGCTGCGTGCCGTCGCCATCACGCATTGGTGATCTCCAATGTTGCGTTGCCGCATGAAACTGATTATCTGGCTGCGAGCAATTCAACCTCGCAGGAGTTCCGTATGCGCATCGACGCCGTTTCCATCGGTAATAATCCCCCTGAAGACGTCAACGTTATTGTCGAGGTTCCGGTCGGCGGTCATCCGATCAAGTATGAAATGGACAAGGACGCCGGCACGCTGGTCGTCGATCGTTTCCTCTATACGCCGATGACCTATCCGGGCAATTACGGTTTCGTGCCGCACACCCTGTCCGAAGACGGCGACCCGATCGACGTGCTGATCGCCAGCACTCGCCCGCTGGTTCCGGGCTGCGTCATCAACGTGCGCCCGATCGGCGTCCTGAAGATGGAAGACAATTCGGGCAAGGACGAAAAGATCATCGCCGTGCCGTCGCCGAAGCTGACCCTGCGTTATGAGAAGGTGAAGGACTACACCGACCTTCCGGAGATCACGCTGAAGCAGATCGAGCACTTCTTCGAGCACTACAAGGATCTTGAGCCCGGCAAGTGGGTGAAGATCTTCGGCTGGGGCGACTCCAAGGAAGCCGGCCAGCTCATTATCGAAGCCGTTGAGCGCGCCAAGAAGGCGAAGGTTTGATCGTTCACTTAAGGAAAGCTTCGAGCTTTCTTGCCAGACCCTCCGGATCGCCCTCGATCCGGAGGATTTTTTTGCGCGCCGTTTCGCCGGAAACGAGGCTGAAGCTGGATTTGGCAATACCGACCGATTTGGAAATGAGCGCGATCAGCGCCCTATTGGCCTTTCCCTTTTCCGGAACGGCGGTGACGCGCGCCTTCAGATAGGTCTCGCCTTCGCTGTCCGTCTCAATGCCGTCGAACGCATCTCGCCCACCATTCGGCGTCAGCCGAACAGTGAGGCGCAGATGATCAGCGAAGAGCTTCCAGGGAGGGCTCAAGAGACCAGCGGGTAAACGGTGGTCCAGAGGAAGGTGCGCAGGAAGAAGATGATCACCAGCAGGATGATCGGCGAAATGTCGATGCCGCCGAGGTTCGGCAGGCGACTACGGATCGGTTTCAGCACCGGCTCGGTGACATTATAAAGGAACATGCCGACCGAATTGACGAACTGATTGCTGGAATTGATGACGTTGAACGCATAGAGCCAGGAGAAAACGGCGCTGGCAATCAGGATCCACGTATAAATATTCAAAACCAAATCAATGGTTTGAAACAAGGCAAACATCGACGTCTCCAATTGGTTGTTGACAGACATGTAGACATTGGCGACTAAACGGGCAAGTGCCGTGTCGAAACGCATGGCAGATCATGTTTAACGGGCGGCCTCGCAACCATTCCGGCCTCCGCTTTCTCGGACAAGGCTCATGTCGTTCTCGGCCACCGGAGACCGTTTTGCCGCGTTCCGGCATTCGTCTTACACCCGCTTCTTCTTCGCCCGCTTTCTGCTCTCCTTCTCGCAGCAGATCGTCAGCGTCGCCGTCGGCTGGCAGATGTACGACCAGACGGGCAAGGCGATCTATCTCGGCCTCATTGGGCTCGTCCAGTTCCTGCCGTCGCTGCTGCTCATCCTCGTCACCGGCTCGGTGGCCGACCGGCACAATCGCCGGGCGATTGCAGCGCTGTGCTCGCTGGTGAGCGCGCTCTGCACGCTGGCGCTGCTGATCATGACGGCGACGGACACCTTCGCGCCCTGGCCGGTCTTTGCGGTGCTGCTGATCTTCGGCATCGAACGCGCCTTTATGTCGCCGGCAGTGCAGTCTCTCGCGCCCAATCTCGTGCCGGAGCATGCGCTTTCGAACGCGATCGCCTGGAATTCATCGTCCTGGCAGCTTGCTGCGATCACCGGGCCGGTGATCGGCGGCCTGCTCTATGGAGTCAGCGCGACGACCGCCTATACGGTGGCGGTGATCTTTTCCATTCTCGGCGCGGGCCTTCTCTTCATGATCCCAAAGCCGGAGCAGAAGACGGTGGGTGAGGCCAAGAGCTGGGCGATGATTCTCGGCGGCTTCAGTTTCATCCGCGCCGAAAAGGTGGTGCTCGGCGCGATTTCTCTCGATCTCTTTGCCGTGCTGCTCGGCGGCGCCACGGCGCTGCTGCCGATCTTCGCTCGTGATATTCTAACGCTCGGCCCCTGGGGCCTCGGACTGTTGCGCGCGGCGCCGGGGCTCGGCGCCATCGTCATGGCGATCTTCCTCGCCGCCTACCCGCTGAAGCACCGTGCCGGCCTCTACATGTTCATCGGCGTCGCCCTCTTCGGTCTGGGAACCATCATCTTCGGGGTCTCGAGCAACACCGAAGTCTCGATCGCCGCGCTGGCGGTGATGGGGGCGGCCGACATGGTGTCGGTCTATGTACGTGAGAGCCTGATTGCGCTCTGGACGCCGGACCAGCTGCGCGGCCGCGTCAATGCGGTCAACATGGTTTTCGTCGGCGCCTCGAATGAGCTCGGGGAATTCAGGGCCGGCACGATGGCCTCGATCTTCGGCGCGGTGCCGGCGGTCGTCATCGGCGGCATCGGTACCCTGGTCGTCGCAGCGATCTGGGCGTCCAGGTTCCCGAAACTGCGCAGGATCGACTCGCTCGACGCGCCGGCTTAGAGAACGATCGCTTCCTGCCAGGAAGCGCGCTCCTATGCCGGAAGCGTGATTGGGTGCGCCGCTTTCGCGGCTTTTCCCTCGAAGACGAGATCGAGGAATTCGGTCAGCCAGGCTCTCAGCGGCGCGTCGAACAGCATGCGGCCTTCGAGATGTTCGCGTCCCTGCTGGGCGTTCGGCAGGATGAAGCGATGGGCGCCATGCACGACCCAGCGATGCATCATTACCCTCGTGAGCTCGGCATGGAACTGCAGGCCCCAGGCGTTGCCGTCGTAGCGGAAGGCCTGGTTCGGATAGGCATCGCCTTCGGCCAGAAGATCGGCGCCATGCGGCAGCTCGAAGCCCTCGCGGTGAAAATGATAGACCATCTTCGGCCAGTGCATTAAGAGCCGGCCCTTCTCGGTCGGGTGCAGCGGATACCAGCCGATCTCCGTCGAGCCGTCGGCGTTCGGCTGCACTTTGCCGCCGAGATGACGCACCAGCATCTGGGCGCCGAGGCAGATACCCAGAAAGGGACGTTTTTCTCGCAGCGGAATCTCGATCCAATCGATCTCGTTCTTGACGAAGTCGTCTGGATCGTTGGCGCTCATCGGACCGCCGAAGACGACGGCACCGGCATGGTTTTCGAGCGTCGTCGGAAGCGGTTCGCCGAGAACCGGGCGGCGGATATCGAGGCGATAGCCTTTTTCGACAAGCAGTTGGCCGACCCGGCCGGGGCTCGACCGCTCCTGATGGAGAACGATGAGGATGGGACGCCGGTCGCGGCTCGGATTTTGCTCAGTCGGCATCATCTTGCGCAACCCGGACATCCGTCACCCTGGCGGCGGCCTCCTGCCGTTTCTGGATGCGCTCGCGTGAGGAAACGCCCAGCAGATCGGCGATACGCCAGATCACATGATCTTCCATCTCGCTGCGTTCGCCATCGGCATAGACTATGTCCCAGAGAATGCCGATCAGCTCCAGCCGTTGCTCGGTGTTCAGGTGGCGCTTCAGATCGGATGTGAAGCGATAATAGTCGACCGCGGAACTCTCGGCCTCGAGGCCGGCGGCCATCAGAGCGTCGAGCTGTTTGGCGTCGAGCGCATACTGTTCCTTCAACAGGTTGCGCAGCCGCTTCTTCTCGCTGGCCTTGATCTGCCCGTCGGCCTCCATGACCTGCATGCACAGCGCCGCCACCGCAATGCGAGGATCATCCGGGGCGAAACCCTTGCGGGGCTGATCGGCGGTAAGCTTCTGAAAGAATGCCTGAAAGCGTTCGAACATGCGGTTTTCGTTCCATCTCAGAAAAGGCGAAGCCGGGTCTTGGGTTCCGGTTCCGCCCTGGAATCACGAACGCCGGGATCATCTGGCAGTCCGCCAAAGAAAGGCTTTGCTTCGTTCGGTGCCTGCGCTTTATCGCCGGTGACCGGTTCGGCAGACTTCGGCTTTGCCGGCGCCGACGCGGGGCGCACGGACTCGGCGATCGTCGCGGCGCGTTCCAACTCGATGATGCGGTGATCGTTGACCGGGCTTTCCGGCCTGACGTCACGCAGCGGCGGCAGGGTCTTCAGGGCTGTTTCGATCGCGGCGGGCGCCGAACCGTCTTCGAGCGGACCGTCGATCTGACCGAAAGGTGCCTTCCATTCGAACGCGTCCAGACGGCCGGTGACCGGCGACACCGGCAGCCATTTGTCGGAGACGAAGCCGTCTGCCACCCAGGCGGGATCGCGCGGAGCCTTCAGCGCCTGCGCCAGCCAATGGCGCACGCGGCCCTGATCGCCGGTCTCGACCTCCTCGATGTCGGCGAGCAGCAGAAAGGCGGCTTCACGCGGCTCGATGCGTGCCGCCGCTTCCGCCTTGGCCCGCGCCTTGGCGAATTCCTGCGCGTCGAGCGCAGCCTGGGCGACGACGAGGAGGGATTCGACATTGTTCGGGCGCAACGCCTCCAGCCGCTCGGCGCGCTTCAGCCGGTCGAGCGTGGAATCGCCGCTGCGGGCTCTGACATAGGCGCGGCCGACTTCGGGATGCGGTCTGGATTTCCATGCCTGCTCGAGGATCGAAGCGCCTTTGCGCAGGCCGCCTTCTCTGAAAAGAGCCTTAGCGGCGATCAGGGCGGCCGGAATGAAATCGACGGCGAGCTTCAGCGCGTGCAGGGCGTCGTCACGGGCGCCGGCCGGGTTGCCTTCCAGCTTCTCGACGGCGCGCGCCGTCAGCAGCACGGCATGCAGGCGGTTGGCTTCGGCCTTCTCGACGACGCGGGCGGCCTTCTGCTGTTCGAGAAGGCGGATCGCATCGTCCCAGTGGCCGGCCTGGCTGCGATATTCGAGCGTTGCCTGGGCGGCCCAGGGCAGATAAGGCGCATTATCGGCGGCCTTTTCGGCATATTGGCGGGCGGCCTCGTTGGCGCCGAGACGGCGGGCTTCGAGATAGAGGCCGCGCAGGCCAAGCTCGCGCGTTTCCGGATCGTTGGCCATGGCCTCGAACTTGGCGCGCGCCTCATCGTGGCGGCCCTCGATCAGGGCGGCCTGGGCTTCGAGCAGGTTGATCAGCGGCTCCTGATCGGCGCGGATGAGACCGCGCGAGCGGGCCGCCATCTTGCGGGCAAGGAGCGCATTGCCGGTGCCGGCGGCGATCAGGCCGGTCGACAGCGCCTGATAGCCGCGGTCGCGCTTGCGGGCGCGGAAATAACGCGTCACCGAATGCGGCGAGGTCCAGATCATGCGAACGAACCACCATACGATCATCACGGCTGCGATCAGGGCGATGATCGCGCTCACTGCGACGATCAGCTTCGTCTGGTAGATCTGACCTTCCCAGATTAGCGAGAGATCGCCGGGACGATCGGCGAACCAGGAGAAGCCGTAGGCGAGAAGCAATACGAGCAGGGCGAAGACGACAAGTCTGATCATAGTCTCACCCCTCCTTGCCGGCGCCGCTGACCGCTTTCGAAAGCGCCCCGCCGACCAACTCCTCGACGCGGATGCGCGCCTCCAGCGACTGCTTGAAGGCGGCGGACGCCTGCTTTCCGGAAGCCGGCAGAGCATTCCATTCGGCGGAAGCGCCGGGCAGGTCGCCGTTCTTCACCTTGTCCTCCATGCGGGCGGCGATGGCCTCGACGCTTTCGCCCTCGATATTGCCGACGGGACGGACGGTCACCAGCGATTTGGCGCTCGCCATCAGCCGGTCCGACCAGCTCTGGTTGGGATCCGGCTGGTTGACGGCCTCAACGATCGCGGTCGCAACGTCGGGAACCTGACGCACGAGCTCGGCGCGCGAGGGAATGCCGGTCTCGGCAAATCTGCGCAGGTCGGCAACGGCTGGATCGTCGGGCGCGACGCCGGCGAATGTGTCGAGCTCCGCCAGAAACGGGCCGCCGCGATCGATAGCCGCCTTGAGGGCGGCTGCCGCGATCGCCCGGGCGACGGCGACATCCTGGCGCGGTTCGTTCAGCTTCTTTTCGGCCTCGTCGAGGCGCTTGGCGATATCGGCGCCATTGCTGGTCTGCTGCTCGGCGGACTGGGTAAGCGTCGAACGCAGCTGTTCGACCTGACCGCTCAGCTCGGCAATCTTCTGGTTGAGCGCCTCGACATTTGCCTGGTCGCCCGATGGTGCCGCCGCCGGGTTCTTCGCAGCCGTCTCGAGTGCAGCGACGCGTGTCTCAAGCGCGCTGTCACCGGTGCCTGCCGGATTGGCGGCAAGGTTGGCGACGGTCTGTTTCAAGCCGTCGATCTCGCCGGAGAGATCGGCGATCTCAGGCGAGGCCGCCTGCGGTGCCGAGGAACCCGGGAGGTATCCGGCATATTGGATGGCGCCTGCGCCGAGCAGTGCCACGAGACCGCCGAAGATGCCGGCGGCGATCAGTCCGGAGGTGCCGGGGCCTTTTGGCGCGGACTGGTCGCTACGAGGGGGGAAGGAAGGCTCGGCGGCCGCCGGCGTCTCCTCCGCTGCCGCCGCTTCGGGCTGGCTTTCCTGTTCAGGCTCCGACGTCGCTTCGGTTTCGGGCGGCAGATCGGCATCCGCGACGGGGCTGTCGGCCTCGCCGGCATCGGTGTCTACCGGCTTTTCGGTATCGGCTACGGAGGCGAATTCCTGAGAATCGAGGTCGATCGTGACTGGCTCGTCGGCGCTCTTGGAATGGCGTGGCGGGGTTCCCGATACCATGAGGTCCTCTTTATCCTGCATTGCAACGAAACTAGACAGTGATGCCAGTTAAGGGAAGAGGTTAGATCAAATTTGGGCGGCTGGAGTATTCAAAGCAGCGACAAAAGGCTTATCTCATCCGGCATCGGCGAAATCGTCACTGTCCCTTTCAGGAAAGTCGGAATCGCCTGCGCTACCGCCTCGCTGAGGCAGAGAAGGCGGATTCCGCCCCGTTCCGACAGGGCCGATCGCAGCTCCGCCACCTGAAAGAAATCCTCGGCTGTCTGCCGAGAATAGAAAAGAACGGCATCCGGGTGATGGCCTGAAAAAATTGCCGCGATGTCGGCCGCGCCGGGAGCGACCGGCAGCATGCGATAACATTCGGCGACGGAAAAGCGGATGCCAAGTTCGCGCAATCTGCCTTCGAAGGTTTCGGCGCGGGGTCTGCCGGCGAGGTAAAGCAAGTCCTCTGCACCCTGCGCGCCGACGAGATCGGCGAGATCGCGGCCGTTGCCCGACGATGCGGTGACGGACCGGAAGCCAAGGCCCTGCGCCGCTTGCGCCGTCATCTCGCCGACCGCAAAAATCGGGCGGTCAAGGTGGGGACGAAGTGTCTCGCCGAGAGCCGACAGCACCCGGACGGCTTCGCCGCTGGTTACCGCGATCGCGCCGCCGGTGGCTGCAAGCGCATCGGCGGCTGAGGCACTGTCATGTTGTGGCCGACGCAGCGGCAGCAGCAGCGGCTCGTGGCCCATATCGCGCAGACGTTGTGCGGATTTCTCGGCCGAATGCGCAGGGCGGGTGACGAGCACGCGCATGGCCGTTTCAGTGCCAGTCGTCGAAGAATGCGCTGCCGGCCCTTGCGCGCACGTCCTGGCCGGCGCGGGTGCCAAGCGCGGCCGCATCGCGACGGTGTCCATCGGTCGTCACCCCATGCTGGCTCCTGCCGTCGGGCGTGATGATCAGGCCGGAGAAGCGGATGAGGTCACCCTCGCAGATGGCATAGCCGCCGATCGGCGTGCGGCAGGAACCGTCCAGGGCGGCGAGGAAAGCGCGTTCGCAGGAGACGGTGTCGAAGGTCGCGGCATCGTTGACCGCCGCCAGCAGTTCGTCGATCCTCGTATCGCCGATCCGGCTCTCGATGCAGATTGCCCCTTGGGCCGGCGCCGGCGGGAAGGTGTCGGGGTCGAGGATATCGGTCAGCACTTCGACCTTGCCGAGGCGCTTGAGGCCGGCAAGCGCCAGCAGCGTCGCGTCCACCTGACCTTCTTCGAGCTTGCGCAGCCGGGTTTCGACCGAACCGCGGAAGATTATGACGTTGATGTCGGGTCGCATGCGGCGGATCAGCGCCTGCCGGCGCAGCGACGAGGAGCCGACCGTGGCGCCATGCGGCAGGTCGATCAGTTTGGGTGCGGTGCGGCCGATGACGGCGTCGCGGATATCCTCGCGCGGCAGAAAGGCGGAGAGATGCAGGCCGTCCGGCAGGTGCGTCGGCATGTCCTTGGCGGAGTGCACGGCGAAATCCAGCTCGCCCGAGACAAGCTGCTGTTCGAGCTCCTCGGTGAAGAGGCCTTTGCCGCCGATCTCGGCCAGCGACCGGTCGGTGATGCGATCGCCCTTGGTCGACAGCACGACGATCTCGAACATCTCTTCAGGCAGGCCATGCGCCGCCATCAGCCTGTCGCGGGCCTCATGCGCCTGGGCGAGCGCCAGCGGGCTGCCCCGCGTGCCGATCCGGAAAGGTTTTGTTTGCATCCGCTCTGTTCCGTTGTTACCGGAGTTCTCGTAAACGGGTTTCGGCCCCATCGCAATGAACGAACAGGCCCTATGGTTCCCTTTCTGCGCATCCTTGGCATCGAAACGAGCTGCGACGAGACGGCCGCGGCGGTCGTCGAGCGCGATGCGGAGGGGCATTCCAGAATACTCTCCGATGTCGTGCTTTCCCAGCTCGACGAGCACAGCGCCTATGGCGGCGTCGTGCCGGAGATCGCCGCGCGCGCTCATGTCGAGGCGCTGGACGAGCTGATCGAGGAGGCGCTGAAGCGCGCCAATGTGTCGCTGGCCGATGTCGACGCCATCGCCGCCACCTCAGGCCCGGGGCTGATCGGCGGGCTGCTTGTGGGATTGATGACCGGCAAGGCGATCGCAAGGGCGGCCGGCAAGCCGCTCTATGCGGTCAACCATCTCGAAGGCCATGCGCTGACGGCGCGGCTGACCGACGGGCTTTCCTTTCCCTATCTGATGCTGCTCGTCTCCGGCGGCCATACCCAGCTCATCCTGGTGCGCGGCGTCGGAGATTATGAGCGCTGGGGCACGACGATCGACGACGCGCTCGGCGAAGCCTTCGACAAGACGGCAAAACTGCTCGGCCTGCCCTATCCCGGCGGCCCGGCAGTGGAACGCATGGCGCGGGACGGCAACGCCGATCGCTTCGATTTTCCGCGGCCACTGGTCGGCGAGGCGCGGCTGGATTTCTCCTTCTCCGGCCTGAAGACGGCGGTGCGGCAGGCGGCGCAGGAGATCGCGCCGCTCAGCGATCAGGACGTGGCGGATATCTGCGCTTCGTTCCAGCGGGCGATTTCACGCACGCTGAAGGACCGCATCGGCCGCGGCCTGCAGCGTTTCAAGGCCGAGTTTCCGGCCAACCAGGAAAAGCCGGCGCTCGTCGTTGCCGGCGGTGTCGCCGCCAATCTCGAACTGCGGGCGACGCTGCAGGGTCTTTGCGACAAGAACGGCTTCCGCTTCATCGCGCCGCCGCTGAGCCTCTGCACCGACAATGCTGTGATGATTGCCTGGGCAGGGCTGGAGCGGATGGCGACAGGTGCGGTCCCGGATGCACTCGACGTCCAGCCGCGCTCGCGCTGGCCGCTCGATGCCAATGCGGAAAGGCTGATCGGCTTTGGAAAGAGAGGAGCCAAGGCATGAGCGAAAGGATCGCCGTCGTCGGATCGGGCGCTTTCGGCACGGCGCTTGCCGCCGTCATCGCCCTTGCCGGTCGCAGCACAGTGACGCTCGTCGGGCGCAATCCATCGCTGATGGCCGATCTGAAGAGCGAACGTCTGCATGATGCAGTGCTGCCCGGCATCGTTCTGCCGGAATCGCTCGAATTTTCCGCCGAGGCGGAGGCGATCGCCGGCGCCTCCATCGTGCTTTTTGCGATGCCATCGCAGGCGCAGGCGGATGCGGCGCGGCATTATGGCCCATATTTGTCGAAAGACGCCATTGTCGTCACCTGTGCCAAGGGCATCGAGCGGGCGACCGGCAAGCTGTTGACCGACATGCTGGAGCGGGAACTGCCGGACCATCCGATCGCGGTGCTCTCGGGTCCGGGCTTTGCCGCCGATATCGCCAAGGGCCTGCCGACGGCGATGGCGATCGCGGCGGCGGATATGGAGACTGCCGAGCGGCTCGCCCAGGCGATATCAGGCCGGACCTTCCGGCTCTATGCCTCCAGCGACCGCATCGGCGTGCAGCTCGGCGGTGCGCTCAAGAATGTGCTGGCGATCGCCTGCGGCATCGTCGAGGGCCGCGGCATTGGTGAATCCGCCCGTGCGGCGCTGATTGCCCGCGGGCTTGCGGAAATGTCGCGCTTCGTCGTTGCCAAAGGCGGCCAGGCGGATACCGTGCGTGGGCTTTCCGGTCTCGGCGATCTGGTGCTGACGGGAACGAGCCATCAATCGCGCAACCTGCGCTTCGGCATTGCGCTCGGGCGTGGCGAGAAGGTTGATCCGCTGCACGGCGCGCTGGTGGAGGGCGCGCTTGCCGCCTCGGTCGCCTCGCGGCTTGCCGCGGAGCTTTCGATCAGCATGCCGATCACCGACGCCGTTTCCGCCATCATCGACGGCAGGCTCGAAATATCGGACGCCATCGAGCAGTTGATGACGCGTCCGATCACCACCGAATAGGAGAACAGACATGCTTTTCGCCCTGCTCTGCAAGGACAAGCCGGGACATTTGGACGTGCGCATGGAGACGCGGCCGACGCATCTCGAATATCTGAACAGGCTGAATGCCAAGGGCACGCTGAAGATCGCCGGCCCGTTTCTCGATGAGGAGGGTAAGCCCTGCGGCAGCCTGATCATCGTGGAAGCGGAATCGAAAGAGGCTGCGCGTGCGCTCGCGGATGCCGACCCTTACACCCAGGCCGGGCTGTTCGAAAGTGTCGAGGTCAAGGCCTACAACTGGGTCTTCAATAAACCGGAAGCGTAATCATGGCGCATTGGCTCTATAAATCAGAACCCGCCTCCTGGTCCTGGGAGCAGCAGAAGGCCGCCGGCGAAAAGGGCACGGAATGGACCGGCGTGCGCAACTACCTGGCGCGCAACAATATGCGGGCGATGCAGGTGGGCGACAAAGGCTTCTTCTACCACTCGAATGACGGGCTGGAGATCGTCGGCATCGTCGAAGTCTGCGCCCTGTCGCATCCCGATTCCACCGCCAAGGGCGATCCGAAGTGGGATTGCGTCGATATCCGCGCCGTCATGGACATGCCAAAGCCGGTGACGTTGAAGGACATCAAGGCGAACGAGAAGCTCGCCAAGATGTCGCTCGTCACCTCCATGCGCCTTTCCGTGCAGCCGGTCACCGACGATGAGTGGGCCGAAGTCTGCCGCATGGGCGGGCTCGACAATCCCCTGCGTTGAAAACCGATCCGGAAGCCTTCATCCGCGCCAATACCAGTCTGATGGCGCCGCCGCATGTGCCGGAAATTTCGCTTCATCTGGCCAGCGAGGCGCATGAGCTCTGGCTGAAGACGGAGGAGGAGCTGGAAGCGATCGGCCTGCCGCCGCCTTTCTGGGCTTTCGCCTGGGCGGGCGGGCAGGGACTGGCGCGCTACATTCTCGATCATCCGGAAACGGTGCGCGGCAAGCGCGTGCTGGATTTTGCCAGCGGCTCGGGCCTCGTCGGCATCGCGGCCGTCATGGCCGGCGCCCTTGAGGTCACGGCATGCGATATCGATCCCTGGGCGGAGGCGGCGGTCCGGCTGAATGCCGAGGCGAACGGCGTTTCTCTCGGATTTACCGGCGCCGATCTGATCGGCCAGGCCGTCGATGCGGATATGCTGCTTGCCGGCGACGTCTTCTACGATAGCGCTTTCGCCGCTGCGCTCGTTCCCTGGCTCTCGAGGCTGGCGGCTGGCGGCAAATCGGTTCTGGTCGGCGATCCCGGGCGCAGCTACCTGCCTAGAGATCGGCTGGAATTCTGCGCGGTCTATCAGGTGCCGGTGACGCGGGCGCTGGAGGACAGCGAAATCAAGAAGACGACGGTCTGGCGGTTCGTTCCTTAGGTTGGTATTCGCGGCCCTCGGGGCCATAAGATGTCAGCCGGCAATCAAGGCGGCTTCATAGACCATCGTCGCGGCGGCGAGATCAGCCAACGCTGTTCCGACTGCCTTGTAGAGAGTAATCTCATCGTTGGACGCCCGCGCCGGAATATCCCGGCGGCACAATTCGTCAAGTGTCGCATGCACCGCCTCTCTAGAAATGACGCCTGCGCTGATCGGCTGAACCAGATCGCCCGCTTCGTGAAGGGCTTCTTGAGTGTCGATATAGACCGAGGCGCGCCGAAGCGCCTCGTCATCTGCCTCGCGCATCGCCGGGGTGAAGCCGCCGATCAGATCGACATGGGTGCCCTGCCTCAGCCATTCGCCTCGGATAAGCGGTGCGGTCGCCAGCGTCGCCGCGCTGACGATATCGGCTTGCCGCGTCGCGGCTTCCAGATTCGTGACGGCGGTGGCGTGGAATCCCCGTTGCGCGAGGCTCTGCGCCAGCCGCTCCGCGCTGGCGGGATCGATATCCCAGATATCGACATGTGAGACTGGCCGGACGGCGCGGTAGGCATCGGGTATGAGGCTCGCAACGCGACCTGCGCCGATCACCAGCAGGCGGCGCGCGTCCTTTCGGGCAAGATAGTCAGCGGCAAGGGCTGATGCCGCTACCGTACGGCGCGCCGTGATCGTGTTTCCGTCAATTAATGCAAGCTGTATCCCGGTCCGGCCATCATAGAGCATGTAAGTCGAAGTCAAGCCGGGAATGCCGCGCACCGTATTGCCGGGAAAGACGGTAACGATCTTGATGCCAAGATAGCGCTCCGACCGGTGCGTTTCATGCCAGGCTGGCATCAGAAGCAGCGTCGCATCCGACTCGTCGCTGTTGGCTATCGTGTGGTGATGCCGTACCGGGACAACGCACCCTTCGGCAAATGCCTGCCGCAAGGTCGCGACCAGCGCGCCGAAAGGGAGAAGCTCGCCTGTTATCCGGGCATCGAGAATACGGATTTGCGTGTCGGTCATTGAAGCGATCTCTCAGGAAGGTCTAACTGCCCGATAGGGCGAGTTCAGTGTGGTTGAACGAATGCAGCGCCGCCGCGGCGCAGCAGCTTTTCCACCGGTATCGGCCTTTGGGGGCCACTCCGTTGCAGCGCCGGATGCCGAGCAATTCGGCACCGCTCAGCCAAAGGCCGCTTTCTTCTCCAGGGTTCTGGCGTATTGCGTAAGCGGATAGCACAGGGCGAAGAAGATCACCGCGACGAGACCGTAGACCCTGAAGGGTTCGAAGGTCGCATTGTTGATGGCGTTTGCGGTTTTCAGCAGTTCCTCGAAGCCGAGGATCGAGGCCAGTGCGGTGCTCTTGATCAATTGGACCAGGAAGCCGACAGTCGGCGCGCGCGTAATCCGGAAAGCCTGCGGAAGGATGACAAGGCGAAGTTCGAGGAGACGATGCAGGCCCAGGCTGGCTGCGGCGTCCCATTGCCCGCGCGGCACCGCCTCGACGCCGCTCCGCCAGATTTCGGCGAGATAAGCGCTGGCATAGAATGTCAGGCCGCAGACGGCGGCGGTCCATGACTCGATCCGGAACCCGAGCATCGGCAGGCCGAAGAACATCAAAAAGAGCTGCATGAGCAGCGGCGTTCCCTGAAATAGGGCAATGTAGCCGGACGCCAGGCTGCGCGGCCAGCGCATTTTCGAAATCCATGCAGACAAGATCGCCAGGCCAACGACGGCGCCGCCGGCAAAGGCTGCGACCGAAAGCAGCAGGGTCCAGCGTGTCGCGAAGACAAGATTGCGCAGAATGTCCCAGAACGTGAACTCAATCATGCCAGACCAGCTCCCAGAAAACGGCGTTTCCCGGCGAAAAGGAGCCGGCGCAGTGCGGCGGACATCGAAAGGTAGATCAACGTCGCCACCAGATAGGTCTCGAAGGAGCGGAAGGTGCGCGATTGAAGCAGATCGGCTTCCTGCGCCAGCTCGCGGACGGATATTTGCGAAACCACCGCCGATTCCAGCATCATGATGATGATCTGGCTTGTGAGTGCCGGGAAAATGATGGCGAGCGCTTGCGGCAGGATGATCTTGAAGAACACCAGCCGAGGCCTGAGGCCAAGCGCTTGCGCCGCTTCCTTCTGGCCTCTCGGTATGGCATCGAGTCCGGCCCCGACCACCTCGATCGTGTAGGCCGCCATGTTGAGGGTCATGGCAAGGACTGCGGCAGAGATCGGATCGAGGCGAAGGCCCAGGCTAGGCAAGCCAAAGAAGATGAAGAACAGCTGCACCAGGAATGGCGTATTGCGCATGACTTCCACATACAGGCCGACGACCTTCCGCAACCATGGATACGGTCCCCGGCGCGCGGCTGCGCCGAGAACGCTGAGAACGATCCCGAGGGCCGATGTGGAGGCCGTCAGCGCAAGCGTCGTGCCTGCGCCGTAAGCCAGAGGTCCCATTCCATCCCAAAGCCAATTGAAATCCAGGCTGTATCTCATCGTTTTTCCTTTGGAGCCGGATGATCTGGGCTGGGTCGGACCGGGGGCGGCTCCGTCAGTCCTTCAGATTTTCAGGGTTGAGCGGCGCTTTCAGCCAGCTCTTCGAGCTTGCGTCGAGTGAGCCATCGGCGATCATTGCGGCGACGCTGTCATTGACGGCCTTCTTCAGGCCTTCCTCGCCCTTGCGGAGCGCAATGTGCGAGGGCGAACTCAGCAGCTGGAATTTCTGCTCCGGCTTCAGGGCGTCCTGTCGTGCCAGAACCTGCGCACCGACATCGTTGCCGACGACCATCAGCTCGGTCTGGCCTGAGATGAAGGCCTGGATGACCGAATTGTAGTTCTCGAAGCGCTGGATCGCGGCCGAGCCGGGGGCGGCGGCGGTCAGCGACGTGTCTTCGAGCGTCCCGCGATTGACGGCAACGGTCTTGTCGGCAAGGTCTTCCTTGCCGCTCACCTTCAGCGCAGCCGGACCGATGACAGCGATATAGTAGGGGGCGTAAGGCGCGGCAAAATCGATAACCTCGGCGCGTTCCTTCGAATAGCCGACGCTCATCAGCAGGTCGACACGGTCGTCGTTCAGGTAGGCGATCCTGTTCTGGCCCGTGACGCTGACGAGATTGAGTTTCACGCCGAGCCCGTCGGCGATCTTCTGGGCGACGTCGACGTCATAGCCCTTGATGCTCATATCGGCGCTTGCCGAGGAGAAGGGCGGGAAATCGGAGAAGATGCCGATGTTAATCTCGCCTGCGGTTTTGATATCGGCAAGCTCGTCGGCCTGAGCGGCTCCTGCCAAAATGCCGAACACGGCAATTGCCGCGGTGGCGGTGTAGCGCAATTTCATAAGAGCATTCATGTCGTTCCCCTTTTTGAGATGTATTGTGCGACAGACGATGGGCGGCAGCGGGCGCGAGGCACGCTGCCGTAGTGGAGCTGGTTCTCACGGCACGTTTGTCCTGACCGCGGGACTGAACATCGCGAGGCACAGGAGTTCGAACAGGACCTGCGCGGCGATCTGCGCAGTGTTGCTGGTGTTGTCGTATTGCGGCGCGATTTCCACGACGTCGCCGCCGATAAGGTTGATGCCTTTGAAGCCGCGCAGCAGGGTCAGGGCCTCCCTCGGCTGAAGCCCGCCCACTTCCGGCGTGCCGGTTCCCGGAGCAAAAGCCGGATCGAGGCTGTCCACGTCGAAACTGAGATAGGTTGGACCGGCCCCGACAACCTCCAGAGCTTTTGCGATCACGGCCTTGAGACCCATCTCCGCCACCTCTTCCGCGTGGATGACGGTCATGCCGGAGGCAAAGGAGAACTCCCAGAGATATTCGCCGCCGCCCCGGATGCCGATCTGGATCGTACGCTTCGGGTCGAGCACGCCCGCCAGAACCGCCTCGCGGAAGGGCGCGCCGTGATGGAACCTGGAACCCTCATAGGGACCTGCGGTGTCGCAATGCGCGTCGATATGGATCATGCCGACCGGCTGGCTGGCCGCCAAGCCCTTGAGGATGGCGCCGGAGATCGAATGGTCGCCGCCGACCGACAGCGGGATGACCCCGGTTGCCGAGATCATCCGGTAGCAGGCCTCGATGTCGGCGTGGCATTCTGCCAGGCCGAACCGGCTGCGCATCGGCACGTCGCCGACATCGGCGACCTTTAGCCCTCCCATCGGTGCGACACGCAGAACATGCTCGTAGGGACCGACACGCTCGATCGCCCGGACGGCCCGCGGCCCCAGCCGCGCGCCGGCGCGATTGGTGACACCGAGATCCATCGGCACGCCGATCAGAGCCACGTCGAGCATCTCAAGCACCTCGGGCCGCAAGCCGTTTTCGATGAAACGGGCGTCCAGAAAGGTGGCAGGATCGGCGAAGGGCCACTTGCGGCTGTCGCCGTCCTTGAAAACGCTCGCCGCCACGGCACGGAAGTGCGGATCTTCCATCTCCCCGCCTGCAGCGCTGCCGAAGCGCCTTCTCAAGTCTTCCAAAAAATCCCGGTCAATGGTCAAGGCAGGCTCCCACGGTCTTGATGCTGCCATCATCATCGGCGCCGTCCGCTTCTCTTGGAACCGCGAAAATTCGAGAGGGGATATAACGATTGTTGATAGCTTGGCTCCGCTGAGTTCCGCGCTGCGGGTGGCGCGTTCATCGAGCTATTCAGAAAACCTTATGGCCCGGCGAGAATTTTCCCACTACCGCGGTTGGCAACCTGCAAGCAGTCTCCGATGCGAACGGTCCGGCAGAGGGCCGACAACAAAGGGAACTTTACCATGTTGCACGATATGACACGTCGCCGCTTCCTCGGGTCCGCCGCTGCTGCGGGGATTGCCGGCACGATGGCCGGGATTGCGAGATCCGCCGCGGCCGAGAGCGGCAGTCTTACCGCCGTCGAATGGGGCGGTGATGTCGTCGAAGCCATGAAGCAGATTGCCGCCGACCAGAATGCGGCGACGTTCAACTGGGTTCTTCACCAGGGCGGTGCGGGCGCGATTCTTCCAAAGATCAAGGCCGCCTGGCCGAATGTCGACTACGACTACGTCGCCGGCTGGGAAGGCTCATTCAACAGCATGGTGAAGGAGGATTGGCTCGAGACCATCAATCCTGCCGATGTTCCCAATCTTGCGAATATTCCCGAGAAAATCATCATTCGTGATGGCAAGGGTAATATCAAGGCGGTGCCGCGCGCAGTCGGCGGCATGTATTTCGGTGCCCGAACCGACACGGCTCCCATCGCCGTGAAGACCATCGATGATCTGCTGAGCCCCGATCTTAAGGGCGCGATCTGCTGGCCGGGCCCGACACAGAGCATGATGCTCCAGATTGTCGCGCTCGCCCTTCACGCCGGCGGCAGTGAAACGAATATGGAGCCGGGATGGAAGCTCATGAAGGAATTGGCGAAATCCGGCAATATTGGCCGTGTCGCCATCACCGACATCGACTTCACCAATTCGCTGACGTCGGGCGAGACCTCCGTCGGCTTCTTCGCCGAACCCGGTTGGGCGGCCGTCGCGAAGAACTTCCCTGTCACTCGTTTCACCAAGGACAACAACTTCAAGGCTTTCCTCTACCAGAGCGGTTTCGGCGTGCTGAAGAATAGACCGAATACCAAGGCAACGCTCGATTTCGTCAATTTCGCGATCAGCCCGGACATGAATTCGCTCTACGCCAAGGTGGCTGGCGAAGCGCCGTTGAACAGCAAGGCGGTCACGCCGGACAATCTCAAGCATCTGTCCTTCACATCGGACGAGTTTTCAAACTTCGTCTACGTGCCGGATTACAATGTTGTTCTCGAACAGCAGGATGCCTGGTCCAAGCGCTGGGAACAGGATATCGCCCCGCTGCTCTAGGGCACCCCGCGGCATGTTATCGTCGGCGGGAACGCGGACATCGATAACCTCCCTTTCTCATGCCCTGTTCAGAGCGAGGAAAAGGCTGTTCCACCATGACCCAAGCAAGGCGGCAACCCGTTGCCATTTCAATTCCTGATCGCCGAGATGCTGCCCTGACGCTCGGGCCGGCCCTGCTGGTGTTCGCATTCGGCTTTCTGTCACCGTTGGTCAATCTGGCAATCGAAAGCCTGAAGGAGTTTACGCCGGGGCGCGTCGGTTCCGTTGAAAATGCGGCGGCAACGGTTCAAAACTATTATGAGCTTGCAAACCAGGCGTTTGCGAGTGTCCTGCTGACAACCTTCTGGATCGGTGGAGCTGCCGCAATCATCGGCCAGCTTGTGGCATTCCCGCTTGCCTACTTCATCGTGCGGCGCATTTCCCCGCGGATGCGCGCACTCACCCTCGGCTTTTTGATCACGCTTGTGCTCTCCAGCGTCCTGATCAAGACATACGCGATCGAACTGACCTTCGGGGCGGTCGGCGTCTTCCGACCCCTCCTCCTGACGCTTGGCCTTTCGCCCAACAGCCGCGAATATATTAACATCGTTGTTATTGCGGGTCTGGTTCACTCGATCATACCGGTCGCAACCCTGACGCTGATTGGTGCGATGCAATCGATCGATCCGCGTTTGCTCGATGCCGCCCAGTCCCTCGGCGCGCCGGGATGGAAAGCGCATCTGTCGATCACGCTTCCCCTGAGCTTCCCGGCGCTGATCTCAAGCGCGCTTGTGTCGCTGACTTTCGCGATCAGCGCTTTCGTCATTCCTATGGTGCTTGGGAGGGGCCGGGTGCTTTTCATGTCGAACGTCATCTACACCCGGTTCAGTGACATCGCCAACTATCCGAGCGGCGCGGCCATCTCGCTCGTCATGCTTGCCGTGGCGTTGGCGGTCGTCGCTGTCATCACGTTTGCGCAGGCCTGGAAGGTTTCCCGATGAGCATACAGTCTCTTGCAGCGCGAACCGGAGACCGGATCGCCGTTTCCCTTGCCTACGGTGTCGTCGGCCTCGGATTGGCGTTCCTCGCCATCCCGTTGGTGATAACATGCCTGATGGCTTTCGACGCCAGGACCTATCTGGGTCCGCTGCCGCCGCCTGCGCTGTCGCTTCACTGGTTCGAACGGCTCGTCTCCCAGGCGGATATCCTTGCCAGCCTACGCACCAGCCTCATCTTGGCGGTCCTGACGACGGTTCTGTCCGTCACGATCGGAACTGCGGCGGCTGTCGGCCTTGCCCGTGGCAATTTTCCGGGAAGGGGAGCGCTGACTTCGGCCTTTCTCTCGCCACTCATCGTCCCGCCGGTCGTCATCGGATTCGGCCTGCTGCTTTTCCTTTCCAAGGTCGGTATTGCAAATGGTATGGCGCGCCTGCTCCTCGGCCACGTGATCGTGACGCTGCCCTACTGCATCAGGACCAGCCTTGCCAGCCTTCTCGGCAGCGACCGACGATTGACGGAAGCCGCAATAGTTCTCGGTGCTACCGAGCGCCAGGCCTTCTGGACCGTTACCCTGCCGCTCATGCGGACGGGCGTCGTCACCGGTGCGATCTTCGCCTTCGCAATTTCGATAGATGACGTATCCATCAGTCTCTTCCTGAGCGATCCGTCCGCAACGACCTTGCCTGTTACGCTGGTCAGCAACATGCGCGCGGCTTTCGATTTAACGATCGCTGCAGCAGCCGTGGTGCTGATTGCGGTCACCGCATTGCTGATCGTCATACTGGACCGTGTCGTCGGCTTCGATACTGTCGTCGGTCAGGGTTTGTTTCGTTCTTGAGGGCAATACGATGATTTCTGCGGTGGAATTTCAAGGGGTCAGCAAGCGCTTCGGCGAAACCGTCGCCCTCGGCAATATCTCCTTCTCGGTGAACCCAGGTGAAACAATCGCACTGCTCGGACCGAGCGGCTGCGGCAAGACCACCGTTCTCCGGCTTATTGCTGGATTCGAGCGGCCCGACAAAGGCTCGATCTTGATCGACGGCATGCCGATGGCGGGATTGAAACCCTATGAGCGCAATGTCGGGCTGCTGTTCCAGCACTATGCTCTTTTCCCGCATATGACCGTCGAGCAGAATATCGGCTACGGCCTTCGCCATCGCAACCATCCGCCGGGGCAAATACCTCGGCGCATTGCCGAGATGCTTGAGCTCGTCCGGCTCGTCGGCTTCGGACAGCGGCGGCCGCACCAGTTGAGCGGCGGCCAGCAGCAGCGTGTTGCGCTTGCGCGGGCGCTCGCCACCCATCCGAGCCTCGTCCTTCTGGACGAGCCGCTGTCGGCCCTCGACGCCAAACTTCGGCATGAGCTGCGCACCGAATTGAAGGATGTGCTTGCCGCGGTCGGCTCCACCGCAATCGTGGTAACCCACGACCAGGAGGAGGCGATGAGCCTGGGAGAACGCATATTCGTGATGAATCGCGGAGCGATCATGCAATCGGGCAGACCGGATGATGTCTATTGGCGTCCAGACTCGCGTTTCGTCGCCGATTTCATGGGACGGACGAATTGGATTCACGGCTCGATTTCGGCAGCGGGCGAAAGCTACCGCAAATTTCGCTCCGAATCCGGCTGGGAATTTCCGGTCGTGACCACGGGAAGCCTGTCAGGTGCCGCCGAGATTTGTGTCAGGCCGGAAAGCGTCGAGATATCGTCGGATGCTCGGAGTGCCGGGGCCGTGCTCGGTCGTGTTGCCGACGTTGTGACACTCGGTGCCTTCAGGCATGTCGTCCTCGACCTGGTCAGTGGCGACCGTATAATCTCGGCTTGCCCGAACCGTCCGGACATAGCCTTCACCCGCGGGCAGGAGGTCGGCGTTTCCATTCCCCCCGAAGCCTGCGTTCTCTTCGCGCGGTAAGGGCATTGACGGGACGCAGCTTGCGCTGCGCCTCGGGCTAGGGATCGCCAGTTGCCGGAAGAACATGGTTCGTCCAATATCCGCTTATAGGCAGAGAGGCATCGGCCCTCGATCGCCACAAAGTATGGAATGCGGCTGCTGATGCTTGATCTTGATTCCTATCTGCTTCGTGCATTTCTGACCGTCGCGGGGATCGGCACCGTCAATGGGGCCGCCGTCAAGCTCAACAGAACGCAGGCGGCCGTGAGCATGCAGATCCGCAAGCTGGAGGAGCTTGTCGGCGTTGCGCTGTTTTCACGTTCGTCAAAAGGCCTCGAGCTCACGAGCCATGGGCAGATCATGCTGGCTTATGCCCGCGAAATGGTCGCCCTCAGCGACGAAGTCGAGAAGAGATTGACAGGCAAGATGATCGAGGACCGCATTCGCCTCGGCGTCGTCGAGGACTTCGCTGCCGGCCACCTGATCGACATTCTGAGTGATTTCAGAGCCCAGAACCCGAAGGTCGATATCGACATCATCGTCGAACCCAATCGCCGCCTCGCCCATCTGTTTGAAGACAGGAAGCTGGATCTCGTGGTTTGCGACATCACCTGCCTCTCGCGAAAACCGACCTTGATCTGGACCGAATATTTGATGTGGACGGTCAGATCCGACTTTGTGGTGGATGCGGAAAAGCCGCTGCCCATCATTATGTTCGAGGAGGAGTGTCCCTGGACGCTCCCGACGATTGCGGCTCTGTCGCAGCGGAACGTCAAGTGGAAGACGGCCTGCGTAGCATCGACGCTGGTGGCCATGGCGACTGCGGTTCGAGTCGGTATCGGTATTGCACCGATGATGCTCACAACGAAACCCGAGGGCTGCCGGACACTCGACAGATCGACGGACCTGCCCGGTCCGGTGCGCATCGAGATCGGTCTGTATGCTCAGTCCGAGACGGCCGAAGGCGCGCGGTATCTTGTGGACTTCATTTCGCGGCATACGGCCATATTGTCGAGCTAACGCATGTCGCAAAAGGTGCGCGGTGGTTTTGCGACCAACGACATGCGTAAAAAGCACCTAAAGACGTCGTATGAATCAAGTTTGGTGTGACGGGCGTCATGCGCGTTCAACTTCCATTATATCGGCTCAATTTAATTCGCTCTACCGGGATGGCGAGCGAAGCTCCATAGTGGTCCGATGAAGGGGCGACGGCCCGATCTCAAGCATTCATGGAAGTCTGCGAATACGATGACGGGGCAAGCCAAAGTTGATGACACTCTCCTTGCAGATGCCGCCTATCTGCCCGGCCAGATCGCAAATCTGACGCGGGGAGCGAGCGTGACAGCGCAAACCAACGAAATACTGGAGCGCATCGATGAGATGCTGCTGCGCGAAGGTACCGACAAGTCGGAGATCATACTCGCCAATATCTGGCTCAGGGATCTTGCCTCATTCGAGGAAATGAACAGAGCATGGGATGCCTGGATGCCGGATGGCGGAACGCCGCGGCGGGCGACGTTCGAGGACAAGAATCTCCCGCCGATGTGCGCCGTCCGTATCGACATAGCCGCGTCGCGAAAAAGCGGGGGCCGGCAAATTTGAGCCGCCTGCTTTCGGCAAATATTCTAAAGCGCGTCGCGATCTTTCAGATTCGCTCTTCGCGCTTTAGGTCTTTGTTTCCGCATGTCATTGCCGCAAAACCGCTGCACACTTTTGCGCGACATGCTAGGGCCGGATGACGCAGACATTGGCCTCATAGGCGCAAGGGTCGTCCTGGATGGCGACGTCGATGACCTTCGCCTTCGGGGCCTGCGGCTCGGGCCGTGCCGCAGGACCATATCCATAGCCGTTGCCGCCGACATAAGTTCCGCCGTCGACCTGATAGGCATAGGAAGAGCCGGAATAGGTGCCGCCGCTGTCGCCACCCGGTGCCTGGGGTGCGATGATGACCAGAGGGCCGCGGGCGATGCGATTTGTCACCGGGGATGAAAACCGCTTCAGGAACGGCATCCGGTCCCTGACGTATCGGGGGCCGAAAGCACGGGGGATGCCGCGAGTGCGCCAGCCCGCACGTTCGCCAAGAAACAATCCGTTGTGGAAATTGTGGCGATGGCCGAAAAAGCGCTCACCGTGGCGGCGTTCGCCGGCGGTGGCGGGAAATGCGACGAGCGCGGACAGGGCAAGCAGGGTGACGACGGACAGACTGCGAAACATGGGCGCCGGCCTCCGAAATTCCAATCGTTAACAAATCGTTAACGCCAGATTGCGCCAAAAGCCGTGGCTTGTCCATGTGCAGGGGAGGAACGCGATAAATATTGAGCGAAAAAGGCGAGTTTTGTGAGAGGGGCTCAAATTTCCGTCGAGGGGTAGAACCCCTCCAATCGATTGTTTTTTACCCGATTGCCGGCAAAATCGCGTCGCGTCTCGCTCGGGAAAGCCGCTTCGCATTTCCTGGATTTGTCCACGCCGGCAAACTTCCCGGTAACCCGAATCGATTAAATTAAAAGCTCACAGCGATTGTGCTTGTCGTCGGGCTTTCCGGTGAGTAAACGTCGCAATTGATGCAACGCACACAGAGAATTTTGTCATTCGTGTGGTTGACTGAGCATGCTCCGAAATCCGGGAGCGCAGAGAAGCCGCCGCGAGGTTCTGATGGCGAACGTGACAAATAACCGGCCCCTGTCGCCGCATTTGCAAGTCTACAAACTTATTCCCACCATGGTCATGTCCATCGTCCACCGCATTACCGGCGGTGCGCTCTATGTCGGCACGTTGCTCGTCGCCTGGTGGCTGATCGCGGCGGCAAGCGGCCAAGCGTCGTATGATTGGGCCAATTGGGTGCTCGGCAGCCTTCTCGGCAAGCTGGTGCTGCTCGGCTACACCTGGGCGCTGCTGCACCACATGCTCGGCGGTTTGCGCCATCTCATGTGGGATCTCGGGTACGGCTTCGAGAAGGAAGTCTCGACCAAACTCGCCATCGCGAACATCATCGGGTCGCTCTGTCTGACCGTGCTGGTCTGGGTGATCGGCTTCCTCATTCGCTTCTGAAGGTCCCCTCATGGATATGCGCACCCCCCTCGGCAAGGTTCGCGGGCTCGGCTCTGCCAAGGAAGGCACGAGCCATTTCTGGCGTCAGCGGCTGACCGCCGTCGCCAACATTCCGTTGATCCTCTTCTTCGTCATCTTCATGATCGCCTATGCGGGCGCGCCCTATGCGGATGTGGTTCGAGCGCTGTCGAACCCGTTCGTCGCCGTCGTCATGGGCTTGATGGTGATCTCGGGCGTCATCCATATGAAGCTCGGCATGCAGGTCATCATCGAGGATTACGTGCATGGCGAGTTCGGCAAGATCGCTCTCTTGATGCTGAACACGTTCTTCGTGATCGTCATCGCCGGCCTCTGTCTCTTCGCCATTCTGAAAATCGCATTCGTAGGATAAGCTCGCTATGGCACCGACTTCACCCGCCCAGAATGGCAAGGCCTACCAATATGTCGACCACGCCTATGACGTGATCGTCGTCGGCGCCGGCGGCGCCGGGCTGCGCGCGACGCTCGGCATGGCCGAGCAGGGGTTTCGCACGGCCTGCATCACCAAGGTTTTCCCGACCCGTTCGCACACGGTCGCGGCGCAGGGCGGCATAGCCGCCTCGCTACGCAACATGACGCCGGACAGCTGGCAGTGGCACCTTTACGACACGGTCAAGGGTTCCGACTGGCTCGGCGACGTCGACGCCATGCAGTATCTGACCATGGAAGCGCCGAAGGCGGTCTATGAGCTCGAACATTACGGCGTGCCGTTCTCGCGCAACGAGGAAGGCAAGATCTACCAACGGCCGTTCGGTGGCCACATGCAGAATTACGGCGAAGGCCCGCCGGTGCAGCGCACCTGCGCCGTCGCCGACCGCACCGGCCACGCCATCCTGCACACGCTCTACGGCCAGTCGCTGCGCCACAACGCCGAATTCTTCATCGAATATTTCGCGCTCGACCTGATCATGTCGGAGGACGGCAGCCGCTGCATCGGCGTCGTCGCCTGGTGCCTCGATGACGGCACGATCCATCGCTTCGCCGCCAAGATGGTGGTGCTAGCGACCGGCGGCTATGGCCGCGCCTATTTCTCGGCGACCTCGGCCCATACCTGCACCGGCGACGGCGGCGGCATGGTGGCTCGTGCCGGCCTGCCGCTGCAGGACATGGAGTTCGTCCAGTTCCACCCGACCGGCATCTACGGCTCGGGCTGTCTGATCACCGAAGGCGCGCGCGGCGAAGGCGGTTATCTCGTCAATTCCGAAGGCGAGCGCTTCATGGAGCGTTACGCGCCGTCGGCCAAGGACCTTGCCTCGCGCGACGTGGTATCGCGCTGCATGACGCTGGAGATCCGCGAAGGCCGCGGCGTCGGCAAGAACAAGGATCACATCTTCCTGCATCTCGACCATCTCGATCCGGCCGTGCTGCATGAACGCCTGCCGGGGATTTCCGAGAGCGCCAAGATCTTCGCCGGCGTCGACGTCACCCGCGAGCCAATCCCGGTTCTGCCGACCGTTCACTACAATATGGGCGGCATTCCCACGAATTATTGGGGCGAAGTGCTGAACGCCGACAGTGCCAATCCGGAGCGGATCATCCCCGGCCTGATGGCTGTCGGCGAGGCCGGCTGCGCCTCGGTGCACGGCGCCAACCGTCTCGGCTCCAACTCGCTGATCGACCTCGTGGTCTTCGGCCGCGCCGCGGCGATCCGCGCCGGCGAGGTGATCGACCGCGCAGCGCCGATCCCGCATCTCAACGTCGCGGCCTGCGACAAGATCATGGATCGCTTCGACGGTCTGCGCCACGCCAGCGGCGGCACGCCGACGGCGGTGCTGCGCGAGAAGATGCAGCGCGCCATGCAGGAAGACGCCGCCGTCTTCCGCACGCAGGAATCGCTCGAATCCGGCTGCCGGCGGATCTCGGCGATCTGGCAGGAAATGCGCGACATCAAGGTCACCGACCGGTCGATGGTCTGGAACTCGGATCTGGTGGAAACGCTGGAGCTGCAGAACCTGATGGCCAACGCCATCACAACGATCTACGGCGCCGAAGCCCGCAAGGAGAGCCGCGGCTCGCATGCTCGCGAGGATTATACCGAGGGCGCATTCGCCGGCCGCGACGATGTCAACTGGCGCAAGCATACGCTTGCCTGGGTGAACGAGGCAGGCGACGTCAAGCTCGATTACCGGCCGGTTCACACCGACCTGATCGCGGAAGGCATCGATCCGCACAAGATCGAGCCAAAAGCTCGCGTATACTGATTTCAAGAGGAACCTGGTATGGTTGAACTCGCTCTCCCCAAGAATTCTCAGATGCGCGAAGGCAAGGTCTGGCCCAAGCCGGCGGGTGCGACGAACACCCGCGAGTTCCGTGTCTACCGCTGGAGCCCGGATGACGGCCAGAACCCGTCGATCGACACGTTTTACATCGATGTCGACGACTGTGGCCCGATGGTGCTCGACGGCCTGCTCTACATCAAGAACAAGATCGACCCGACGCTGACGCTGCGCCGGTCCTGTCGCGAAGGCATCTGCGGCTCGTGCGCGATGAATATCGACGGCACGAACACGCTTGCTTGCACCAAGGGTCTCGACGACATCAAGGGCGCGGTAAAGATCTATCCGCTGCCGCATCTGCCGGTCGTCAAGGATCTGGTGCCCGACCTCACCAACTTCTATGCCCAGCATCGTTCGATCGAGCCGTGGCTGAAGACGGTGTCGCCGGCGCCCGCCAAGGAATGGAAGCAGAGCCACGAGGACCGGCAGAAGCTCGACGGTCTTTACGAATGTATCCTCTGTGCCTGCTGCTCGACCTCCTGTCCGAGCTACTGGTGGAACGGCGACCGTTATCTCGGCCCGGCCGTGCTGCTGCAAGCCTATCGCTGGCTGATCGATTCGAGAGATGAGGCGACCGGTGAACGCCTCGACAATCTCGAGGATCCGTTCCGCCTCTATCGCTGCCACACGATCATGAACTGCGCGCAGACCTGCCCCAAGGGCCTCAACCCGGCCAAGGCAATCGCCGAAATCAAGAAGATGATGGTCGAGCGCCGGGTTTGATCGGTGGATGCCGATGGCGGGATAGACGGTTTCGATCCGGAAGCCGTCAGAGAGATCAGGTCGCGGCTCGCCTCGGTGCAGGGCATTCGTATCGGTTTTGCGATCGAGAGCGGCAGTCGCGCCTGGGATTTCCGTCTCCCGACAGCGATTGTGACTGCCGTTTCGTCTATATCCGGCCCGTGGAGCATCATCTGGCGCTTGCTACGGCACGCGATGTCACCGAGTTTCCGATCGTTGGCGACATCGATACCGGTGGCTGGGATCTGCGAAAGGCGCTGCTGCTTGCCCTGAAGGGAAACGCGGTGGTGGTCGAATGGCTGAAATCGCCGATCGCTTATGAAGAGGAGGCGGGTTTTCGCTCGCGCCTCGGCGCGCTGCTTGATCTCATCATGGTGCCGGAAAAGGTCGCTGCCCATTATATCGGGCTCATGCGGCAGCATTTTAAGAGCGACAGTGAGGGGGCGATCAAGCTGAAGAAGCTGCTTTATGCCGTGCGCCCCCGGCCATTGCGCTCGAATGGATGCGGCAGCGTTCGTTTCGCGCGCTGCCGCCGATGAATATGCTGGAGTGCCTCGAGGCGACCTCCATTGCTCCCGACCTTCGAGCGGCGATACTCGATCTCGTACAGGTCAAGAAGCAGACCCGCGAAATGGGAGAAGCGCCGCCGCCGATGCTGGTTCAATCTTTTCTCCGGGACGCATTCCAACGTTATTCGGAGCTATCGCGGGAGTTCAGGAGGGATGCCGACGGAGATCAACGCGCGCAACACCTTGCTGACAAATTCTATGTGCAGGAAGTTTTGCAGCGGGACAGTTGAACTGTATCGTTTTTCGGTTAGGTGTTGTCACCCGGCAATTTATGCAGTCCGACTTGATTAACCAAAGCGAATTACGGTAATCGAACTTGTCTCACGCCCGTTTCTCTGCGGCGACAGCCGAATTCAGGAGTATGATGATGCAGTTGCGATATGCGATGACAGGTTTGGTAGTGACTCTCGCCCTAGCCGGTTGTCAGCGTACGGCATATGATTACAGCTCCAACTCTCCCAGTGCCGCGCCGGCGCCGCTGACGGCGCAGCCGGTTCCCTCCGTGCAGGGCGGACAGCTTCCGCCGCCGACCGGCAGCTCGCAGTTCCCGGCCGCGCCGGCGTCGGCATCGCCGATGCCGGGTGGCCAGCCGGCGGTCGCGGCGAATGCGCTCGACGTCACGAAGGAATCGATGGTCGGAAGCTGGCGCGTCAACGGCAGCTGCGACATGTTCCTGACGCTCACCAACCTCGGCAGCGGTTCGCGTGGCGGCACACGCGGCTGCGTCGGCGAGTTGACGGCGATGGGTTCCTGGGAGGTCGCCGGCAAGCAGGTGTTGCTCAAGGACCGCTCGGGCAACGCGATCGGCAGCGTCTACAAGACGGCCGACAATCGCTTCCAGGGCCAGACGAATACAGGTCAGCCGATCAGCCTCAGCCGGTAAAGGAACCGGCGCGGTAAACGATCCGGCGGCGCCCCGCCGATGACTGACAGGTGGACATGCCCTTATGCAGCCAATGCCAGATTATGCGCTCAGCGTCTGCGAACAGCTTAAATCGCTGACGCTTTCTGGTGCGCTGCAGGTCGATTCCGCCCAGTTGGATGTAGCCAAAAGCCTGGATCGGGTGCTCGCGGGTTTGAAGCAGCAGCGGCCGGCGGCGAAATCGAGCGCGCTCGGCTGGCTGTTCGCCTCGAAGAAGAAAGCCGTGGGCGGCATCAAGGGGCTCTATATCCACGGCAGCGTCGGGCGCGGCAAGACCATGCTGATGGACATGTTCTTCTCGATGGCGCCGTGCGGGAGGAAGCGGCGCGCGCATTTCCATGAATTCATGGCGGATGTGCACAACCGCATCGCCGCGCACCGGCTGAAGCTCAAGAATGGAGAGACGAAGCAGGCCGATCCGATGCCGCCGGTCGCCGCAGCCCTTTACGAGGAAGCAGAACTGCTCTGCTTCGATGAATTCACCGTCACCGACATTGCCGACGCGATGATCCTGTCGCGGCTGTTCTCCGAACTCTTCGCGCGTGGATGCGTGCTGGTCGCGACGTCGAATGTCGAGCCGGATAATCTCTACAGGGATGGTCTCAACCGCGGCTTGTTCCTGCCCTTCCTTGCCCTGCTCAAGCAGCATGTCGATGTCGTCACTCTGGATTCGCCGACCGATTACCGGATGGAGAAGCTGAACAGCCAGCCGGTCTATCTGGTGCCGATCAGCGAACATAACGACATGGCGATGGAGGCGTCCTGGACGCAGGCGCTGCATGGGCGCAAAGCGCAGCCGCTCGACATTCCGATGAAGGGGCGCGCCATCCATGTGCCTCTCGCCGCCGACCGCATGGCGCGGTTCTCTTTCGCCGATCTTTGCGACAAGCCGCTCGGCGCTGCCGATTTCCTGGCCATCGCCGAACGCTTCGATATCGTCTTCGTCGATCACGTTCCGATGCTCGGACCAGAAAAACGGAACCAGATCAAGCGCCTCATCATTATGGTCGACACGTTCTACGATCATGCCGTTCGCCTCTACATTTCCGCGGCGGCAATGCCGGAGGAACTGCTCGTCGGCCGCCGGGGGACCGAAGGCTTCGAATTCGACCGCACGGTGTCACGTCTTTTCGAAATGCGCAGCGCTGAATATCTTGCACTGCATCATGAGAAACGTGCCGCCGAATAACAATTCGGTGACAGAATATCTTACGTTTACGTAAGAATTTTTGTATCTAAACGATTGAAAATGCTGCATCAAAATTAATGGATTGCCATTTTTTGGCTTTGGGTCTATGCGATTGCGTCATTGAGCGGTGCCTAGGCGTCGTTCGACGAATTTGATCGCAAAGGAAACAGCGAAATGGCGCGTAACAAGATCGCACTCATTGGTTCTGGCATGATTGGTGGCACGCTGGCGCATCTCGCCGGCTTGAAGGAACTGGGCGACATCGTTCTCTTCGACATCGCCGACGGCATTCCCCAGGGCAAGGGCCTCGATATCGCACAGTCCTCCCCGGTCGAAGGCTTCGACGCCAACCTGACTGGCGCCAGCGACTATTCCGCCATCGAGGGTGCTGACGTCTGCATCGTCACCGCCGGCGTTCCGCGCAAGCCAGGCATGAGCCGCGACGATCTTCTCGGCATCAACCTCAAGGTCATGGAGCAGGTCGGGGCCGGCATCAAGAAGTACGCGCCGAACGCCTTCGTCATCTGCATCACCAACCCGCTCGACGCCATGGTCTGGGGGCTGCAGAAGTTTTCCGGCCTTCCGGCCAACAAGGTCGTTGGCATGGCCGGCGTTCTCGACTCCTCGCGCTTCCGCCTTTTCCTCGCCAAGGAATTCAATGTCTCCGTCCAGGACGTGACGGCCTTCGTTCTCGGCGGTCACGGCGATACGATGGTGCCGCTCGCCCGCTATTCGACGGTCGGCGGCATTCCGCTCACTGATCTCGTCACCATGGGCTGGGTCACCAAGGAGCGCCTCGAAGAGATCATCCAGCGCACCCGTGACGGCGGCGCCGAAATCGTCGGCCTGCTGAAGACCGGCTCGGCCTATTATGCGCCGGCTGCATCGGCGATCGAAATGGCCGAATCCTATCTCAAGGACAAGAAGCGCGTCCTGCCTTGCGCTGCCCATCTCACCGGCCAGTACGGCGTCAAGGACATGTATGTCGGTGTTCCCACCGTCATCGGCGCCGGCGGCGTCGAGCGCGTCATCGAGATCGACCTCAACAAGAGCGAGAAGGAGGCCTTCGACAAGTCGGTGGCCGCCGTTGCCGGTCTCTGCGAGGCCTGCATCAACATCGCGCCCGCCCTCAAGTAATCGGCGCTGAAGCAATCCAAACAGGGATAGACCCATGAACATTCATGAATATCAGGCCAAGGCTCTACTGAAGGGCTATGGCGCGCCGGTCGCCGAAGGTGTGGCTATTCTCAAGGCCGAAGAGGCCGAGGCTGCCGCCAAGTCGCTTCCCGGCCCGCTTTACGTGGTCAAGAGCCAGATCCATGCGGGCGGCCGCGGCAAGGGTAAGTTCAAGGAACTGTCGCCCGAAGCCAAGGGCGGCGTGCGTCTCGCCAAGTCGATCGAGGACGTCGTAGCCAATGCCAAGGAAATGCTCGGCAACACGCTGGTGACGGCGCAGACCGGCGAGGCCGGCAAGCAGGTCAACCGCCTCTACATTGAGGACGGCGCCGACATCGACCGCGAACTCTATTGCTCGCTGCTGGTCGACCGCTCGGTCGGCAAGGTCGCCTTTGTCGTCTCCACGGAAGGCGGCATGGACATCGAGGCCGTTGCCCACGACACGCCCGAGAAGATCCAAACGATCGCCATCGATCCTGGGGCCGGCGTGACGGCTGTCGACGTCGCCAAGATCTCCTCGGCTCTCAAGCTCGAAGGCGCTGCCGCAGAAGACGCCAAGTCGCTCTTCCCGCTGCTCTACAAGGCCTTCAACGAGAAGGACATGTCGCTTCTCGAAATCAATCCGCTGATCGTCATGAAGAACGGGCACCTGCGCGTTCTCGACGCGAAGATGTCCTTCGACGGCAATGCGCTCTTCCGTCACGACGACGTCCGGGCGCTGCGCGACGAGACCGAAGAGGACGCCAAGGAAATCGAGGCTTCCAAGTGGGACCTCGCCTATGTCGCGCTCGACGGCAACATCGGCTGCATGGTCAACGGCGCCGGCCTTGCCATGGCGACGATGGACATCATCAAGCTCTACGGCAAGGAGCCCGCCAACTTCTGCGACGTCGGCGGCGGCGCCGGCAAGGAGAAGGTTGCTGCGGCCTTCAAGATCATCACCGCCGATCCCAAAGTTGAGGGAATTCTCGTCAACATCTTCGGCGGCATCATGAAGTGCGATGTTATCGCCGAGGGCGTCATTGCCGCGGTCAAGGAAGTCGGCCTCAAGGTTCCGCTCGTCGTGCGCCTTGAAGGCACCAATGTCGAGCTTGGCAAGAAGATCCTGAACGAGTCGGGTCTGGCGATTACGGCGGCGGACGACTTGGACGATGCGGCCAAGAAGATCGTCGCGGCGATCAACGGCTGAGAATAGTCATGGCCTTCCAGTCCACACCATCCGCCGCTCATTTCCGTCTCAGCGCCTTTGCCGGCGCCTGGGAAGGAGAGGAGCACGTGGCGGCGTCGGCGTGGACGAGTGAAGGCAAGGCGAGCGCCGCGCTTTCCGGCGAGGCGCTGTTCGGCGGGTTCTTCCTGGAGCAGCGCTATTGCCAGATGCGCGACGGCGCGGTCTCTTTCGAAGCCCGCAATGTCTTCGGCTTCGATGGTTCGGACCAGACTTACAAGCTCTACCAGTTCGATAGCGCCGGTTTTGCAACGCCTTCGCCGGCTTCCGGCGAATGGAATGGCAATGAGCTCGTGCTGACGAAGACTTCGCCGCGCGGCAGACAGCGCACTGCATTCACGTTTGAAAATGAAGACTGCTACCGGATGGGCGTCAGCTTTTCGCCTGCAGGCAGCGATACTTGGCAGGAGGTGGTCAGCGGCATCTATCGTCGCGCCGCCCCCACGTCTTCCAACCTCTCCTAAACAAAGGCCTCGCATGTCCATTCTCGTCAACAAAGACACCAAGGTTCTCGTTCAGGGCCTAACCGGCAAGACCGGAACCTTCCACACCGAACAGGCGCTTGCCTATTACGGCACGCAGATGGTCGGCGGTATCCACCCGAAGAAGGGTGGCGAAACCTGGACCGGCGCAAAGGGCGAAAGCCTGCCGATCTTCGCAACCGTTGCCGAAGGCAAGGAAAAGACCGGCGCCGACGCGACCGTCATCTACGTTCCGCCGGCGGGTGCGGCCGATGCGATCATCGAGGCGATCGACGCCGAGATCCCGTTCATCACCTGCATCACCGAAGGCATCCCTGTGATGGACATGGTGCGCGTCAAGGCGCGCCTCGACCGCTCCAAGTCGCGCCTGCTCGGCCCCAACTGCCCTGGCATCCTGACGCCGGAAGAATGCAAGATCGGCATCATGCCGGGCTCGATCTTCCGCAAGGGTTCGGTCGGTATCGTCTCCCGTTCGGGCACGCTGACCTATGAAGCCGTGTTCCAGACCTCCAACGAGGGTCTTGGCCAGACGACGGCCGTCGGCATCGGCGGCGACCCGGTCAAGGGCACCGAGTTCATCGACGTCTTGGAAATGTTCCTGGCCGACGAAGCCACCCGGTCGATCATCATGATCGGCGAAATCGGCGGTTCTGCAGAGGAAGACGCTGCGCAGTTCCTCAAGGACGAAGCCAAGAAGGGCCGCAAGAAGCCGATGGCCGGCTTCATTGCCGGCCGTACGGCGCCGAAGGGCCGCACCATGGGCCATGCCGGCGCCGTGGTGTCCGGCGGCAAGGGCGATGCGGAATCGAAGATCGCGGCGATGGAATCGGCAGGCATTCGTGTCTCGCCGTCTCCGGCCCGCCTCGGCAAGACCTTGGTTGAAGTTCTCAAGGGCTAAGCCAGCCATATAGACCGGGCGGAAGAACGGCATCTGCGTTTCCGCCCGGTGCGATAGCACGAGACCAGCAGATGCGCCGCGGACAGGCGGCAATCGGAATGCGGCAATTCATCAAAGTCAGGAGGCGGACGGAAGCGTCCGCGTATCACCATGGCACGGCAAGAAGCCAACGAGCAGTTTCAGATCACCTCGTTTCTGGATGGCGCCAACGCGGCCTATATCGAGCAGCTCTATGCGCGCTACGAAGAGGATCCGGCATCGGTCGACGACCAGTGGCGCGCCTTCTTCAAGGCGCTGGAAGACGATCCTGCTGATGTGAAGAAGGCGGCCAAGGGAGCATCCTGGCGCAAGAAGAACTGGCCGTTGGCCGCCGGTGGCGATCTCGTGTCGGCGCTCGACGGCAATTGGGGCATCGTCGAGAAGGCGATCGAAACCAAGGTGAAGGCGAAGGCCGAAGCCGCCGGTAAGCCCACTGATACCACCGACGTGCTGCAGGCGACCCGCGATTCGGTGCGCGCCATCATGATGATCCGTGCCTATCGCATGCGCGGCCATCTGCATGCCAAGCTCGATCCGCTCGGCATCGCCGCTGCCGTCGACGACTATCATGAGCTGTCGCCGGAAAATTACGGCTTCACCGCCGCCGATTACGATCGCAAGATCTTCATCGATAACGTGCTCGGCCTGGAATACGCGACCATCCGTGAGATGATCGAGATTCTCGAGCGGACTTATTGCTCGACGCTCGGCGTCGAATTCATGCACATCTCCAACCCGGAAGAGAAAGCATGGATTCAGGAGCGCATCGAAGGTCCCGACAAGGGCGTGGCTTTCACGCCTGAGGGCAAGAAGGCGATCCTTTCCAAACTGGTCGAAGCCGAGGGCTACGAACAGTTTCTCGACGTCAAGTTCAAGGGCACCAAGCGCTTCGGACTCGACGGTGGAGAATCGCTGATTCCCGCACTGGAACAGATCCTGAAGCGCGGCGGCCATCTCGGCCTCAAGGAAGCCGTGTTCGGCATGGCCCATCGCGGCCGTCTGAACGTGCTTGCCCAGGTGATGGGCAAGCCGCATCGCGCCATCTTCCACGAGTTCAAGGGCGGTTCGTATGCGCCCGACGAAGTCGAAGGTTCCGGCGACGTGAAGTACCATCTGGGCGCTTCCTCCGACCGCGAATTCGACGGCAACAAGGTGCACGTCTCGCTGACGGCAAATCCGTCGCATCTCGAAATCGTCGACCCTGTCGTCATGGGCAAGGCTCGCGCCAAGCAGGACATGAGCGCTACGGTCTGGGAAGGCGACATCATTCCGCTGTCTGAACGCTCCAAGGTTCTGCCGCTGTTGATCCACGGCGATGCGGCCTTCGCCGGCCAGGGCGTCATTGCCGAAATCCTCGGTCTTTCCGGTCTGCGCGGCCACCGTGTTGCCGGCACCATGCACGTCATCATCAACAACCAGATCGGATTCACCACCAATCCGGCCTTCTCGCGCTCGTCGCCCTATCCGTCCGACGTCGCCAAGATGATCGAAGCGCCGATTCTGCACGTCAACGGCGACGATCCGGAAGCGGTCGTCTACGCAGCCAAGATCGCGACCGAATTCCGCATGAAGTTCCACAAGCCTGTGGTGCTCGACATGTTCTGCTATCGCCGCTACGGCCACAATGAAGGCGACGAGCCGTCCTTCACGCAGCCGAAGATGTACAAGGTCATTCGCGGTCATAAGACCGTGCTGCAGCTCTATGCGGCGCGCCTGGTCGCCGAAGGCCTGGTCACCGAAGGCGAAGTCGAAAAGATGAAGGCCGACTGGCGCGCCCATCTCGAGCAGGAGTTCGAGGCCGGCCAGCACTACAAGCCGAACAAAGCCGACTGGCTGGACGGCGAGTGGTCGGGCCTTCGCACCGCCGACAACGCCGATGAGCAGCGCCGCGGCAAGACCGCCGTGCCGATGAAGACGCTGAAGGAGATCGGCCGCAAGCTGTCGGAGATCCCGGCCGGCTTCAACGCGCATCGCACCATCCAGCGCTTCATGGAAAACCGGGCCAACATGATCGCCACCGGCGAGGGCATCGACTGGGCGATGGCAGAAGCGCTCTCGTTCGGCGCGCTCTGCCTCGAAGGCCACAAGATCCGCCTGTCCGGCCAGGATTGCGAGCGCGGCACCTTCTCGCAGCGCCACTCGGTTCTCTACGATCAGGAGACCGAGGAGCGTTACATTCCGCTCGCCAATCTTTCGCCGACGCAGGCGCGTTACGAAGTCATCAACTCGATGCTTTCGGAAGAGGCCGTGCTCGGCTTCGAATACGGCTACTCGCTTGCCCGCCCGAACGCGTTGACGCTCTGGGAAGCACAGTTCGGCGACTTCGCCAATGGCGCGCAGGTGGTGTTCGATCAGTTCATCTCGTCGGGCGAACGTAAGTGGCTGCGTATGTCGGGCCTCGTCTGCCTGTTGCCGCACGGCTATGAAGGGCAGGGTCCGGAGCACTCCTCGGCTCGCCTGGAGCGTTTTCTTCAGCTCTGCGCGGAAGACAATATGCAGGTTGCCAATGTCACGACGCCGGCGAACTACTTCCACATCCTGCGCCGGCAGCTGAAGCGCGACTTCCGAAAGCCGCTGATCCTGATGACGCCGAAATCGTTGCTGCGCCACAAGCGGGCGGTCTCGACGCTGGCCGAAATGGCCGGCGAATCTGCCTTCCATCGCCTGCTCTGGGACGATGCCGAGGTGATCAAGGACGGCCCGATCAAGCTGCAGAAGGACAACAAGATCCGGCGCGTCGTCATGTGCTCCGGCAAGGTCTATTACGATCTTCTCGAAGAGCGTGAAAAGCGCGGAATCGACGACATCTACCTGCTGCGCGTCGAACAGCTTTATCCGTTCCCGGCAAAGGCACTCATCAACGAGCTGTCGCGCTTCCGCAACGCCGAAATGGTCTGGTGCCAGGAAGAGCCGAAGAACATGGGAGCATGGTCGTTCATTGACCCCTTCCTCGAATGGGTGCTTGCCCATATCGATGCGAAGTATCAGCGCGTCCGCTATACCGGCCGTCCGGCCGCCGCCTCGCCGGCGACCGGCCTGATGTCGAAGCATCTGTCACAGCTCGCCGCATTCCTCGAGGATGCCTTGGGCGGTTAAATCAAAGGGGGGCGCAATGGCTTACTTCTTTCTGAGGCTGCAGCCGCCGCGCCCCACTTTTCCGCATGATGGGACGGCGGACGAAATGGCGGCGATGAAACGCCACGCCGAATACTGGCATCGGCACGCCCTTGCGGGATCGGCAATCGTCGTCGGTCCCGTGTTCGAAGGTGCAGGCGCCTTCGGCATGGCAGTGGTCGAAGTCGAGGATCAGGCGGCGGCGCAGGCTCTTGCCGACGGCGATCCGATCATCGCCTCCGGTTTCGGTTTCCGCTTCGATATCCTGCCGATGCCCTCGCTCATTTTGCGGCCGCCCGCCGTCTGAAACGCTTAAAACGAACACACACGAAATCAGGATCTGAACAATGGCCACAGAAATCCGCGTTCCAACTCTCGGTGAATCCGTCAGCGAGGCAACCGTCGGCACCTGGTTCAAGAAGGTTGGCGACGCCATCAAGGCCGACGAGCCGATTCTCGAGCTTGAAACCGACAAGGTGACCATCGAAGTTCCGGCACCCGTCTCCGGTACGCTTTCGGAAATCGTCGCTGCCGCCGGCGAGACCGTCGGCCTCGGCGCGCTGCTCGGCCAGATCGCCGAAGGTGCCGTCGCTGCCGCTGCGCCGGCTGCTGCTGCACCCGCCGCCGCGCCGGCCCAGCCAGCTCCGGCTGCTCCCGCTCAGCCGGCGCCGGTTGCCGCTGCGGCTGCATCGTCGTCGAGCGCTTCCGTCTCCACCATGCCGCCGGCACCGGCGGCTGCGAAGATGCTGGCCGAAAGCAACCTTTCGGCCGATCAGGTCGACGGCAGCGGCAAGCGCGGCCAGGTGCTGAAGGGCGATGTCATCGCTGCCGTCGCCAAGGGTATTTCTGCTCCGGCAGCCGCCCCGGCGGCAGCGCCCGCCGCTGCGCGCGGCCCTTCGACGGTCGAGGATGCCTCGCGCGAAGAGCGCGTGAAGATGACGCGCCTGCGCCAGACGATCGCCAAGCGTCTCAAGGACGCGCAGAACACCGCCGCCATGCTGACCACCTATAACGAGGTGGACATGAAGGCGGTCATGGACCTGCGCAACAAGTACAAGGACATTTTCGAGAAGAAGCATGGCGTCAAGCTCGGCTTCATGGGCTTCTTCACCAAGGCGGTGACGCATGCGCTGAAGGAACTGCCGGCGGTCAATGCCGAGATCGACGGCACCGACGTCATCTACAAGAACTACTGCCATGTCGGCATGGCCGTCGGTACCGACAAGGGCCTCGTCGTTCCCGTCATCCGCGATGCCGACCAGATGTCGATCGCCGAAATCGAGAAGGAGCTCGGCCGTCTTGCCAAGGCAGCCCGTGACGGCTCGCTCTCCATGGCCGACATGCAGGGCGGCACCTTCACCATCACCAATGGTGGGGTTTACGGCTCGCTGATGTCCTCGCCGATCCTCAACGCACCGCAGTCCGGCATTCTCGGCATGCACAAGATCCAGGAACGGCCGGTTGCAATCGGCGGCCAGGTAGTCATCCGTCCGATGATGTATCTGGCGCTTTCCTACGATCACCGCATCGTCGACGGCAAGGAAGCAGTCACCTTCCTCGTGCGCGTCAAGGAAAGCCTGGAAGATCCGGAACGCCTGGTTCTCGATCTCTAAGGAGCTTTTCGATGCGGAACCGGATGATGCGAGCGGCGCGCCTTCTTCTTTGCGCTGCCGCCGCGCATGTACCGGTTTCCGCGTCGGCGGCCGGTTCGGACGTCAACAAGGCAAGCAGCAACTTCGAACTGGTGGCGCACGGCGACGGCGAACTCTCCCGACGGTCGATCAACGTGATCCCCATGGGCAATGTCGAGCTGACCTCGGGGCGCATCGTCGCTGCCGATCCGCTCGCCCAGCCCGATCGGCCGGCGCTCGCCAGGACGGTTGCACCGGGTGACTATCCGGTGACGCTCTACCAGGCCTTCGGGCGCATCGCCGCCGCCAGCATGCGGTTTGCCGAGGGCACGCCGGATCATTGGGAGCTCGCCGTCCTGCCCGGACAAGATCCGGCAGTACTGAAGGACGACGAGATCTTCGGCTACTCCGTCGATGCCGGCGTCGGCTGCTACATGGATGCGCAGACGTTTGATCGGATCGACGAAGGTCAAGCGCAGGTGCAGGCGCAAAAGCCGGACGCCGACATCAATTATTACGACGACGTGCTGGCCGCGGATCTCGATGCCAACAAGGGCCATTATGCGCTGCACCGGCCGGTTGCCGGCAAGAAGGGGAATGTCGCGGTGTTCTGGAGCGGCTGGGGTGACGGCATCTATCCGGTCGCCTGGGGACTCGACAGGGACGGTCACCCGCTGGTGCTGTTGACGGATTTCGCTGTGATCGAGAATGCCGACGGGCGCAGGGAGCCGAAGCTGCAATGAGCGGTCGGGTCGGTATCACCGCGGGCCGAAAGGGCGTGGCGGCAATCGCAGCCGCTGCGGTTTTCGGCATTCCGGTGACCGTCTTCGGCGCCGACTGCAAGCAGGAACAAGCCGTCTATATCGATCGCGACGGTGCCTATGAATTGCGCTTCGCGCCGCTGAACTCGGCGTCGGCGGCCGCCAGCAACCAGTTCAAGGTCAGGGCGCTCAAGACGGCCGTAGTGATGGAAGGCTATATCATGCCGTCGGAGGATCCGATGCGCGCCATCGGCATCCTGATGTTCAACTGTCCGGAAGGCGATGTGACCGGCGCCGATCTCGATGCCTGCACGGTCTGGCAGGGCGCCGTCTATGGCATGGACGCCAAGGGCGAGATCGACAATCTGCAGCCGGAGGGCGCTGCTGCCGCCGAAAAGCTGGTGCTTCCCGGTCTTGGTCCCGCCATTCGCGAATCCAGCGCCTGGGGTGAGGGCAAGGCCTCGGTGGCGCCTTGGGACGTGCTGACATTCAAGGAGTGTGCGACATGAGCGATACACCTGTTGTTCTCGTCACCGGCGGAAGCCGGGGCATCGGCGCGGCGGTCTGCCGGCTTGCTGCGCGCGGGGGTTGGCGCGTCGCGGTGAATTACGCCACGAGCCATGAAGCGGCGGATGCCGTCGTTGCCGCGATCATCGAAGGCGGCGGCGAGGCTGTGGCAATTAAGGGCGATGTCGGCAAGGCCGCGGATATCGCCGCGATGTTTTCGGCGGTTGATCGTCAGTTCGGGCGGCTCGACGGGCTGGTCAACAATGCCGGCATCGTCGATTATCCGCAACGAGTCGACGAGATGTCGGTCGAGCGGATCGAGCGCATGCTCCGCGTCAATGTGACCGGCTCGATCCTCTGCGCCGCCGAGGCCGTGCGCCGCATGTCGCGCCGATATGGTGGGCAGGGTGGGGCGATCGTCAACGTCTCCTCGATGGCGGCAGTCCTCGGTTCGGCGACGCAGTATGTCGATTATGCGGCATCGAAAGCGGCGATCGACACCTTCACCATCGGGCTTGCGCGCGAAGTCGCCGGGGAAGGGATTCGCGTCAATGCCGTCAGGCCCGGCATCATCGAAACCGATCTCCACGCATCGGGTGGCTTGCCGGACCGGGCGCGCGAAATGGCGCCATCGGTCCCGATGCAGCGGGCCGGCCTGCCGGAGGAGGTGGCGGATGCAATCCTCTATCTCCTTTCACCTTCGGCGTCCTATGTCACCGGATCGATCCTCAATGTGAGCGGCGGCCGTTAGAAAGACAGGGCGGAATCAATATGAGCTACATCTTCGAATTCCTCGGCCTGATGGCCGTCTTCTCGATTTTCATCGTCGTACCGGGCGCAGATTTCGCTGTCATCCTGCGCCAGAGCATCATGCATGGGCGCCGCGCCGCCATCATGACCGGGCTCGGCATGGGCTTCTCGCTGCTCTTTCATATCAGCTACACGATCCTTGGCCTCGGCCTGATCGTCTCCAAGTCGCTGATGCTGTTTGCGATGATCAAATGGGCGGGTGTCGGCTATCTCGTCTATCTCGGCATCAAGTCGTTCCGCGAACCGGGATTCAATGTGCAGGAGATCGACGTCACGGCCGACGAGCGCAAGTCGGCCTCGATGCTGACATGCCTCGGCATGGGGTTCATCACCAATGCGCTGAACCCGAAGCCGGTGCTGTTCTTCCTGTCCTTGTTTTCGACGCTCGTCCACCACGACACGCCAGCGCTGATCCAGTTCTCCTATGGTATCGGCATGGCGACGGCGCTGGTGGCCTGGTTTGCCGGCGTCTCCTATTTCTTCACGGTCAAGACGATCCGTGACCGCTTCATCGCCAGCGGCAAATGGTTCAACCGCATCACCGGAGCGGCACTCGTCGGCTTCGGCTTCCGCCTCGCGCTGTCGCGCGCCGCCGACTAATTGAAAAATCCAAAGGGAAAGAAGCAATGTCTTATGATGTGATCGTTATCGGAACCGGCCCGGGCGGCTATGTCTGCGCCGTCAAGGCAGCCCAGCTCGGCCTCAAGGTCGCCGTTGTCGAAAAGCGCGCGACCTATGGCGGCACCTGCCTGAACGTCGGCTGCATCCCGTCGAAGGCGCTGCTGCATGCTTCCGAAATGTTCCATCAGGCCGGCCACGGCATGAGCGCGCTCGGCATCGACATTCCGGCGCCGATGCTCAACCTCGCCAATATGATGGCGCACAAGGATGCAACGGTGAAGGCGAATGTCGACGGCGTCGCCTTCCTCTTCAAGAAGAACAAGATCGATGCCTTCCAGGGCACCGGCAAGATCGTCTCGGCCGGCAAGGTTGCCGTCACCGCCGAGGACGGCCGGGTGCAGGAGATCGAAGGCAAGAACATCGTCATCGCCACCGGTTCGGATGTCGCCGGCATTCCCGGCGTGCAGGTCGAGATCGATGAAAAGACCATCATCTCCTCCACCGGTGGCATCGCGCTCGACAAGGTGCCGGAAACGCTGATCGTCGTCGGCGGCGGCGTCATCGGTCTCGAACTCGGCTCGGTCTGGTCGCGTCTCGGCGCCAAGGTCACCGTCGTCGAATATCTCGACACCATTCTCGGCGGCATGGACGGAGAGGTCTCCAAACAGTTCCAGCGCATGCTTGCCAAGCAGGGCATCGATTTCCATCTCGGCGCCAAGGTCACCGGCGTCGAAAAGGGTGAGAAGGGCGCCAAGGTCACCTTCGAGCCGGTCAAGGGCGGCGACGCCGTGACGCTCGACGCCGACGTCGTTCTGATCGCGACCGGCCGCAAGCCTTACACGGAAGGTCTCGGCCTTGAAGAGGCCGGTGTTGCGCTCGACAATCGCGGCCGTGTCGAGATCGACGGTCACTTCAAGACCAATGTCGCCAGCATCTATGCGATCGGCGATGTGGTCAAGGGTCCGATGTTGGCGCACAAGGCGGAAGATGAGGGTGTAGCGCTTGCCGAAATCCTCGCCGGGCAGCATGGCCATGTGAACTACGATGTCATTCCGAGCGTCGTCTACACGCAGCCCGAGATCGCATCGGTCGGCAAGACCGAGGAAGAGCTGAAGGCGGCGGGCATCGCCTATAAGGTCGGCAAGTTCCCGTTCACGGCGAACGGCCGCGCCCGCGCGATGCTGGCGACCGACGGTTTCGTCAAGATCCTCGCCGACAAGGAAACCGACCGCGTGCTCGGCGGCCACATCGTCGGCTTCGGCGCCGGCGAGATGATCCACGAGATTGCCGTGCTGATGGAGTTCGGCGGTTCGTCCGAAGATCTCGGCCGCAGCTGCCACGCGCATCCGACGATGTCGGAAGCGGTCAAGGAAGCTGCGCTCGCGACCTTCTTCAAGCCAATCCACATGTAATCTTACATATTCGTAACAAAGCATTCAGCCGCTTGCCGCGAGGCAGGCGGCTGTTTTAATTGTGGCGGATCGCAGAGTTCGGCATGTGACGAAGGTTAGAAAATGCTACAGCAGTCCGCCAAGGGCTACAGCCTCAGCCAGCGTTTGCTTCATTGGACGGTGGCTCTTTTGATCTTCTTCAACCTGCTGTTTCCCGACGGCATGAACATCTGGCATCGGCTCGTGCGCAGGGGCGAGGTGCCGACACCGGAGCAGATTGCGTCGGCGAACATCCATGCCTATGTCGGCATCGCCATTCTGCTGCTCGCCGTCGTCAGGCTCGGGCTGCGTTTCGTCAACGGCGTGCCGGCCGAGGTCGGGGAAGGGCCGGCGATCTTCCGTCTTGCGGCGAAGCTTGCCCATGCCGGTCTTTACATACTGATCTTCGCCATGCCGCTTACGGGCATCGCCGCCTATTATTTTGGCGTCAATTCCGCCGGTTCATTGCACGCGGAGATCCTGAAGATCATTCTCTGGGCGCTGATTGCGGCGCATGTCGTGGGGGCGCTTGCCCATCAGTTCTATTGGAAAAGCAATGCGCTGCGCCGGATGACGCTCGGCTGAGCGCCTGCCCGGCTCAGTTCACGGCGCTGACGGTGAAGCCCTGCTGGCGCAATCTGCCATTGCGGCCGACGTTTTAGGCGACCTGTTTCAGTTTACGGCAGCCACCGTAAAACCCTGCTTGCGCAACAGTTCGATGACACCGCCTTGACCCGGCAGATGCAGGGCGCCGACGGCCATGAAAACGTTGCCGCCGTCGAGAATCGGGGCGGCGCGCTCGGCCATCACCTTGTTGCGATCGAGGATGACGCGCTGTTCGAAGGCGGCGTAGTCGCCGGCCTGGTCTTCATTCGCCGGCGTCACGGCCTTCAGCATCGGCATCGTCATGCCGATATCGCCGGAGAGGTAGAGATCGGTCATCGTTTCGACGACGTCGCTCATCTTGTCGCCAAGTTCCAGCGTCTCGATCAGCGACTTCATATGGAATTCAACCGGCAGGTCAGCCATGGCCTGAATCTGTTCGGCAAGGGTCTCCAGCCCCTTGACCTGCTTGCCTTCGGCAACGGCGTCGGTGGCAATCTTCTGGTCGAGGAACTGCACGCCCTTGGCCTTGCGGGCGAGTTCGCAAGCCGGAAGCGCGACAGCGCTCGAGATCATCCATGGCCGCATGCGTGAGACGGCGCTGAGCGGGATGCCGCGCTGCTTGAGGCCGGCTTCCAGCCTCTTGTAATCCTCGGCAGACAGCAGCTTGTCGATCGTCGTGCCGTCGGTGAACATCGTCAGCTCCGGCCGCGCCAGCACCGCCGCGGTCGCCTTGCGTTCATCGAGGATCTCGTCGGATTCGATGATAATCGTATTGGCGGCGTCGTGGGCTGCCTGGGCGCGCGGCGGCAGGGCCAGCACGCGCGGATCGGTGACATGCATGCTTCCGAGCAACCATGACGGTGCAAGTCCTGCTTTTTCGATCTTCCAGAAGATGCCCTTGCCGTTCGGCACTGCCTCGGCTTCCCTGACCGCCTCGGCGTAGCGGGCGGGGTCGCTCTGCTGCAGATCATTCATCAGATTGCGGCCGGTGCAGGCACCATCTTCGGCCGACGCCGGCCGTGCCGCCAGGAAGGCGACGAACAGCGCCGCAAGAAGCAGCATGTGGAAGGCTGCAATCAACCAAAGCAGCAGGTTGCCGGATGCTGCGATGAAAGAGGTCCGGCGGCCGATTGATGTCGTCATGATGATGTTCCGGTCACATGCCTTATGCTTCATGCTCTACGCTCGGCTTGCGGATAATCCTTTAAGAGAATGCGTTAACGAAAACTTAGCGCATCCCATTACGTCGTATTCATGGGCGCTGAGCTGCCGATAAGCCGCGTGCCGCCGCCACAAGCATGCCTCAGGCGCGCGGATGGGCTCGATCATACACCTCGAGCAGGCGCGATGCATCGACGCCGGTATAGACCTGCGTCGTCGAAAGGCTGGCATGGCCCAGCAGTTCCTGGATGGTGCGCAGATCGCCGCCGCCGGCAAGCAGGTGGGTGGCGAAGGAGTGGCGAAGCGCATGGGGCGTTGCCGTCTCCGGCAGGCCGAAGGCGCTGCGCAGCTTCTGCATGGCGCGCTGGATGATCGCCGCCTGCAGCTTGCCGCCGCGGGCGCCGCGAAACAGGGGCGCGTCGCTTTCGAGATGATAGGGGCAGAGCGCGCGATATTTCTCGACCGCGTCGAGCACCACGGGCAGCAGCGGCACCAGCCGCGTCTTGTTGCCCTTGCCGGTGATGCGCAGCGTCGCCGCTCCCTGCGGCAAGTCGGCAGGAACGAGATCCAGCGCCTCGGAAATGCGCAGGCCGCAGCCATAGAGCAGCGTCATTACCGCCGCATCGCGCGCGGCGATCCAGGGCTCGTCATGCAGCTGGGCTTCGTTGCTGACGACGGTGATCGCTTGCGTGTCCGACAGCGGCTTGGGAAGCGACTTCGGCTGTTTCGGCGAGCGGATCGCGGCAGCACCGGCGGCATTGACCAGGCCCTTCTTTTCGAGATGGCGCAGCAGCGAGCGAAGACCGGCGAGGTTGCGGCCGAGCGAACGGGCGCCGGAGCCTTGCTTGCGCCTTGCCGCGAGGAAGGCGCGGAAGTCGGCGGGGCGCAATTCCCTGATGTCACCGAGCGTCACCGGACCGGCGAGATGGCCGGTCAGGAAGGTCAGAAACTGGCGGGTGTCGCGCTCATAGGCATCGAGCGTATGCTCGGAAAGACGGCGTTCACGAGCGAGGTTTTCGAGCCACGCGGCGCGTTCCGCCATCAGGCGAGGGTCGGCGATAACAAGCAGTTCATTCACGTCGCTGGCCTTGAATTTGCCTTCAAGTCTGCCAATTTGAAGCAGGAACGGTTATGGAATTGCTAATGCCGGCCAAACCTTTGTCATCCCTAGATCATATTGTACTGCGATAGCTTACAGCCCATAGACAGGATCTTTCATGGCACGGCGCGATTCCATGACGGCTTTCGGACAACTCGCGGAAGCGATCGCTCTCGTTTCACAGGGAAAGCCTGGTCATATCGTCGACACGCTGATTGCCGAACGCGGCCAGAGGATCGTCAAAAATCCGCTCTGGCCGGTCATGCGGCCGTTCCTCTACACGCTGCTGCGCTACAACAAGGCGATCGAATTCGCCAATGCGGTTGCCAAGATGTCGGGTTACCAGTCGTTCGAATATCTGAGCGACGTGCTGAAGCTCGACATCGGCATCGCCAATGGCGAGCGCATTCCCGAGACAGGCGGCTTCCTCCTCGTCAGCAACCATCCGACCGGCATTGCCGACGGTGTCGCCGTATTCGACCTGCTGAAAACGCGCCGGCCTGACATGATGTTCTTTGCCAATCGCGATGCGATCCGCGTCAATCCGCGTTTTGCCGAGATGGTCATCCCGGTCGAGTGGCGGGAGGAGCACAAGAGCAAGCTCAAGGCGCGTGAGACGCTGCAGTTGACGAACCATGCGGTGAGGGAAGGCAAGGCGACGGTGCTCTTTCCATCAGGCCGTATTGCCTATTGGGCGAACGGCCGGCTGAACGAACGCCCATGGAAGACCTCGGCCGTCGGGCTGGCGCGCAAATACAATCTGCCGATCCTTCCCGTCCACATGACGGCGCGCAATTCCGGCCTGTTCTACTGGCTGGCGAAGTGGTCGACGGAACTGCGCGACATGACCGTCTTTCATGAACTGTTGAACAAACGGGGCGACCGTTTCGATTTCGTGATCGGCAATCTCATCCCGGCCGAGCATCTCGACGGCGATCTTAACGAGGTGACGAAGGCGCTGGAGAAACATACGGTGTATGATCTGGCCAGCGACGGCGATCTCACCTTCCTGCCGGTCGGCATGCCGGCCACGGCGATGTCGCGCGAGGTTCCGGTACCTGCCTTCTAGATGCATTGGCATCGCCATGACGATCGATATCCGCATTCTCCGCGATGAATTGCCCGGTCAGATCACGGGGTTTGCGCGCGAAGCTTGGCAGGAAGGCCATTTCCATATTACCCGTCTTGTCGATGACTGGTCGGCTGGCGACATCAGGTTTGCGCGTGAGGGCGAAAGGCTGCTTGGTGCCTTTATGGATGAGGCACTCGTGGGTATCGGGGGCATGATCGTCGAACCTTCCGTCCCGGCAGCCATGCGGATGCGGCGCTTCTACGTGCGTCCGGAGATGCGCGGTCGCGGTGTCGGCCACATGATGGCGCTGGCTTTATTGGAGCATGCACGGCGATTCAGCAGTTTCGTGACCGTCCGTGCGGGAAACGACGGCGCAGCGAAATTCTGGGAATCGCTCGGATTTCAGCCCGTCGGGCAGGATGGCTACAGCCACGTTCTTGAGCTGCATGGACTCGGTCGAAATGGCCTGGGCTCAGATGACAAGGTCAGATAGCGAGGCGAAGTCGCCGCCACATCATTGGTAGTCCTCGGCAATCATGCTTGCCGCCTTCGATCCGATCGCCATCGCCGGTGCATTGGTGTTGCCTGACGGGATAAAGGGAATGATCGAGCAATCGATCACCCTCAGCCCGTCGACGCCGCGCACCCGCAGCCGGTCGTTGACCACCGACATGGGATCGATCGCCGGGCCCATCCTCAGGCTGCCGGAAGGATGGTAGTTCGTCTTGACGGTCTGGCCGGCGAATTTTACCAGCGACGCCTCGTCCTGAAGCGATCGTCCCGGCAGGATCTCCTCGGCGATCTTGCTCTTGAAAGGCTCCGTCTCAAGGAGCCGGCGTGCGGTCTTCAGCGAGGCGAGCGTCAAGCGGAGGTCGTCGGGATGGCCGAAGAAATTGCAATCGACCAGCGGCTGTTCACCAGGGTTGGCAGAGCGCAGCCTGACGCTGCCGCGCGCCTTCGGCCGCAACAGGCAGGAGGTGAAGGTCACCCCGTAGGTCGGCTTTGCCGACGAAACGTCGCGGTCGAGATAGACGATCGGCGCGCAATACAGCTGGATGGTCGGACGGTCGCCGCCATCGGGATCATAGAAGAGGCAGGATTCGATGCCCGTCGTGGTGACGGGGCCGGAATTGAACAACAGATATTGCAGGCCGTTGCGGATCATCGGCCAGCCGCGATCCTGGCCGAAATAGCCGGATTTCGATTTCGTCGAGGCGATGACCGGAACCTCGTGGTGGTCCTGGAGATTGGCGCCGACACCGGGAAGATCGGCGGCAACGGCGATGCCGTGTTCGCGAAGATGGTCGGCCGGACCGATGCCGGACAGCATCATCAGCTTGGCGCTGTTGTAGGTACCGGACGCGACGAGTACCTCGCGTCCGGCAAGGGCTCTGCGGCTTTCGCCGTTGCTGGTATAGATGACGCCGATGGCCCGCCCGTTTTCGATCAGAATGCGATCGACCCGCGCCTGCGTGACGATCTCCAGCCTGGTGTCGCCTGCAAGAGGATCGAGAAACGCCTTTTTGGCATCGGATCGCTCAATGCGCCGGCCCCACGGCGCGAAAGTATGCTGCATGATGCCGACGCCGTTCTGCCGCGCGCCGTTGAAGTCGGGATTGTAGGGATGGCCAAGCCCCTGCGCCGCCAGGATGAAATCCTCCGTCGTATCGGAGATGTGGCGCGGTTCTGAAACACGCAGATTGCCTGATATGCCGTGGTAGCGGTTGTTGAAGCGGCTATTGGCCTCGAGGTCTTTGAAATGCGGCAGCATGTCTTCGTAGGACCATTCGTCTACATTGCCGAGATGGGCGGCCCAGCCGTCATAATCCTCCTTCTGGCCGCGCATGTAGACCATGGCGTTGACGGCGCTGCCGCCGCCGAGAGCCTTTGCAACGGGCACGATCGGTCCGCGCCCGCCGAGCTGGGGTTGCGGGACGGTATGGTGCATTTCGAGAAAATCGTCGCGGGCGAGATATTTCATATAGCCGGCGGGAAAGGACATCAGCCGTGCCGTGTCGCGTGGTCCGCGCTCGATGACGAGCACCGAAAAGCCGAAGTCGCGCACCAGCCGCATGGCGGCAACGCAGGCCGCCGATCCGCCGCCAGCTATGATGAAGTCGAAACTCCTGTCCCAAGTCATGCGTCGATCTCCTTGAGACGAATGGCCTGACGGGCCAAAAGCCGCTCGATGTCGGCGATGTCGAGCGCCGAAAGCCTCGCGCCCGGCTTGCGCAGGGTCGCGGAATTGATGACGCCGCGCTTGGCAAGGACATATTTGCGGCAGGCGAGACCGATGCCCTGCTGCTGTTCATAGCGGGCGAGCGGCAGATAGGCATCGAATATCTCGTGGGCGCGATCGGGATTTCCGGCGGCATAGGCTTCGACGACGCCGACCATCATTTCCGGATAACAAAAGCCAGTCATGGCGCCATCGGCGCCGCGGCCCATTTCCTCGGGCAGGAAAAGCCCGCCATTGCCGCAGAGGATGGAGATGCGCCGCATGTCGCCCCTGTCGCTAGCGGCGCGAAGGGCGGTGATTTTCGACAGGCCCGGCCAATCCTCATGCTTGAGCATGACGCAGCTCGGCACCTCCTTGACGATGCGCTCGATGACGGCGGGCGCGATTGTCACATTTGTGGTAAGGGGATAGTCCTGCAGCACGAAGGGCGTGTCGCCCAGGGCTTCACCGACCGACTGGTAGAAGGCGAAAACCTGGTCGTCGGTCTTGACGGTCCACGGCGGCGCAACCATGACGCCGGCAGCGCCCTCTCCCATGACGGCTTCGGCAAGCTCGCGCATCGGAGCAAGTCCGGGCGCCGACACGCCGACCACCACCGGCAGACGCCCGTCAAGGCGCTGCAACACGCGTTCGACGACGGCGCGCGATTCTTCGGCGGTCAGCTTCGGGGCCTCGCCGAGTTGGCCAAGCACCGTCAGGCCGGTGGCGCCGGCGCCTTCGTAGAAATCGACCATGCTGTCGATGCTTTCGAGATCAAGCGCGCCGTCATCGGCAAAGGGCGTTACGGCGATCAAATAGACGCCCTTCGCATCCGCGGTCAGTCTGGCCATTCCTGCTCTCCGATTCAGCGGTCGAACGCATCTTCAGGCAATCTATGCGGCCAATCGCTTACTGGGCAACCATTTCGTGAGGGCGCCGCCAAACTCGGCAAAGCGTCGTCATCCGCATTCCCGACCGATGCAGCGCCCTCGTCTTTGCGGTTCCAATTCCGTCGATTTGCGGGCATGGTCTCGCCCGATGAGCACAGATTCGTCCGATCTTTTTGGCGCACTGTTCGAAGCACCGCCCCTGAACCGAACGGTTCCGGTGCTGGTACCGATGCCGGCGCCGAAACCCTATTCCTATTCGGTGCCCGATGACATGGCGGTCGAGCCCGGCTCGGTCGTGCAGGTGCCGCTTGGGCCGCGACAGGTGATCGGCGTCGTCTGGGACGGCGGCGAGGATGGCATCGATCCGAAGAAGCTCCGTCCGATCAGCCATGTCTTCGACTGCCCGCCGCTTTCCAGGGAGATGCGGGATTTCATCGACTGGGTGGCGAGCTATACGCTCTCGCCGCCCGGGCTCGTCGCACGCATGGCGCTGAGGGCGCCGAACGCCTTCGAGCCCGAGCCGATGGTCGAGGGGCTGAAGTTCGTCGGCGGCGAACCGGAGCGGCTGACACCGGCGCGTGCGCGCGTGCTCGAGACCGCGTCCGACGGCTTGTCCTGGACGCGCAGCGGCCTGGCGCATGCGGCGGGCGTTTCGACCAGCGTCGTCGATGGGCTGGTCACGCTCGGCATCTTCGAGACGATATTCCTGCCGCCGCCGCCGGTCGTGGCGATGCCCGATCCCGATTTTGCTGCCGCACGTCTCGAAGGGCCGCAGAAAGAGGCGGCTGCGGAGATCGTCTCCGACGTTCGCAAGGGCGAATTTTGCGTATCGCTGATCGACGGTGTCACCGGCTCCGGCAAGACCGAAGTCTATTTCGAAGCGATCGCCGAGACGCTAAAACGGGGCAGGCAGGTCCTGATCCTGCTGCCGGAGATCGCGCTGACCGCCAGTTTCATGGAACGTTTCCAGGATCGCTTCGGGGCAAAACCCGCCGAATGGCATTCCGACCTCGCCCCGCGCATGCGCGAAAAAGTCTGGCGCCAGGCAGTGACCGGCGAAGTGCGCGTCGTGGCCGGCGCCCGTTCGGCGCTTTTCCTGCCTTTCGAGGATCTCGGGCTCATCATCGTCGACGAGGAGCACGATCCTGCTTACAAGCAGGAAGATCGCGTCTTCTACAATGCCCGCGACATGGCCGTTGTGCGCGGCCGCATCGGCGATTTTCCCGTCATCCTGGTCTCGGCGACGCCGTCGGTGGAAAGCCAGGTCAACGGCCAGAACGGCCGCTACAGCACCGTCCATCTGCCGACTCGTTTCGGCGATGCGGCGCTTCCGGACCTGCATCTCATCGATATGCGCAGGCACGCGCCGGAGCGCGGCGGCTTCCTGTCGCCAGTGCTGATCCGGGCGATCGGCAAGACGGTGGAGCGGCGCGAACAGGCGCTGCTCTTTCTCAACCGGCGTGGTTATGCGCCGCTGACGCTCTGCCGGGTCTGCGGTCACCGCTTCCAATGCCCGCAATGTTCGAGCTGGCTGGTCGAGCATCGTTTCCGCAAGCAGTTGCAGTGCCATCAATGCGGGCACGCCGAGCGCACGCCGGAAGCATGCCCGGAATGTGGCACGCTCGACCATCTCGTCGCCTGCGGGCCTGGCGTCGAACGCATTGCCGAAGAGGTGGAGCGGCATTTCCCGGAGGCGCGGACGATCGTTCTGTCCTCGGATATCATGGGCGGCGTGAAGCGGCTGCGGCTGGAGCTCGATGCCATTGCCAGGGGCGAGGCCGATATCGTCATCGGCACCCAGCTCGTCGCCAAGGGCCATAATTTTCCGCTGATGACGCTGGTCGGCATCATCGACGCCGATCTCGGCCTCGCCAATGGCGATCCGCGTGCGGCCGAGCGCACCTTCCAGCTTCTGTCGCAGGTGACCGGCCGGGCCGGGCGCACAGGGCTCAAGAGCCATGGGCTGCTGCAGACCTACCAGCCGCAGCATCCCGTGATGCAGGCGATTGTATCAGGCGATTCCGATGCCTTTTACGAGCGCGAGATCACCGAGCGCGAACGCGCTGCACTACCGCCCTTCGGCCGGCTGGCTTCGATCATCGTATCGGCAGAAACCCGCCACGACGCCGAAAACCATGCGCGCGGCATGCGCAACGCCGCACCCCAGGTGTCCGGCATCTCGGTGCTCGGCCCGGCGGAGGCGCCGCTGGCGCTGGTGCGCGGCCGCCACCGCTTCCGGCTTCTGGTGCACGGACGACGCAACTCCGACATGCAGGGCTTCCTGCGGGCGATGCTGTCGCAATCGCCGAAGGAGCGCGGATCGGTGCAGGTGCAGCTCGATATCGATCCGCAAAGCTTTCTGTAGATCGTTCCGCACGCTGCGTTTCCGGATGCGGCCGATCATGGCATAAACGCAGAATCAGCGGATGATTTGGGGTCGAGGCATGGAATTTGAGTTTCCGACGGAATTTGGTGAGCAGCTTGCCTTCGGCGCAGCCGCCTTCACGGCCATCGCCGGCTTCGTCATCATGTTTGCGCCCGGTCTTGCGATGAGGATCTTCGGCCTGGCGCCGAGCGGCGAGCGGCGTGAAGGTTTCAGCGAGGTCCGATCGACAGGTGGCTTCTATCTCGGTTTTGGTCTCGGTTCCGTCGTGCTGGCGCAGCCGCTGATTTATACGGCATTCGGCGCAGCGTTCGCCATGGCCGCGTTCGCCCGCATCGTCTCCATTCTGTCAGATAAGGGGAGTACTTATCTCAACTATTTACTTCTGGTTGTGCAAACAGTTATCGCGGCACTGCCGCTGCTGTATGTTTTCGGCTTCTTCCAAACATGATTTTCGCCGCCGGCGGCGGCTTGCGCGGCCCGCTTTCAGGCCATTGCGCAATTTTGCGAACAGAAATTCATGCGAAAGGCGTATTCGGGCATTACGCGTGTTGCGAGTCCGAACATCCTATGTTAGACGGACCCCGAATTTCGGAAGAAGCAAGAGGCTTCTCTTGTGATTTCTGGGGGAAATCAAAACGAATTCAAGATCATAGGTTCGGCGCCCGCCGAGAGCCGGATTTTGGATTGAAATCAGGGAAATTTGTGCCAGTGGCAGACACGTCCCAGCTTACTTCTGGTGTTGCCGAGCGCTATGCTTCGTCGCTTTTCGAGCTGGCGCTCGAGCACGGCGCCGTCGACAGCGTAACCGCCGATCTTGACCGTTTCCAGGCGATGCTGGATGAGAGCGCCGAACTGAAGCGCTTCGTCGCAAGTCCGGTTTTCTCCGCTGAAGATCAGCTGAAGGCGATTGTCGCCATCAGCGAGCGAGCCGGCATCAGCGGCTTCTTCGCCAATTTTCTGAAGGTCGTGGCGCGCAACCGCCGCCTGTTTGCCCTGCCGGGGATGATCAGGGCCTTCCGCCTCATCGCCGCGAATCATCGCGGTGAAATCTCCGCCGAGGTCACCTCGGCGCATGCGCTCTCCCAGGCGCAGGAAACCGAATTGAAGGCGGCACTCAAGAGCGTCACCGGCAAAGACGTGACGATGGCCGTCACGGTTGATCCGTCAATTCTTGGTGGTCTGATCGTGAAGGTCGGGTCCCGTCAGATTGATACGTCTCTTCGTACCAAACTCTCTACCCTTAAGCTCGCATTGAAAGAGGTTGGCTGATGGATATCCGCGCCGCGGAAATTTCCGCAATTCTCAAAGACCAGATCAAAAATTTCGGCAAAGAGGCGGAAGTCTCGGAAGTCGGCCAGGTTCTCTCCGTCGGTGACGGTATCGCTCGCGTTTACGGGCTGGACAATGTCCAGGCCGGTGAAATGGTCGAGTTCCCCGGCGGCATCCGCGGCATGGCCCTGAACCTTGAATCCGATAACGTCGGCGTCGTTATTTTCGGCAACGACCGCGACATCAAGGAAGGCGACACCGTCAAGCGGACTGGTGCCATCGTCGACGTTCCCGTTGGTCCCGAACTGCTCGGCCGTGTCGTCGACGCGCTCGGCAACCCGATCGACGGCAAAGGCCCGATCAATGCGACGCGCCGTTCGCGCGTCGACATCAAGGCTCCCGGCATCATCCCGCGCAAGTCGGTCCATGAGCCGATGTCGACCGGCCTCAAGGCCATCGATGCGCTGATCCCGGTCGGCCGCGGCCAGCGCGAACTCGTCATCGGCGACCGCCAGACCGGCAAGACCGCCATCCTTCTCGATGCCTTCCTCAACCAGAAGGCCATTCACGACAATGGTCCGGAGGGCGAAAAGCTTTACTGCGTTTACGTCGCTATCGGCCAGAAGCGTTCGACCGTCGCCCAGTTCGTCAAGGTGCTCGAAGAGCGCGGCGCGCTGAAATACTCGATCATCGTCGCCGCCACCGCTTCCGATCCGGCGCCGATGCAGTACCTGGCCCCGTTTGCCGGCTGCGCCATGGGCGAATATTTCCGCGACAACGGCATGCATGCGCTGATTGGATACGACGACCTGTCGAAGCAGGCCGTGTCCTACCGCCAGATGTCGCTGTTGCTGCGTCGCCCGCCGGGCCGCGAAGCCTATCCGGGCGATGTTTTCTATCTGCACTCTCGCCTGCTCGAGCGCGCTGCGAAGATGAACGACGACATGGGTGCCGGTTCGCTGACCGCTCTTCCTGTTATCGAAACGCAGGGCAACGACGTTTCGGCCTTCATTCCGACCAACGTGATCTCGATTACCGACGGCCAGATCTTCCTTGAAACCGACCTGTTCTACCAGGGTATCCGTCCTGCCGTGAACGTCGGTCTGTCGGTTTCCCGCGTCGGTTCTTCGGCTCAGATCAAGGCGATGAAGCAGGTCGCAGGCTCGATCAAGGGCGAGCTCGCCCAGTACCGCGAAATGGCCGCCTTCGCCCAGTTCGGTTCGGATCTTGACGCTGCGACGCAGCGCCTGCTGAACCGTGGCGCTCGCCTGACCGAACTCCTGAAGCAGCCGCAGTTCTCGCCGCTGAAGACGGAAGAGCAGGTCGCTGTGATCTTCGCAGGCGTCAACGGTTACCTCGACAAGCTGCCGGTCGCATCGGTCGGCAAGTTCGAACAGGGCCTGTTGTCCTATCTGCGTTCGGAAGGCTCCGCCATCCTCGACGCAATCCGCACGGAAAAGGCTATCAGCGACGACACCAGGGGCAAGCTCACCGCTGCTCTCGACAACTTCGCCAAGTCTTTCCAGTAATCGGGCCAGGTTAGGACGGATAACGGATGCCTTCACTTAAGGATCTGAAAAACCGGATCGCCTCCGTCAAGGCGACGCAGAAGATCACCAAGGCGATGAAGATGGTCGCCGCGGCGAAGCTTCGGCGTGCGCAGGAGGCGGCCGAGGCCGCCCGGCCTTACTCGCAGCGTATGAACGCGGTCCTGGCGAATATCGCCAAGGCCGTTACCGATGCGGACGGGGCGCCGGTCTTGATGACCGGCACCGGCGAGGACCAGGTGCACCTGCTCGTGGTCTGCACGGCCGAACGCGGCCTGTGCGGCGGTTTCAACTCGCAGATTGCCCGCTTCGCTCGCGACCATGTCCGCAAATTGGTCGCCGAAGGCAAGACGGTGAAGATCTTCACCATCGGCAAGAAGGGTTATGACATTCTGCGCCGCGAATTCGCGTCACTGATTGTCGAGCGCAAGGAATTGCGCGAGGTCAAGAAGATCGGTTTCGAGAATGCCGACCAGATCGGCAAGCGCATCATCGAGATGTTCGAGGCCGGCGAATTCGACGTCTGCACGCTGTTCTATTCCGAGTTCAAGTCGGTGATCAGCCAGGTTCCGACCGCGCAGCAGCTCATCCCCGCCAAGGCCCCGGAAGCCGTCGTCGAGGATGAGGAGCATGCTGGCGCCGTCTACGAATACGAGCCGGATCCGGCGTCGATCCTCGACGATCTGATCCCGCGCAACATCTCGGTCCAGATCTTCCGCGCTCTTCTCGAGAATGTCGCGGGCGAAATGGGCGCCAAGATGAGCGCCATGGACAATGCGACGCGCAATGCTGGTGAGATGATCAATAAGCTGACACTGAGCTACAACCGCCAGCGTCAGGCGCAGATCACCAAGGAACTGATTGAAATCATTTCGGGCGCGGAAGCGCTCTGAGTTAGGAAAAGAGGGTAAGAAAATGGCTGAGGCAGCTACCCGCTCTGTCGGCAAAGTCACCCAGGTTATCGGCGCCGTCGTGGACGTCGCTTTCGAAGGCGAACTGCCGGCGATCCTGAACGCGCTCGAAACCGATAACAACGGCAACCGCCTTGTTCTCGAAGTCGCTCAGCATCTGGGCGAAAACGAAGTCCGCACCATCGCCATGGACTCGAGCGAGGGTCTCGTCCGCGGCCAGCAGGTCGTCGATACCGGCGCCCCGATCTCGGTTCCGGTCGGCGATGAGACGCTTGGCCGCATCATGAACGTCATCGGCGAACCGGTCGACGAAGCGGGCCCTCTCAACACTGCCCACAAGCGCGCCATCCACCAGGACGCGCCGGCTTACGTCGAGCAGTCGACGGAAGCGCAGATCCTCGTTACCGGCATCAAGGTCGTCGACCTTCTCGCCCCTTACGCAAAGGGCGGCAAGATCGGCCTGTTCGGCGGCGCCGGCGTCGGCAAGACGGTTCTCATCATGGAACTGATCAACAACGTCGCCAAGGCGCACGGTGGTTACTCGGTCTTCGCAGGCGTGGGTGAGCGTACCCGCGAAGGCAACGACCTCTACCACGAAATGATCGAATCAGGCGTCAACAAGCATGGCGGAGGCGAGGGCTCGAAGGCTGCGCTCGTTTACGGCCAGATGAACGAACCGCCGGGCGCGCGTGCTCGCGTCGCGCTGACCGGTCTGACCGTCGCAGAACATTTCCGCGACCAGGGCCAGGACGTTCTGTTCTTCGTCGACAACATCTTCCGTTTCACGCAGGCGGGTTCCGAAGTGTCGGCTCTGCTCGGCCGTATTCCTTCGGCCGTAGGTTATCAGCCGACGCTCGCAACCGACATGGGTCAGATGCAGGAACGCATCACCACGACGACCACGGGCTCGATCACCTCGGTCCAGGCCATCTACGTTCCGGCCGACGACTTGACCGACCCGGCGCCGGCGACCTCGTTCGCCCACCTTGACGCAACGACGGTTCTGTCGCGTTCGATTGCTGAAAAGGGCATCTACCCGGCCGTCGACCCGCTCGACTCCACCTCGCGCATGCTCGATCCGTTGGTCGTCGGCGAAGAGCATTACGAAGTCGCCCGTAAGGTCCAGTCGACGCTGCAGCGATACAAGGCCCTGCAGGACATCATCGCCATTCTGGGCATGGATGAACTGTCCGAAGAAGACAAGGTTGCCGTCGCGCGCGCCCGCAAGATCGAGCGCTTCCTGTCGCAGCCGTTCTTCGTTGCCGAAGTCTTCACCGGCTCGCCGGGCAAGCTGGTTGCTCTCGAAGACACGATCAAGGGCTTCAAGGGCCTCGTTAACGGCGAATACGACAATCTGCCGGAAGCCGCCTTCTACATGGTCGGCTCGATCGATGAAGCCGTCGAGAAGGCCAAGAAGCTCGCCGCCGCTTGATGAGCGACGCTCAGGACGAGATATTCTGCTGCGACTCTCTCAAGGGAGTCGTGGCGGAGCTGCCAGAGCCGGCCGCGCCGACCGTCTACCGCGCCGATAACGGCGTGACGATGATGGTTGTCGGGCTGGTTCGGACCGAGGAAGGCCTCGGATATCTCGATCAGGCGATACTGCACTGCCCGTTCTGCGGGACCAAATTGCAAGCTGCAAAGCCATAGCCGAGAAGGTAAGTCACTGATGGCTGACAATTTCAACTTTGAGCTCGTTTCGCCGGAGCGTCTGCTGCTGTCGGAGATGGTGACCGAAGTCGTCATTCCCGCAACCGAAGGCGAGATGACGGTTATGGCGCATCATGCGCCGACCATGACAACGATCAAGCCGGGTATCGTGAGCGTCCGCTCCGGCTCCGGCAGAAAGCAGGACTATGTGGTGTTCGGTGGTTTTGCCGATATCCTTCCGACAGGCTGCACATTGCTTGCCGAGTCTGCCGTTCCGGTTGAAGAGCTCAACAAGGATGAACTGACCCGCCGCATCGAAGCTGCCAAGAAGGAACTCGAGGATGCCGTGCATCACGAGCACAAATCGAAGCTTGAGCACTTCATCCTGGAACTGACTCATCTGCGTGGTGTCGTCGAGCAGGACTGATGGCGGCGACAGCATCAATGAAAGGCGGCCTTCGAGGCCGCTTTCTTGTTTCTGCCGGTTTCCCGATTGCGAACCCAGCGTTGTCGAGCGGCTTGAAAGCGAAGGGCCGCCTTGCCGGTTTGCCAAACGTCAACGATAGAGCCTTGCTGCAACAGAGTGTCGCTTGTCTTGCAAGGCTGTGAGCGATCAGAAGATTTCAACCGGCTGGGAAAGCGGACGCTGCCGTCGTGTTGTCGCGGCGCCTCAGAAGCCAGTGCCGCCGCGCAGCTCGATGATCAGTGTCTTGAACAGGATCTTCAGGTCGAGCAACAGGCTGAAATTCCTGACATAATAGATATCACAGGCGATGCGGGCCCGGGCTTCCAGCGGCCTTGTCGTCGGACCGCGCCAGCCGCGTGTCTGCGCCAGGCCGGTAATGCCGGGGCGCATGATGTGTCGATGGTGGTAGTTCGGCACCGCCTCCTCGTAGAGCCTGCCGGCGGCGCGCATGTTGATGGCATGGCAGCGTGGGCCGACCAAGGACATCTCGCCTTTGAGGACGTTCAGAAGCTGCGGCAGTTCGTCGATGTTGGTCCTGCGGAGCATGGCGCCGATGGCGGTCATCCTGACGTCGCCCTTGACGGTCTGCTGCACGCCGCTGGGATCGCAAGCGTCCGCCCGCATTGAACGGAATTTGAAGATCTTGATCTTCCGGCCGTTCAGCCCCCAGCGGAGCTGGCGGAAGAACACCGGGCCGCCATCGTCGAGCTTGATGAAAAGCGCGATCGCCAGAAAAAGCGGCGCCAGTACGATCAGGGCGTTGGCCGAGATGACGATGTCGATCAGCCGTTTGACGGCCAATCGCAGTGCCGGCCTTCCTTCGGCCTTCGCAAAGCTCTCCGGCTGGCGAATGTTGGAATTCGCCACGAGCAGGGTCCTGGTTTTGGTCTGACGCTGGGACGGATCGAAGCGTGAACGCGTCTTCGAAATAAAAGCATTCATTACGCAAGGCCCACAAGTTTAGATGCAATTCTGAAACTGTGTGGAGACAAATACATGCTCACGTAAGGTTTGTCATCGGTATAAATAAGAAATCGATAACCCTAAAGACACCGAAAATGGGAGTATTGCCTGTTCACCTTAATGCCTGTAGTTGATGCGGAAACAAAATTATACTTTAAAAGGAGTAGCCTGATCGGGTGAGTGCGATGTCAGACGGTTGCCGAAGTCGATCGCCGCTCCTTCCAGCAGATGATAGCTCAGACTTGCCACCAGAATGACGAGCGTCGCCGCTAGACCGCAGGATTGCAGCCAGCCGATGACCACATTGTCCGAGGAGGCGCCGAACGAACCGGGGTCGAGTCTCTGAATCAATGTCAAGATGATCTCCTGCCAGATGTAGATGCCGAACGAGATCTTGGCGACGTAGCGGACCGGCGCGTTGTCGAGCAACCTGCCCAGACGCTGCGAATGGCAGAGCGATACGAGCGCCGTTGCGATCGCCAGCGGAAAGACGGGAAATCCGTAGGGGATGCCGAGCCAGCCGTAAGCCTCGGCCGAACCGCCGGGCGATATGGCGAGGCGGTAGCCGGCAATGGAAAAGGCGAGAAGTGCCGCGACATCGAATCCGAGGGAACGCTTTGCCGGCAGCATGATTTCTATGCCGGCGGCAAGCGCGCCGAGCGCGAAGACGGCGAAGAAGCCGATCGGATTGTAGTTGGGCATCCATTCCTTCGCCCCGCCCTGCAGGCCATAGGCCCAGCCGCGCCCGATGTCGTCGAGCGCAAAAAGCCTTAAGATGGCCAGATGGGCAATGAGGGCGCCGGCAACGACGCAGACCCAGGCGCAACGGGCCAGGAACAGGCGCTGCCGCAGCCCGGGCAGGCGAAACAGCAGGGAAAAGCAGGCCGGCAGGAGCACATAGCTGGTGACCTCGAAGGGGATGGACCAGAGCGGCCCGTCAGCCTCGACAGGGAAAAACGTGCGCCAATGCCATTGGCTCATGAACAGCAATCCGGAAACGTATCGAAGGGCAAGCTCCGGCGTCAGCGGCAGCGCAAGCAGCGTCAGGCTGACAATGAAGCTGACGGTGGCGGCGAACCAGAAGCCGGGGGCAATGCGCGCCGCCCTGCGGATGGCATAGTTCCCAAGGCTCGGCATGCCGCTGCCGCCATCGAGCGCGCGCCAGAAGGGACGGGCCAGAAGAAATCCGCTGAGCACGAAGAAAATGGCAACGCCGAAGTTGCCGAAGCGGAGGATGTGCGCCGTCGACGCCAATTCATCGGGAATTCGGCGCATATCCAGCCGGAGCGTGAGATGGTGAGCAAGCACCAGCAGGCAGGCCATCGCGCGCAAAAAGTCCGCTCCGGCCAGTCTCTCCTGCGGTCGCATGTCGTTCCCCACCCTGCCGATCCGGCTCAAACCACACCAGACAAAAGCTTGCCGTGGAACGCCTCGTCGGGCAAGACCGGGCCGAGTTCAGCCGAAGAGTTCGTTGGTATAATAGCTGGAAAAATCCGGCTTCTCCTTGAGCGTTGCGCCATTCGCATCGAGCAGGATGCCGTTCTCAAGCAGGAAGCCGCCGATGGCATCGGCCTTCGCCGGGTCGATGGTGCCGATCACGCCTGCTTCGGATTTGAGGAAATGCCCGTCGATCAAAGCCTTCTGGGACGCTTTCACCAGTTCCGTGTTCATCAGTGCGCCATTGCTGTTGGAAATCAGCAGGTCGCAGGCCTCTTCAGGATGGTCGACGGAATAGGCATAACCCTGGCGCGTGGCCTGGATGAAAGCGCGGGCCTGTTCTCGACTCGCCGCGAGATAGGCGTCGCTGGAAACGATGACGGTCGTCTGCTCGTCGGGAATGCCGTAATCGGAATAGTGGAAGCGGCCGAGCTTGCGGTTTTCCAGCTCGGCGGCGATTCCTTCCCAGGTGTAGATCTCCAGCGTGAAATCGACCGAGCCATTGTCCAGCGCCTCGTAGGCGGAGGTGCCGAGAGTGACGGTCTTGACGTCGCCCGTGCCGCCGTCGTTGCGGATCATCGCCGAGATCAGTGCGCTCTCCCAGGTGCCGCCAAAGCCGCCATAGGTCTTGCCGTCGAGATCTCTGGGGCTCTTGATGTCGTCGCGTCCGCCCTTGTAGATCAGGCGCGCGGTTTCGGTCTGGACGACGCCGTAAACCATCTTGACGTCACCGCCGCCGGCGCGCTGCGTCAGGGCCTCGATCTCGCTGCTGATGCCGAAATCGGCAACCCCGTTCGACACCAGCGTGCCGGCGCTGGTATCGGTAAAGGGTAGAATTTCGACATCGAGGCCGGCGGCGGCATAGAAGCCCTTCGCCTTGGCGACATAGATGCCGATATGGTTGGTGTTGGGCGTCCAGTCGAGCGCAATGCGAACCTTTGCCGGTGCCGACTGGGCGAAGCCGGTGCGGCCGGCGAGGCTTGTCGCGAGGGCGGCAAGGATCGTCTGTCGACGGGTGAGAAGCAGCATGGTGACCTCCTCAGGTCTCTGGAGCATGATGCCGAAAGGTGTGAGCGGTATTCGGCATCATGCTCTAACTCTTTAAATTGGAATAGGATTCAGATTTTGGGCCGTCCGGCCTAAAATCATCCTGTTCTAGCGGATGAAGCAGCGTTTGCAGGATTTCGGTCTCGATCGCCTGGGCCGCCGGCGAGCCGAGATCGGCGATGCTTCTCGGACGGGGCAGGGGAACGCGGAATTGGCGGATGACACGCGCCGGGCGGGCCGACAGCACGTAGATCCGGTCGGAGAGGAAGACCGCTTCGCGAACATCGTGGGTGATCAACAAGGCCGTCCAGCGATGGTGCGTCCACATGCCCTGCAGCCATTCCTGGATCTGCGTGCGTGTCAGCGCGTCGAGCGCGCCGAAAGGCTCGTCGAGCAGCAGCATGTCCTGGCTCTGGACGACGGTGCGCAACAGCGCGGCGCGCTGGCGCATGCCGCCGGAAAGTTCGGCGGGATAATGGTGTTCGAAGCCGGCAAGGCCGAAGTGCTCGAACAACGGCGCCACAGTGGCGCGGGCGGCGCGGCGGCTCATGCCGCGTACCTCCAGGCCGAGCGCGGCATTGTCGATGATCCGGCGCCAGGGCATCAGCGCATCGCGTTGCGGCATGAAGGCGAAGGAATGTGGCGCCTGTTCCAGCGGGGCGCCCTTGAACAGCAAGGCGCCGGAATCGGGTCGCAGCGCCTGGGTCAGCAATCGCAGCACCGTCGATTTTCCAGAGCCGGAGGGGCCGACGATCGAGACGAACTCGCCGCTTGCGACAGCGAGCGAAATATCGCCGAGCACCTGCATGCCGTCGAAGGATTTCGAAATCTTGCGCAGTTCGACCAGTTGATCGGTCATCGGCGGCGCTCCCCGGACGGTTGCCAGGGCATGACGAGGCGCTCGATCATCAGCGTCATCCCGAAGAGGCAGAGTGTCAGAACGGCGCTGACGACGACGGCGGCGAGGACGAGATCCGGCCGGAAATTGTTCTTGGCGTTGAGAATATAGATGCCGAGGCCGCGCGCAGCTCCCGCATATTCGGCAAAGATCGCGCCGACGACGGCATAGGTGATGGAGATCCTGAGGCCGGCGAAGAAATAGGGCAGCGAGGAGGGAAGCCGGGCCAGGCGGAAAATGCGCCAGCGGCTTGCCTTCATCGAGTTCAAGAGTTCAGTGATGTCGCGGTCGGTCGCCTCATAGCCCTGCAGCAGGGCGACGAGCAGCGGGAAGAAGGTGACGAGCGCGACCAGCAAGATCTTCGGCAACAGGCCGAAACCGAACCAGAGAACGACGAGGGGCGCGATCGCCACCAGCGGCAGCGTTTGGCTGGCAATGAAGATCGGCAGCAATGCCCGGCGCATGAAGGGCATGAAATCCATAAGGATCGACGAGACGAAAGCGAAGGCGAGCGACAGGGCGAAGCCGCCGAGTGTGGCGCCGAGCGTCGGCCAGGTGTTTGATATCAGCGCTTCGCGGTTCAGCCAGCCCTGGGTAAGGATGCGCAAAGGCGCCGGCAGGATGGACGATTTGATGCCGGAAAGATCGACATAAAGTTCCCATGCGGCCAGAAAGGCAAAACCGGCGAGCAGGGCGGGGCTCGCCCGGTAGAGGGAGGCACTGAGCGCGGCAAGACGCGAATCGAATGGTGGTGGCGATGTCATCAGCGTCGATTTCAGGCTTTCGTCCGGCGGCATGATTGCTCAAATCGGAATTGTGCAAGGATAAAATCATCCAAGCAATTCAACGTGCCGCAGCGTCCTTTTCGCAGTTGAAGAGTCGCGCGCCGCTGCAGATGGGCAAAGCTGTCGAAGACATCGAGAATGGTGCCGGCGAACCGGCTGGACATCGGAAAAGGTGACACTTGTGCGCCGGAAAACATCTGAACCTCGCTCCGCTGGCATTACCCAGATCAGCTTTGAAGGGTCCGGAGGCTTGCGCTTCGCATCTCAGCCCCGGCGACACGGAGCTCCCCTGTTATTCAACGAAAACTATCATCGGGGTTTTCTTACCGCAACCGCAAAATCGCGCACCCGTCCGCCCGGTCGGAATGAAATCGCAGCCGCGAAAAAACACCCGGACGGAGTCCTGTCCGGGTGTTTTCCGAGGTTCCGTACCTGCCGGGAACGGAACCCGAGCTTGGGCTTTACGACCGGCGGAGCAGGCGTTATAAAACCTCAACTAATATTGAGGTCAAGAGGCGATGGATAGGATTTCTACAACGCCGCTCGGCAGGCTTCTGACGGTTGGCGAAGTGGCGGAACGCAGTGGTCTTGCCGTCTCGGCACTGCATTTCTATGAGGCCAAGGGGCTGATCGCCAGCGTCCGCACCCGCGGCAACCAGCGGCGCTACGGGCGTGACGTGCTTCGCCGGCTCGGCATCATCAAGGTGGCGCAACGTGTCGGCATACCGCTATCGGAAATCCAGACGGCGTTCGCCGCTCTGCCGCAGGGGCGCACGCCGACGGCTGCCGACTGGCAGACGCTGTCAGCGCGCTGGAAGGGCGAACTCGACGAGCGAATCAGACGGCTCAGCCTGCTGCGCGACCGTCTGACCGGCTGCATCGGCTGCGGCTGCCTGTCGATCGAGAGCTGTCCGTTGCGCAATCCCTGCGATCGGCTCGGTGAGGAAGGGCCGGGCGCGCGGCTTCTGGAGACCGAGAACGAAAGCTGAGCTTCCTGCAGCCGGTCACCGGCGGAAAGATCGGTGCGTGCCTTTCTTTCGGCCGGCGCGCTCATATGTTAAGGGCGAAGGGCGCAACCGGCGGCATTGTCCGCGAGGAGGACGGCTTCGTGTTTCATCCGAGACTATTCGAAAATCGCAATGTCGTCGTCACCGGCGCCGGGCGGGGCATCGGCCTCGAGGTGGCCCGGCAGTTCCTGGACTGCGGCGCCAAGGTGATCGTCCATACCGGGCGCAAACCGGGACGGGATCTGCCGGATTTCCTGCTGACGGCCGAATCGGAAAGACGGGCGCTGTTGCTGCACGCCGATTTCACCGCCGTCGGCGGCGCTGCGCAATTTGCAGAGGACGCTCTCGCCTTCTTCGACAAGGTGCATGTGCTGGTCAACAACGCTGGCACCATGCTCGGCCGTTTTCCGGCTGCGACACTGACCGACGCGGATTATGAAGCGATCGTGCGGCTGAACCAGACGTCGGTGGTGGCGCTGACCCGGGCGCTGTTGCCGGCATTGAAGGCGGCAGAAGGCGCGGCCATCGTCAACACGGTTTCGATTTCAGCGCTGACCGGCGGCAGTCCCGGTTCTTCGGTCTATTCGGCCTCGAAAGCATTCGTTTCCACCTATTCCAAAGCGCTTGCTCGTGAGCTGGCGCCGGATGGCATCCGCGTCAACTGCGTCTCGCCGGGGACGATCGAGACGGATTTCCATGAGCGCTATTCCTCCCGCGAAAAGCTGGAACAGACGAGAAAATCCATTCCCCTGCAGCGTCTCGGGACCGCCGAGGATTGTGCTCCCGCATATCTCTTCCTGGCGGCTCCTTCTCTGTCCGGATACATTACCGGCCAGATCCTCGAGATCAACGGCGGTCAGCTTATGTGCTGATTTACTTGGACCTTTTTTGGCATTTCATCACATTTGACGAATTCGCTTTTGCGAATATGCTATTGTGCTGATCTACCTTTTGCTTCCCTTCCGAGATGCCGAATGCCGTTGCCTAAACCGGAGCCGGGGATGACCGGCCAGGACTTGCACAAACTCGCTGCAAAAGCCCATGAGGCGAGCGATCTGCTGAAGGCGCTGGCGCATCAGAGCCGACTTCTGATCCTCTGCATTCTCGCGAATGAGGAGCGGACGGTGGGTGAAATCGAGAATATTCTCGGCATACAACAGGCAATGGTCTCGCAGCAGCTCGCGCGTCTGAGGCTCGAAGGGCTGGTCAATACGCGCCGTCAGGGCAGGCTGGTCTATTACAGCATCGGCAATCTCAGCGTGCTTGCCTTCCTCGAATCGCTGTTCGATCTTTTTCCGGCTGTCGAAAACGGTTAAAGCATATCGGACTGCGCGGGGGCTGCGCAGAAGATGGGCTGGATCCGGATGCTAGCATACCGGGTCGGGAGACCGGATGATCGACAAGCTGGAATTCTTCATCGCCCTTGCCAATGAAAAGCACTTCGGCCGCGCTGCGGAGGAATGCGGGATTTCGCAGCCGACGCTCTCGGCCGCCATCCGCCAACTGGAGGATCAGCTCGGCGTCATGCTGGTGCAGCGCGGGTCGCGGTATCAGGGGCTGACGCCGGAGGGACAGCGCGTACTCGAATGGGCGCGGCGCATCGTCGGCGATGCCCGCACCATGCGCGAGGAAATGCGCGCGGCGCGGCGCGGTCTTTCCGGCCACATTCGCCTCGCCGCCATTCCGACGGCCCTCGCCATGCTTTCGCGCATCACCACGCCGTTTCAGGAGCGACATCCGGGCGTCACCTTCTCGATCGTCTCGCGCAATTCGCTGCAGGTGCTGAGCATGCTCGAAAATCTCGAGATCGACGCCGGTATCACCTATCTTGAAAATGAGCCGCTCGGGCGTGTCACCAGCGTTCCCCTCTATGCCGAGCGCTATCATCTGATCACGGCTGCGGGCAGCCCGCTGTCTGATCGCGACAACGTGACCTGGAAGGAGGTCGGCGATCTTCGGCTTTGCCTATTGACCGCCGACATGCAGAACCGGCGCATCATCAACCGGCACCTGACGGAAGCCGGGGCGACAGTGCATCCAACACTCGAATCCAACTCGATGATCGTGCTGTTCTCGCATGTCAGAACCGGACGCTGGGCAAGCATCATGCCGCGCAACGTCGCGAAATCATTTGGATTCCCAATAGAAATTCGAATGATTCCGATCGTTGAGCCGGAAGCCCACCATCTGGTCGGCCTCGTCGCGCCCTATCGCGAGCCCTTCACGCCGCTCGTGTCGGCCTTGCTGCATGAGGCGCGAGTGCTCGTGCGGGATGAAGAGCTTTGATAGGAAAAACCTATCAATTCACGAGACAGCTTTATTGATCGGCGCCGGCTTCCCTGAGATGGTGCATGAGGAATGGCCTGATGCTGGGAAGGGCGACATTCCGCAACGAGCCAGCGGCTGGGAGGGCTGCCTTATGACCATTCATATCGCCGAAGGCGATATCGCAGCGCGCACGCGTACCATTGTCGCCGACCTTCGCTTCCTCGAAGGGCCGCTGCTTCCCATTCTGCATGAAGTTCAGCAGGAATTCGGTTATGTGCCGCAGGAAGCCCTGCCCGTGATCGCGGAGGAACTGAACCTTTCGCGCGCCGAGGTGCATGGCGTGATGACCTTCTATCACGACTATCGCAACCACCCCGCTGGGCGGCATGTGCTGAAGCTCTGTCGCGCCGAGGCCTGCCAGTCGATGGGCGGCGTTGCGCTGGCTGAGCGCGTCAAGGCGCTGCTCGGCATCGATTTCCACCAGACGACGCTCGACGGCAGCGTGACGCTGGAGCCGGTTTACTGCCTCGGGCTCTGCGCCTGCGCCCCGTCGGCGATGCTCGACGGTGAGGTGTATGGCCGGGTCGACGATCAGCTGGCGACGGAACTCGTTGCGGAGGCGCGCCGATGACAGTCAAGATATATGTTCCGCGCGATGCCGCTGCGCTGGCGCTCGGGGCCGAAAAGGTGGCAAAGGCGATTGCCCAGGAGATCGTCGCCCGCGGCCTTGATGCCGAGATTGTGCGCAACGGCTCGCGCGGAATGTTCTGGCTGGAACCGCTGGTCGAGGTCGAGCTTGCCGGCAAGCGCATAGGCTACGGACCGGTGAAGGCAAAGGATGTGGCTGCTCTGTTCGAGGCCGGGATAATGAGCGGCAGCGGCCACCCGCTCTGTCTCGGGGAGGTTGAAGACCTCCCGTTCCTGAAGCAACAGACCCGCCTCACCTTCGCTCGCTGCGGCGTCATCGATCCGCTCTCGCTTTCGGATTACGAGGCGCATGGCGGCCTTGCCGGCCTTCGCCGCGCCGTTTCGATGGCGCCTGCCGAAATCGTCAAGGAAGTCACCGATTCCGGCCTGCGTGGACGCGGCGGCGCGGGTTTCCCGACAGGCATCAAGTGGAAGACCGTTCTCGATGCGGCCGGCGAACGCAAATATATCGTCTGCAACGCCGATGAGGGCGACAGCGGCACCTTTGCCGACCGGATGATCATGGAGGGGGATCCCTTCGTGCTCATCGAGGGCATGGCGATATCAGGACTTGCGACCGGCGCCACGAAGGGTTTCGTCTATACGCGTTCGGAATATCCGCATGCGATCGCTGTGATGAACGAGGCCGTCGGCATCGCGCGACAGGCCGGGATTCTCGGCCCGTCGGTACTCGGCTCGGGCCGCGCCTTCGATATCGAAGTGCGTACCGGCGCCGGCGCCTATGTCTGCGGCGAGGAGACGGCCCTGCTGAACAGCCTCGAGGGCAAGCGCGGCATCGTGCGCGCCAAGCCGCCGCTGCCGGCGCACAAGGGGTTGTTCGACTGTCCGACCGTCATCAACAACGTGATCTCGCTCGCTTCCGTGCCCGTGATCATGGATAAGGGTGCTGCCTTCTATCGCGATTTTGGCATGGGCCGCTCGCGCGGCACCATCCCGCTGCAGATCGCCGGTAATGTCAGATATGGCGGTCTTTACGAAACAGCCTTCGGTCTTTCGCTCGGCGATATCGTCGACAGGATCGGCGGTGGTACGGCGACGGGACGGCCGGTCAAGGCCGTCCAGGTCGGTGGGCCGCTCGGCGCCTATTTTCCGCGGGCGCTGTTCGACACTTCGTTCGATTACGAATCCTTTGCCGCCAAGGACGGGCTGATCGGCCATGCCGGCATCGTCGTTTTCGACGACACCGCCGACATGCTGAAGCAGGCGCGCTTCGCCATGGAGTTCTGCGCGGTCGAAAGCTGCGGCAAGTGCACGCCCTGCCGCATCGGCTCGACGCGCGGCGTCGAGACAGTCGACAGGATCGCCCACGGCATCGAGCCGGAGAAGAACCGGGCGCTGCTGGCCGATCTCTGCAACACGATGAAGTACGGCTCGCTCTGTGCGCTCGGCGGTTTCACGCCTTATCCCGTCGTGAGCGCGATGACGCATTTCCCGGAAGATTTTTCGCCGGCGCCGATGGTGGAGGCTGCCGAGTGATGACATTTCACGTGCTGGCCCGCTTCTGGCCCGACCTGCTCAATTCCATTTCGATACAGGAGACCGACCATGTCTCTCATTCATGAAATCGACTACGGCACTCCCGCTTCGAAATCGGAAACGATGGTGACGCTGACCATCGACGGGCAGCAGATCAGCGTACCGGAAGGCACGTCGATCATGCGCGCCTCGATGGAAGCCGGCATCGAGGTGCCGAAGCTCTGCGCCACCGATATGATCGACGCCTTCGGCTCCTGCCGGCTCTGTCTCGTCGAGATCGAGGGCCGGGCCGGCACGCCGGCCTCCTGCACGACGCCGGTCACGGCGAATATGGTGGTGCATACGCAGACAGGACGGCTGAAGGATATTCGCCGCGGTGTGATGGAGCTCTATATTTCCGACCATCCGCTCGATTGTCTCACCTGTGCCGCCAATGGCGATTGTCAATTGCAGGACATGGCGGGCGCTGTCGGCCTTCGCGACGTGCGCTACGGCTATGAGGGTGACAACCACGTCAAGGCGCGCAACAACGGCGAGATCAATCTGAAATGGATGCCGAAGGACGAATCCAATCCCTATTTCACCTATGACCCCTCCAAATGCATCGTCTGTTCGCTTTGCGTGCGCGCCTGCGAGGAAGTGCAGGGCACTTTCGCGCTAACGATCGAGGGGCGCGGTTTCGAGTCCCGCGTTTCGTCAGGCGCGCATGAAGACTTCATCGATTCCGAATGTGTCTCCTGCGGCGCCTGCGTTCAGGCCTGCCCGACGGCGACGCTGACCGAGAAGTCGGTGATTGCGATCGGCCAGCCCGAGCATTCGGCCGTCACCACCTGCGCCTATTGCGGCGTCGGCTGTTCATTCAAGGCCGAAATGCGCGGCGAGGAGCTGGTGCGCATGGTTCCCTGGAAGGACGGCCAGGCCAATCGCGGCCATTCCTGCGTCAAGGGTCGCTTCGCCTACGGCTATTCCACCCATAAGGATCGCATCCTCAATCCGATGATTCGCGAAAAGGTCAGCGACCCCTGGCGGGAGGTGAGCTGGGACGAGGCCTTCGCGCATGTGGCGTCGGAGTTCCGCCGCATCCAGTATCAGTACGGCCGCGATGCGATCGGCGGTATCACCTCGTCGCGTTGCACCAACGAGGAAACCTATCTGGTGCAGAAGCTGGTCCGCGCCGGTTTCGGCAACAACAATGTCGATACCTGCGCTCGCGTCTGCCACTCGCCGACCGGCTACGGCCTCGGCCAGGCATTCGGCACCTCGGCCGGCACGCAGGATTTCGACAGCGTCGAACAGTCGGATGTCGTGGTCATCATCGGCGCCAACCCGACCGATGGCCATCCGGTGTTCGCGTCACGACTGAAGAAGCGGCTGCGCCAGGGGGCCAAGCTGATCGTCATCGATCCGCGCCGCACCGATATCGTCCGGTCGCCACATATCGAGGCTTCCTATCACCTGCCGTTGAAGCCCGGCACAAATGTGGCCGTCATGACGGCGCTGGCGCATGTGATCGTCACCGAAGGGCTCTATGACGAGACCTTCATCCGCGAGCGCTGCGACTGGTCGGAATTCGAGGACTGGGCCGCCTTCGTCGCCGAACCGGCGCATAGCCCCGAACAGACCGAGATCTTCACCGGCGTGCCGGCCGCGGATCTGCGCGGCGCGGCAAGGCTCTACGCCAAGGGCGGCAACGGCGCGATCTATTACGGTCTCGGCGTCACCGAACACAGCCAGGGTTCGACCACGGTCATCGCCATCGCCAATCTGGCGATGGCGACCGGCAATATCGGCCGTCCCGGCGTCGGCGTGAATCCGCTGCGCGGCCAGAACAATGTGCAGGGCTCCTGCGACATGGGCTCCTTCCCGCACGAGCTGCCGGGTTACCGGCACATTTCCGACGATGCGACGCGCGATATCTTCGAAAAGCTCTGGGGTGTGAAGCTCAGCAACGAGCCGGGCCTGCGCATTCCGAACATGCTGGATGCGGCGGTCGACGGGTCCTTCAAGGGCCTGTACGTCCAGGGCGAGGACATCCTCCAGTCCGATCCCGATACCAAACATGTCGCGGCCGGCCTTGCGGCAATGGAATGCGTCGTCGTTCAGGACCTGTTCCTCAACGAAACCGCCAATTACGCCCATGTCTTTCTGCCGGGCTCGACCTTCCTCGAGAAGGACGGCACCTTCACCAATGCCGAGCGCCGCATCAATCGCGTGCGCAAGGTGATGTCGCCGCGCAACGGTTATGGCGACTGGGAGGTGACCCAGAAGCTTGCCCAGACCATGGGGCTCGACTGGAACTACAATCATCCGTCGGAAATCATGGACGAGATCGCGGCGACAACGCCGAGTTTCGCCTTGGTCTCCTACGATTATCTCGACAAGATGGGCTCGGTGCAGTGGCCCTGCAACGAGAAGAACCCGCTCGGCTCGCCGATCATGCATGTCGACGGCTTCGTGCGCGGCAAGGGCAAATTCATCCGCACCGAATATGTGGCGACCGACGAACGCACCGGTCCGCGCTTCCCGCTGCTGCTCACCACCGGCCGCATCCTCAGCCAGTACAATGTCGGGGCGCAGACGCGGCGGACCGAGAATGTCGTCTGGCATGCGGAAGACCGGCTGGAAATCCATCCGCACGATGCCGAACAGCGCGGCATCCGCGACGGCGACTGGGTGAAGCTCATGAGCCGCTCCGGCGACACGACGCTCCGGGCGTTGATCACCGAGCGCGTTGCGCCGGGCGTCGTCTATACGACCTTCCATCATCCCAATACGCAGGCGAACGTCATCACCACCGATTTCTCGGACTGGGCGACGAACTGCCCGGAATATAAGGTGACGGCGGTGCAGGTTTCGCCTTCCAATGGGCCGAGTGACTGGCAGATGGAATATGACGAGCAGGCGCGGCAATCGCGCCGCATCGCCGGCAAGCTCGAGGCTGCGGAGTGATGATGGGTGAGTGGGCTGGCGTCGATCGTGAGGCCTCTCCTTCTCCCCTCGGGGAGAAGGTGCCCGAAGGACGGATGAGGGGACGGTTCGGCAAATGCGAACCCGCTTCGGCTCGTTCGTTCGCTCCTATCGTCGCTCCCCCCCTCATCGCCTCGCTTCGCTTGGCCCTTCTCCTCGCTGGGGAGAAGGGGGAGCGCGCATCATGACTTTCCCCACCACCGCCCGCGCCTCCGAAACCGCCCGCCGCAACGGCCTCATGGTCGGCGGCTCTCGTATCGTACCGGAAGAAGTGCCGATCGCCTTTTCCTATGACGGCACCTCACACGCAGTGATGATGGCGACGCCCGCCGATCTCGAAGACTTTGCCGTCGGCTTCAGTCTGACCGAAGGGATCATTGCCGAGCGGACGGAAATATCGGACATCGAGGTCGTTGCGGGTGAGGAGGGGATCGATGTGCAGGTCAGCCTGGTCGACGACGTCGCCGATCGGTTGCGTGCGCGGCGGCGCAGCATGGCGGGGCCGGTCGGCTGCGGGCTCTGCGGCATCGAATCGATCGAACAGGCGGTACGGCCGGTGCCCGATGTCTCAGCATCACCCTTGGCGCTGTCGCATTCCGATATCGTTCGTGCCGTCTCGCTTCTGAACGAGGCGCAGCCGCTGCATCGCGAGACGCGGGCGGTGCATGGCGCCGCCTTCTATCGTCCCGGCAAGGGATTGATTGCCGTGCGCGAAGATGTCGGCCGGCACAATGCGCTGGACAAGCTTTGCGGCGCCGTCATCGACTGCCGCGAAAGCGGCGGTGACGGCGCCGTCGTCGTCACCAGCCGGCTTTCGGTCGAAATGGTGCAGAAGGCGGCAATCCTCGGCAGCCCGGTGCTTATTGCCATTTCAGCGCCGACGGCTCTCGCCATCCGCACGGCCGAAAAGGCCGGCATGACGCTCGTCGCCCTGGTGCGGGGCGAGGACTTTGAGATTTTCAGCCACCCGCACCGCATCTCGTCCGGAAGCATCGCCGATGTCGCATGATACCAAGACCAAACTCGTCTATATGGCAAACCAGATCGCCACCTTCTTCAAGAGCCAGCCGGCAAGCGAGGCAGCGGAGGGGGTCGCCAATCATATCAACAAATTCTGGGAGCCGCGGATGCGGCGGCAATTGTTCGAAATTATCGAGAAAGAGGAGAACGGCCTGGATGCGCTTGTGCTGCAGGCCGCTCCGATGATCCGCAAACCGGAAGCGGAAACACACCAGATCCGGTAATCCAAAGCGGCGTATGCCGGGGGGGAGGCAGCGCATACTGCCTGCGCCACCGCATAATTCCTGAAAATTCAATCGATTTAAAATTAGACTCGGCGGAACACTCACAGTGTTACAGCGTCCCTTGCGCTCCTGAAAAAACAGGTGGCGCTCCCATCACGTCAAGGTCTGAAACAAGGAGGAGTTGGTTCATGACTGCAGCCGAAAGAGGTATAGACGGAGCAGTGGCGGGCTCAGGCCTGCTCGATCGCGAAAGAATTATCGCAAGGCCCGGTTTCAACAGGTGGCTGGTGCCGCCGGCAGCACTCGCCATCCATCTCTGCATCGGCATGGCCTACGGTTTCAGCGTGTTCTGGCTGCCGCTGTCCAAATCGCTGGGGATCACCGCCTCGACCGCCTGCCCCGATATGACCCTCGCCTCGGCGCTGTTCACCACGACCTGCGACTGGCGGGTTGCCGACCTCGGCTGGATCTATACGCTGTTTTTCGTCCTGCTCGGCTCGTCGGCCGCCATCTGGGGCGGCTGGCTCGAGCGGGCCGGTCCGCGCAAAGCGGGTGTCGTTTCCGCCTGCTGCTGGTGCGGCGGCATCGTGCTTGCCGCCATTGGCGTCATCACCCATCAGCTGTGGATGATGTGGCTCGGCGCCGGTGTCATCGGCGGCATCGGTCTCGGCCTCGGTTATATCTCGCCGGTTTCGACGTTGATCAAATGGTTTCCCGACCGGCGTGGCATGGCGACCGGCATGGCGATCATGGGTTTCGGCGGCGGCGCGATGATCGGCGCTCCGCTAGCCAACCTGCTGATGAATGCGTTCAAGACTGATAAGTCGGTCGGCGTCTGGCAGACCTTCATCGTCTTGGCGGCGATCTATTTCGTCTTCATGATGGGCGGCGCCTTCGGCTATCGCATCCCGCCGGCCGGCTGGCGCCCGGAAGGCTGGATGCCGCCGGCGGCTAAGAGCACGATGATCACCACCAGGCACGTGCACCTGCGCGATGCCCACAAGACCAGTCAATTCTGGCTGATCTGGGCCGTGCTCTGCCTCAACGTCTCGGCCGGCATCGGCGTTATCGGCATGGCCTCGCCGATGCTGCAGGAAATCTTCGCCGGCTCGCTGATCGGCTTGCCGGATGTCGCCTTTGCGCAGCTCGATGCCGGGCAGAAGGCGGCGATTGCGACAATTGCTGCCGGTTTTGCCGGCCTGTTGTCACTCTTCAATATCGGCGGGCGGTTCTTTTGGGCGTCGCTTTCCGACAAGATCGGCCGCAAGAACACCTATTACTGCTTCTTCGTCATCGGCATTGCCCTCTATGCACTGGCGCCCACCTTCGCGGGCATGGGCAACAAGGCGCTGTTCGTTCTCTCCTTCGGCATCATCCTGTCGATGTATGGAGGTGGCTTTGCGACCATCCCGGCCTATCTCGCCGATATCTTCGGCACCCAGTTCGTCGGCGCCATCCATGGGCGACTGCTGACGGCCTGGGCAACGGCCGGCATCGTCGGCCCCGTCGTAGTGAACTATATCCGCGAAGCGCAGATCGCGGCCGGCGTTGCACCGGGCCCGACCCTCTATACCGGCACCATGTATATCCTCGCCGGCATGCTGGCTTTCGGTCTGATCGCCAATGCGCTGGTCAAGCCGCTTGGCAACAAGTGGTTCATGTCGGATGACGAGGTCGCAGCGCTGCAGGCAAAATCGGCCGCCGTCAAAGCCGGGCCGACGGGCTCCTTCGGCATCGGTACCGGCGGGCTCGACGCCAAAGCAATGCTTGCCTGGGCCGTCGTCGGCATTCCGCTGCTCTGGGGTGTGTGGGTGACGCTGCGGGCGACCTTCGCGCTGTTCGGGTAACCGATCGAAGCGCGCCAAGTCGGTATGCTACGGCGCGCTTCCTCTTGGTGCTACGGCGCATTCCCTGAATCGATCTTATAGGAAGGCTCCAGGATCAGAACTCTTCCCAGCTCTCGGCGCTTGCCGCGGCAGCGCCGTGCGCCCTGGCGACGCGTGAAACGAGATGCCGCGCCGGTGAGCCCGCCTGTCTTGCCTCCTGCCTGACGGAGGGCTGGGTTTGGCCCGGGAGACGGAACTTCGTCAGCAGCACACGCAGCGTCTCTGCCTCCCGCGCAAGGCTATGACTGGCGGCCGTGCTTTCCTCGACCATGGCGGCATTCTGCTGGGTTGCCTGATCCAGCGTGTTGACCGCCTGATTGATTTCGCTCAGTCCAGTCGCCTGTTCTCTCGACGCCTCGACGATCGCCTCGACATTGCCGTTGATATCGCCGACCTGGGCGACGATCTCCTCGAGCGCCTTGCCGGTCTCGCCGACGAGACCGACACCGTTCTTGACGAGCTGGCTCGACGTATTGATGAGCGCCTTGATCTCCTTGGCGGCGTTGGCAGAGCGCTGGGCAAGTTCGCGAACCTCCTGGGCCACAACCGCGAACCCCTTGCCGGCTTCACCGGCGCGCGCTGCCTCGACGCCGGCATTCAATGCCAGAAGATTGGTCTGGAAGGCGATCTCGTCGATGACACCGATGATGTTGCTGATTTCGCGCGAGGACTGCTCGATCTGGTCCATGGCCGCGACGGCATTGCGAACGACGATGCCGGACTGTTCGGCGCCCTGTTTGGTCTTGGCGATGAGGCGTCCCGCCTCATCGGCGCGGCTGCTGGAATCGTTGACCGTCGTGGTAATTTCCTCCAGAGCCGCTGCCGTTTCCTCGATCGACGCGGCCTGCTGTTCGGTCCGTTTGGAGAAGGCGTCCGCCGATGATCCGATCTGGAGCGAGCCCGCAGCGATCGCCGCGGCATTTTCGCCAATCGTCTTGACGGTCTCGGCAAGGCCCGCGATCGCGGCGTTGAAATCGTGGCGCAACTGCTCCATCGAGGGCACGAAAGCCGTGTCCACCGTTCTTGTCAGATCGCCTTCGGAGAGCTGGTGCAATGCGCCGCCGAGCATGGAAATGGCGCTCATGCGCTGGGTGACGTCGGTCGCGAATTTCACGACCTTGTAGACTTTGCCGTTGGCATCGACGATCGGATTGTAGGCCGCCTGGATCCAGATTTGCCGGCCGCCCTTGCCGAAACGGACAAATTCGTTGGCGATGAAATCGCCGCGCGCCAGCCGCCTCCAGAAGTCGGCATAATCCCCGGTGCTGGTATAGGCGGGATCGCAGAACATGCTGTGGTGCTTGCCGGTGATCTCGTCCAGCGAATATCCCATGGCGGTGCAGAAATTTTCGTTGGCGGTCAGGATTTCGCCCGTCGGGGCAAATTCAATCACCGCCTGCGAGCGTGAGATCGCCTCCAGCTTGCCGGAATCTTCGACCGCCTTCTTCTTCGCGGCGGTGATGTCGGCCGCGAATTTAACCACTTTGAATGGCTTTCCGCCCTTGAGAACAGGATTGTAAGATGCCTGGATCCATATCTCCCTGTTGCCCTTGGCAAAACGCTTATAGGCACCGGCATCATGTTCGCCGCGTCCGAGCCGCGCCCAGAATTCGCGGTACTCCGCGGTTGCCGCATAAGCCGGCTCGCAGAACATGCTGTGATGTTTGCCAAGGATCTCGCTCAGGCTATATCCAAGCACGTTGCAGAAATTCTCGTTGGCCGCCAGGATTTTTCCCTTGAGGTCGAACTCGATGATCGCCTGCGACTTGGAAATGGCTTCAAGAATGTATTTCGAATCGGGGGCTAGTCCAAACATTCCTGTCCCTTCGAGATTAACAGCTTTTGCTGTTTCGGGCTGCTAGAACGAAGCCGTTCGGGGCGAGGAAGGCGCGGTGCCGGGGAGTTAACCCCCACCGATCGGAAACCATGTCATCCTTGTGCTTCACATTCCATAGTGATGGAGCGTGGTTAATTTTCGATATATGAAAGCGACCGCTTATATGTCAGAAGTTGAAAAAACTGCGGTCTGGCTCAGGTGCGTGTGTCCACAAAAAACCGCCCTTCACGGGCGGTTTTCAGCATCTGCAGCATTGGGACGATTTACGCCGCCAGTTCGTCCGTCTCATTTTCCTTGAACATCTTGGAGAGGTTCAGGAAGCAGATCATGCCATTTTCCGACGCGATGATGCCTTCGCAATAGGCGCGGTCGAAGGAGGCGGTCACCTCAGGCACCGGCTGGACCTGGCTGGACGAAATGGTCAGAATATCCGAGACGCGGTCGACGAGCATGCCAATGACCATGCTGTGAACTTCGGCGACGACGATGGCGCTGCGCTCGTTGGCGACGGTGCTCTTCATGCCAAGCTTGTATGCAAGGTCGATGATCGGTATCACCGAGCCGCGCAGGTTCATGACGCCGATGACATCAGCCGGCGCGTGCGGGATCGGCGTCGACGGCGCCCAGCCGCGGATTTCGCGGATGGTCGTGGTCTTGACGCAGAATTCCTGATCATGCAGGCGGAAGGCAATGATCTCGAGTGTATCGCCGCTGAAGCTAGTGGAATTGATCGTGGCCATTAGAATTCTTCCCAACTGTCGTAAGCCAAAGCAGAAGCGAGTGCGCCCCCATTGGCGCTGACGAGCTTTGCCTTCACACCACGCGATGACTTTGCATTCGGCGAAGTATCGTTACGGTTACGACGACATTAGCGAAAGAGTGTTGCCCAAATCTAAATCGGAAGCCGGATTAGCCGGGTTTTCAGTCTCGCTTTACCTCAGCCGATCGTCTTTTCGATCTGCGAGACCGCCCAGTCGACCTGCTCCCTTGAAATGATCAACGGCGGAGCGAGGCGGATCGTATGGTCGTGAGTATCCTTGGCGAGAAGGCCGCGCTCCTTCAGCGCGTGGCAATATTGGCGTGCCCCGCCGGCTTCGGGTTCCAGCTCGACGGCCATCATCAGACCTCGGCCGCGCACATCGCGGACGATGTTCGAGCGCATCGACTTCAGGCCGTCGAGGAAATAGTCGCCCATCGCTGCGGCGTTTTCGATCATGCCTTCTTCCGTCAACACCTTCAGCGCGGTGCGCGCCACTGCGCAGGCGAGCGGGTTGCCGCCGAAGGTCGAGCCGTGCTGGCCGGGCTTCAGTACCCCCAGCACCTCGGAATTCGAAAGGACCGCGGATACCGGATAGAAGCCGCCGGACAGCGCCTTGCCGATCAGCGTCACATCGGCCTCGATGCCTTCGTGTTCCTCGGCCAGCAGCTTGCCGGTGCGGCCGAGGCCGGTCTGGATCTCATCGAGGATCAGGGTGACGTTGTTATCAGTGCAGAGTTCGCGGATGCGGGTGAAATAACCGGGCGGCGGGATGATGACGCCTGCTTCGCCCTGGATCGGTTCGATCAGCACCGCCACCGTATTGTCATTGATGGCGGCGGCGAAAGCCTCGGAATCGCCGAAGGGAATGACGCGGAAGCCTGGCGTGTAGGGGCCGAAGCCGTTGCGGGCGTCGGGATCGGTGGAGAAGCTGATGATGCTCAGCGTCCGGCCATGGAAATTGTCGGCGCAGACGACGATCTCCGCCTGGCCTTCCGGCACGCCCTTGACCTCGTATCCCCATTTGCGCACGGCCTTGATGGCGGTCTCCACCGCTTCGGCGCCGGAATTCATCGGCAGGATCTTGTGTGAGCCGGTGAGAGCGGCGAGCTCTTCGTAGAAATAGGCGAGCTGGTCGTTGCGGAAGGCGCGGGAGGTGAGGGTGAGCCGGCCCGCCTGCGCGACCATGGCGGCGAGGATCTTCGGATGGCAATGGCCCTGATTGACGGCGGAATAGGCCGAGAGGCAATCAAGATAACGGTTGCCGTCGGTATCCCAGACATAAACACCTTCGCCGCGCGTCAGCACTACGTCGAGCGGCTTGTAATTGTTGGCGCCGAGCCGCTGTTCCGTGGCGATCAATTTTTCCGACGTGGGCATGCGCTTCTCCCTCTGAGCCTTGTTTGCGGCGCGTGCCTTCTATGCGGCACGGGTTGGACGATCGAAGATCCTGCGGCCGAAGAGACTTGCCGTCAGCTCCACCAATATGCGGGCGCTCTTGCCGCGATCGTCGAGAAAAGGATTGAGCTCGACGAGATCGAGCGACGAGACGAGACCGCTGTCCGACAGCATTTCCATGACGAGATGGGCCTCGCGGAAGGTCGCACCGCCAGGCACCGTCGTGCCGACGCCGGGGGCGATGTCGGGATCGAGGAAATCGAGATCGAGGCTGACATGCAGCAGGCCGTTGGCCTTGGCAACGACAGCGAGAATCTCCCGCATGATAGCGCCGATGCCCTGCTCGTCGATGGCGCGCATATCGAAAACGTTGACGCCGTGTTCATGGATTTCCTCGCGCTCGCGCGCATCGACCGAACGGATACCGACCTGGAAGACATGCTTCGGATCGACGAAGGGACGGTCCTTCGGCAGGATCTCGGCGAACTCCGCCTCGCCGCAGAAGAAGGCGACGGGCATCCCGTGAATATTGCCGGAGGGGGAGGTGCTGGGAGAATTGAAATCGGCATGGGCATCGAGCCATAGCACGAAGAGCGGGCGACCTTTGCCGGCAGCAAAGCGGGCCATGCCGGAGACGCTGCCCATGGATAGGCTGTGGTCGCCGCCGAGAATAAGGGGAAAGCGGCCGGAGGCGGCGACATCATAAACGCTGCTTTCGAGTGCGCGGGTGAAGGCGCCGACGGTTCTCAGATTATGGGCCTTCGGATGATCCGGCAGGTCCATTGCCGGCACGATCCTGAGATCGCCATTATCCGTGACATCGTGGCCGAGATCGATCAGCGTCTGGTCGACGCCGGCGATGCGTAGCGCCGCGGGGCCCATTGCAGCACCCCTACGGCCGGAGCCTTCCTCCAATGGTGCGCCGATGAGGGTGACAGATCGCGATTGGACATTCATTCGAGGGCTCCGTGTTGAGGCCTGTTTCGGCCGATAGTGGGATAAAGGGCTGCCGGCAAAAAGATGGAAAAGTGTCAGAAATGGATTATGATTGCGCAGATTGATAAAGCCATTTTGACAGAGTGATCAGCGTGGACGATCTCGATACCGAACTCTTGAGCGCCCTTCGCCACAATGCCCGCATTTCCGTTTCCTCGCTTGCGGCAATGACAGGTGCATCGCGGGCAACGGTTGCCGCCCGCATCGATCGGCTGGTCGCCAGCGGCACGATTGTCGGCTTCACCATCCGCACCAGCCACGAGACGCGTTCGGCCGGCGTACGCGCCATCGTCATGATCGAGGTGCTCGGCAAACTGGCCGACAGGGTGGCCGATCAGCTGCGGGGCCTGCCGCAGGTCCGCGCCCTCCACAGCACCAATGGCAAATGGGACTTCGTCGCCGAACTCGAGGATCGCGACCTTGCCTCCTTCGACGAGACGCTGCGCCGCATTCGGCTGATCAACGGTATCAACTCGACCGAGACGAATATCCTGCTGAAGACGAGCAAGACCGGTTTCTAGAGCAATCCCAGGAAAAGTGCGAAGCGGTTTTCCGTCCGGGACTGCGCAAACTGAGGTTAAGCCGGCTCAATACTCCCGCTCATAAACGATGCCCGCTTCGCCGGCGCCATTACCGCCGGCGGCGCCGCGCAGTTTGACGCCGCGGCCAACATCGAGATTGATGATTGCCTTGGCGCCGACCGAGCCGCCCTGCTGAAGTTCAAAATAGGTGCGGTCGTTGAGGTAGCGGCCGACGCTGACGTTCGTCTGGCCCTTCTCGTCGGTGCTGACGTCGAAGTCGTCGACGCCGAGCTGGTTGCGCAGGCCTTCGAAAAGCGAGGTGGAGCGGTTGCCGGCCAGCTGGCTGACGGCATCGGCGAGCTGGGCGATCTGCACCGGAGAGAGCTTGGACATCGACTGGCCGAAGATCAGCTGCGCCAGCACCTCGTCCTGTGGCAGCTGCGGCGAGGAGGAAAAGGTGATCGAAGGATCGGTCGCGAGGCCGGCCACATCAACTGTCAGGGTCGTCGTGCCGGAGGTGGAGGTGGCTTCCATATCGAGCGCCGGCGTCAGGTCGCCGGCAAAGGTGATCCTGCTCTTGTCGGAGAAATCCAGACGGCGGTTGAGAATGGTCAGCCGGCCGCGACGCATGGTGAAGCCGCCGGTGACGACGGGTACCGCCGCCGTGCCGCGGATCGTCACGCGGCCGCCGAGCTCGGCATCGATGCCGCGGCCGCGCACGAAGATTTTCGAGGGCGCGTCGATTTCGAGATCGAGGGTGATGACCGAGGATTTCTCGCCGGTTTTCCGCTCGCCTTCATCCCGCAGCTGAGCGAGCACCGCGCGAGGCGCGTTCTTGTGCCGTATGTCGATTTCGCTGAGCGAGGTCGGCAATTTTTCCGGGACGGTGATCGAGGTCTTGTCCAGCCGCAGCTTGCCGCTCAGCGTCGCGCTCATGATCGGCCCGCGCAGGTTCACTGTGCCGTTGACGGTCGAGACGACGAGGGTTCCGTCGACATAGACCGCCTTGTCGAGCTTGATCGAGATGTCGGCGGGAAAGCCGCCGGCCGGTTGGATGCCGATGGCGCCGCTCGCCGAAATCGTGCCGCCGCTGCCAAGATTGCCGCTGAGACGCGATATTACGGCCTGGGTGCCATTGAAGGTCACGGTGGCTGCGAGATTGTTGACGGCAAGATTGCGTCTGACGTCGACGAGCTTGGCGCCATTTGTCGAGACCGTGCCGTTGATGACGGGCGCTGCGGCCGTTCCGCCGATCGCAAGGTCGACGGTGGCGACCCCGTCGGCGACCAGGCCCTGCTGCGCAAGCGGGGTGCCGAGCACCGCGAAAGGAACATTGCCGTTGAAGCGCAAGTCGAGAGCCCGGTTGCCTGATATCACGACACTGCCGCCGCCCTTGAGCGACATGCCGGCGTCACCGGCAAGACTGGCGTCGACGGTCAGCTTGTTGCCGGCCAGCTTTCCGGATGCCCTGATGCTGAGCGGCGAAAGACCGGCGCCCTTTGTCTGGCTCGTTGCGGCATTGTTCCAATCGACCTTGAAATCGATAGAGGGTGCCGACAGCCCGCCGGCAGCTTTTGCGGTCGCTGTGACCGCGCCCTCGGCTCCAAGACCGGGAACAAAACCGTTGGCGATGCCCGCCGGAACATTGGTGGCGTTTGCTGTGACGTCGATCGATCGGATCGACGTGCCGGCGATGGAGAGATTACCGGCGGCTTTCAGCGCAATGCCGCCGCTGCCGCTGAGCTTGGCATCAAAATCGAGCCGCTCGCCGGCGTATTTTCCTGTTGCGGCCAATGCCAGACGGGAGAGGCCGGCAGCCTTGGTGTGGCTGGTCGCGGCATCCTTCCAGTCAAGCTTGAAATCGACGATCGGATTAGCCGGCGTTCCGGAAGTCACGGCGCTTGCCGAAAGCGTGCCCTCGGCCCCGAGACCGGGAACAAACGCATTGGCGATATTTGCCGGCAGGGCAGGAATATCGGCATTGACCGAAAGGTCGCGGATGGCCGTTCCGGCAATCGTGACGCCCCCAGTTGCCTTGGCCAACACGCCGTCCGTGCCGGCGAGGTTGGCATCGAAATCGACCCTGTCATTGGCGAATTTGCCGGACGCCGCGGCGCTGAGACCAGAAAGGCCGCTGCTTCTGGTCTGGGCGGTCGCGGCGTTTTTCCAGTCGAGCTTGAAGTCGACGGCGGGCTTGGGAAGTGCGCCCGAGGCAGAGGCCGTTCCCGACACCGTGCCCTCCGCCGCAAGTCCGGGAACGAAGCCATTGGCAAGGGCCGCGGGCAGATTGGCGAGATCGGCCTTGACGTCAAGGTTGCGGACCGAGGCTCCCGATATCCCGACATTGCCCGCAGCTTTCAGCGAGAGGCCGTCCTTGCCGCCGAGATTGGCGTTGAAATCAAGCTTATTGTCAGCGAGGTGCCCCGATGCGGACAGTGCGAGGCCGGAAAGATGGGCGGTCCTGGTATGGCTGGTTGCGGCATCCGTCCAGTCGAGCTTGAAATCGGCCTTTGGTGCGGCGGGTGTGCCGGCCGCAGACATGGTGCCTGATATCGTGCCGGCGGCCGCCAGTTCGGGAACGAAGGCATTGGCTAGAGCGGCGGGGATCTTGGTGATCTCGGCATCAAGCTTCACGCTGTCGATCGCCGTGCCGGCGAGGGCGACGTTGCCCACGGCCTTCAGTGAGAGGCCTTGATCGCCCAGGGCTGCTGCGTTGAAATCCAGTCTGTTCGCGGCAAATTTTCCGGATGTGGTAATGCCGAGAGCGGCAAGCCCGGCACGCCTGGTGTGGCTCGTCGCAGCGTCTTTCCAATTGAGGTCAAAATCGGCGGTCGGCGCCGAAAGCGAACCTGCCGCCGAGATCTTTCCCGAGACTGAACCTTCGGCCGCGAGATCGGCGACGAAGCTGTTTGCAATGCCTGCCGGGATATTTGCCAGCGTCGCATCGACCTTGGCGGCGCCGACCGTCTTGCCGCTGACGGCGACATTGCCGTTTGCCTTGAGCAAAAGGCCGTCGGCGCCGCTGACCGCAGCGTCGAAATCGAGATTACTGTCGGTTAATTTGCCGGATGCCGTCACGCCAAGACCGGCAAGGCCGGCGCGTTTCGTGTGGCTCGTGACGGCATTTTGCCAATGGAGATCGAAATCGGCGATAGGGGCGGCAAGGGATCCGCTCGCCGAGACTGTTCCGGAGACAAGGCCTGCCGCCGCGAGATCGGGAACGAAACCGTTTGCCACGGCTGCGGGGATGTTGGCCAGTGTCGCGTCGATCCTGACACCTCCGATTGTCGTCCCGGTTATGCCGACATTGCCGTTTGCCTTGAGAGAGAGGCGCTCGGCGCCGCTGACCGCGGCGTCGAAATCGAGCGTGTTGTCGGCGATTTTGCCGGACGCGGTCAGATCAAGACCGGTAAGGCCGGCGCGCCTGGTATGGCTCGTCGCAGCACTTTTCCAGGCGAGAGCGAAATTGGCTGTCGGAGCCTTGAGGGAGCCGGTGGCGCGTACCTTTCCCGTGATCGCGCCTTCGGCGGCGAGATCGGGAACAAAACCATTGGCGACGCGAGCGGGCAGGCTGAGAATATCGGCGTTGATATCGAGCACCGGCGCCGCCGGATCGGCGAGCCCGACATTGCCGGCAGCCTTGAGCGAGAGGCCGTCGGCGCTGCCGATCGTCGTGTCGAAATCGAGCTTCTTGTCGGCAAATTTGCCGCCGGCGGTGATGCCGAGCGGCGCCAGCCCGGCACCCTTGGTCTGGCCTGTCGTTGCATCCTTCCAGTCAAGCTTGAAGTCGGCGATGGGCGCGGCCGGTGTTCCCGTCACGGCGATCGTTCCGGAGATCGTGCCGCCAGCCGAAAGGTTGGGCACGAAACCGTCGGCGAGTGCTGCCGGCAGCTCCTTGATGACGGCGTCGAGCTTCAGCATCTCGCCGGCGGAACCGGTTACGCTCACCGAACCGGCGCCTGTTTTCAGCGTCAGCCCGTTCAGGCTGACGACGCCGCCGGCGATTTTGACCTGCGTCGCTTCGGCAAGCTCGACCGGGATGTTGCGGGGGCTCGCCGAGAAGCGATCGAGGTTTACGTCGATCGTGCCATCCGCCGTCTGAATATTGCCGCCCGCCAGCACCGGATTGCCATCATAGGCGGCGTGGAGATCGAAGTCGGTCTGATTCTGCTGCTTGGTGAAAGCCAGCGAAAGGCCGGCGAGTCTGTTCGCGCCGGCACTCACCTCCTCAGCCCGGACCGTGCCGGTGGCTGCAAGCGCGCTGAGATCGCTGACCGTGACGTCGACCTCGGGTTTGACGATGGCGAGTGTATCGCGGCGAAGCGAAGCGCCAGTCGCCTGCAGCTTCAGGGTAATCCTGCCGCCGTCGCTGGCGACGCCGAGCGATCCCTTCAGATCGCCTTCGGCTTTCTGTCCGCCGAGGGCGGCCAACAGGCCGATATTGGGAAAATCGAAGGTGAATGCGCCTGACGGCGTCAGGGAGGGCGAAAATTCCAGACTGCCGGTCAGCCGGTTGCCGCCGATGTCGGCGGTCAGTGCCGGAACGCTCATCCCGCCGTTCTCCGAGCGGATATCGCCGTTGACGCCGATCGGCTGGCCGTCGATCGTGCCGGTCGCGGCAATCTTGCCCTGCGGCGCCCTGGGATCGGCGACGCCGGTGAGATCGACATTGAGGTTGGCCAGCCTGCGATCGGCCATCTGCAGGCTGGTGGCCTTGATATTGGCTGACACGGAGAGGGCCGGCAGTTCGCCCCCGACGCGCAATCCGTAAGCTGCTCCGCCGCTCGCGCCCGCCATCAGCTTGCCGACATCGGGCAGCCGGCCCGAGAGATCGGCGTTCAAAGTCGAGCCGTCGAGCGCGACATTGCCGGCGGCTTCGAGCGTTCCGGATTTGACGACGAGGTTGGTCAGCGCCAATTTCGACGGGACGGTGCCCGCCACCTGGCTTTCGAGCGAGATCGATGTGTCGAACCGGCTCGTCGCCGCAGCCGGCAGAGCCGCCGGTTCGACGGTCAGCTTGAGATTGCCGGTCAAAGCCCGGTCTGTCAGCCGATAGGAGCCGTTGAGGCTGCCGTTGATATTGGCGCTTTCGACGGTGGTGCCATTGAAACCGATGCTGCCGTCCGCGATCTGCAGCGGCGCGGCGATGGTGACGGGACCTTTGACCGCGCGGTTCAGGTTCGGCTCGGCAAAAGTCGCGTCGCCGGCGACGAGGCGCAGCTGGACGCTGCCGGAGCGGGCGGCAAGATTGAAGGCGTCGCTCTTTGCCGTCAGCTTGATGTTGCCGAGATCGGCCTGCGGCAGGGTCGCGCTGTCAAGCGAGCCGCTGACGCTCAGTCGCGCCGCCTGCGCGTCGCCGGTCAGCGCCAGATTGAGGCCGGATATCAGGAAGCGCGCTTCTCCCTCGGCGAGCGGCCAGCGGAAATCGACCGGCCCGGAGGGGCCGAGCAGGTTGGCGTTGAGGCTGTTGTTGCCGGCAGGATCAAGCGTGCCCGATGCGGCAATGACGACGCTGCCGGTGGCGACATTGCCCGTCTGGATATCGATCTTGCCATGATCGTTGAAGGTGGCGGCAAGATCGATGTTGGTCTGGCCGGCGAAAAGCGGCCGGAATGCTGCCGGCAGAAGCGAGCTCAGGTCACCGCCGCCCTTGAGGTCGAGATGGTGCAGCCCGTCGGCGGTGATCGCATGCCGGCCTTCGATTGCGGCCCGCTGTTGCCCGTCGAGCGCCGCCTGCAATTTGCCTTTCCAGTCGGATATCGGTCCCTGGCCGTCAAGGTCGATGTTGACGGCAGGACTATCGGGCAGGCCGAGGAAGCCTGCCAGCAGCCCGCCCTTCGGCTCGGCGAGCTTTGCCTTCAGTCGCAGCCGGTTTTCGGCCGGCGCATAGGCGATATCGGCGGTAAGCCGCGCATCCGGGACCGCATGACGGCTGACATTGACGATCGCTTCCCCGCCGTCGCCATCTGCCGAGAGGCTGCCTTCGGCGGCGAGCGCAAAGGCCCGCCCGGCAAAGGGTTCGGCAAGCTTGATATTGGGCAGCGCAACCTGGTCGACCTCGATCTTGATCGGCAGAGAGAAGCCGCCGGAATTTTCGGCGCCGGGCCGGGAGGGCAGGGTGCGCACCGGCTTGCGCAGCAGGTCGATCGCTTCGATCTCGAAGCGCTTGGCGTGGAAGGTTCCCGTCAGCAGCGCCAGCGGATTCCAGTCGATCGCCACGCCGTGGATCTCAGCAAAAACGCCCCGCGTGTCGGAGAGGGAGATTTCGGCCGCGCGGAGCCCGCCGGTCAACAGCCCTTCCGGTTCGCGCACCTCGATCGTCATGTCGCGATTGGAAAGCGTGGAGGCTATCTTCTCGGTGACGATGCGGGCGCCAAAGGAGGTGAAGCCGAAGATCGCAAGCGCTGCGACAGCGAGAATCAAGCCGGTGCCCACGACATAGCCGGTGAGCCGTATGATCCAGTTGACGATTTTTGCCAGCGTTTGCATCGGCGCGGACATTACCCCCGTTTTCATGACGGCTCACAGATCGGGCATGACAGCGGAATCGCAGTCCTAGAAGGACTGGCCGATGCCGGCGTAAATTCCATAATCTGTGCCATCTTCGTACTTGTTCAGCGGCACGGCAAAATCAAGCCGCAGCGGGCCGAAAGGTGTGGCGTATCGTATTCCGCCGCCGGCGCCGGCGCGGATATCGGAAAAACCAGGGAAGGTGCTGTCCGATACGGTGCCGACATCGACGAAGGGAACGAAGCCGATCGTATCGGTGATTTTGATGCGAGCCTCCAGCGACGCCGTGACATAGGAGCGGCCGCCGGTGGCGTCGCCATTGTCGTTGTAAGGCGAGATCTCCTGATAGCTGTAGCCGCGGACCGAACCACCGCCGCCGGCAAAGAAGCGTTGCGTGGCGGGAATGTCCTCGATCCCGCCGCCGCCTATCAACACACCGGCGGCGACCCTGCCGGCCATGACCAGGCGGTCCTCGGCACCGAATGGCAGATAGCCGGAGATCGAGCCCTCGAACGCCGCATAGGGCGTGGAATTGAAGATTTCGTAGCCGGGCTTTGCCGAAACTGTCGCGCGATAGCCTTCTGTCGGGTTGAACTTGTCGTCGCGGGCGTCGCGATCATATTGGATCGGCAAGGTGAAGGTCAGATAGTCATTGGTGCCGAAGGCGTCGTCGTCGCGCTCCCAGCTGACTTCGCCGCTGGCCGAGATCGTGTCCTTATCGGTCAGTTCGTAGGAAAGGCCGAGCGAGGCGGTGACGAGCGTCGCGTTGTAAGCGTCCGGATTCTGCGTCTTGGCGACGATGCCGGCCTTCAGGGTGGCGGCCGGAAAGAAGGCGCCGGGCTTGGTGAAGAGGATGCCGGCGGAATAGTCGAGGTCGCCGACATCGGTCGTTTCGCCGAGTCGCGAGACGGAGCCCTCGATCCTCAGCGTCTCGGCTTCGCCGAACAGGTTGCGGTGGCCCCAATAGCCCTGAACGCCGAGGCCGTCGGTGGTCGAATATTGCGCGCCGACGCCGAAATAGCGGCGCTTGCCTTCGGAAACCTCGATGGTCATCGGCAAGGTGCCGTCCGGCGCCAGCGCATCGCCTTCGTGAATGGTGACGCTTGAAAAGACACCGAGGGCACGCAGGCGCTCGCCGGCCTTCTTCAGCGTCTCCGGCGAGTAGGCCTCGCCTTTGTTCAGCCGGGAATAACGCTGGATGAAATCCGGCTTGACGGTTTTCTCGCCGGTGACGCCGACATCGCCGATCGGGGCGACAGGCCCGCCTTCGGCAGCAAGCACGATGTCGACCGTATCGCTTCTGTGATCGGCGACGACCTTGCGTTCGGTCAATTTGGCGAAGGGCCGGCCTTCGCTTTTCAACTGTTCGACAATCTTGTCGCCGGCCTTGATGATGGCGAGCGAGCCGGCCTCGGCGCCGGGGGCAAGGTCGTAATCGGCGGGATTGCGGTCCGCGGCGTCGCCGCCGAACTGCACCTCTCTGACCCTGAAGACGGGGCCGGGTGTTATATCGACGGTGACGGGGATCGGCCCGGAGCGGTCGAATGCCGGATTGGGCGGCAGGTCGTCGATATCCTTGCCATCGATGGTAATCGTGACCACACCGCCGTAACGTGCCTTTTCGTACAAGGCGGCAATCAGCCGCTCGCGGTCGTCACGCGCCTTGACGACGATACCGAGGTCGCCGGAGACGGGCTGCTTCTGGTCGCTGACAAGGCGGGAGCTGGTTTCGAGCGCTTCCCTAAGATCCGGATCGGCGGTGTCGGTCTTGAGGTCGACGTGATAGCGTACAGGATCGGGCACCTGTTCGCCTTCATCCTCCTCCTTGCCGAAGATGGTGATGCCGAAAAGCTTGAAGGCGTAGGCATCGCCGATCAGGACCGGTGAGAAAGCAGCTGCCGCTGCGACCACCATCATGGTGCCTGTTCGCCGATACGCAGTACCTGTTTTCGGACTTGTCCCTCTAATCCGCATCCGCTGCTTTTGGTTACGCCTACATGAAGCTTCGTTGCCCAGCCGTGAACAGCTTAGCGGCAAAATCGCGCACGGTGTACCATTTTAAATTGCCCACGCGCTAATTCAGTACAAAAAATCCCGGATGTGTGGCCGGGATTTCCTGTTTTTACCGTTCGTCAGCGTCCTCAGCGCGGACAAGCGTCGATGTAACGGCGGCCATAGCGGTCGCGATAGTAGCACTGGCCGGGCTGTTCCGCGACGCTGCCGATCAGGGCGCCCGACACGCCGCCGATGGCGGCACCGACCGCAGCACCTCGGACATCACCGGTGACTGCACCGCCAATGACGGCGCCGGATGCAGCACCGATGCCGGCGCCCTGTTGGGTCGGTGTGCAGCTTGCGACCGACAGGCCGATCAATGCGAGTATGACAGCTTTCTTCATTACTTTTCTCCTGGGTTGTCGCCCAATGGGCATAGGCCGTCCCTTTTGTTTCTTTGGCACGCTAGCTCGAAAACTATGTCGGAAGAAAGGGTTGTCCACCATTGCCCCGATTTTTTTGCAGCACGAGTGTCGTCGCGGCGCCTGTGGTTTTGCGATTTCCAGCGCGCTGCGCCCTATCAAACTCATCGATGATTACGCGCATATTTTTTATCTGGAATCATTCAAAGATCTGGGCCTTTTGCCGCAGTTGATGTTAAAGCAAAGGGTAAGCATTGACGCGCGGACGTCCGGTCGGCAAGAACGGCTGCGCGATACTGGAGCATATGATGGATTTCGAAGCATTTTTCAAAAACGAACTGGGCGGGCTTCATGCCGAGGGCCGTTACCGCGTTTTTGCCGATCTCGAGCGTCAGCGCGGCCACTTCCCGCGCGCCACCCGCCATACGGCCGATGGCGAAAAGGACGTCACGGTCTGGTGCTCCAACGACTATCTCGGCATGGGCCAGAACCCGAAGGTGATCGAGGCGATGAAGGCGGCCATCGACCACTGTGGCGCGGGTGCGGGAGGCACCCGGAATATTTCTGGCACCAACCACTATCACGTCCTGCTCGAGCGTGAACTCGCCGACCTGCACGGCAAGGAATCGGCACTGATCTTCACCTCCGGTTATGTCTCCAACTGGGCGGCGCTCGGCACGCTCGGCGCCAGGATCCCCGGCCTGATCATCTTCTCCGACGCGCTGAACCATGCCTCGATGATCGAGGGCATTCGTTATGCCAAGTGCGACAAGGTGATCTGGAAGCACAATGACGTCGCCGATCTCGAAGCCAAGCTGAAAGCCGCCGATCCGAAGGCGCCGAAGCTGATCGCCTTCGAGAGCGTCTATTCGATGGATGGCGACATCGCCCCGATCAAGGAGATTTGCGATCTCGCCGACCAATACGGGGCGATGACCTATCTCGACGAGGTGCATGGCGTCGGCATGTACGGCCCGCGCGGCGGCGGCATTGCCGAGCGCGAAGGGCTGATGGACCGGCTGACTGTCATCGAGGGCACGCTCGGCAAGGCCTTCGGGGTGATGGGCGGCTATATCGCCGCCTCGGCAGCGCTGTGCGATTTCATCCGCTCGTTTGCCTCCGGCTTCATCTTCACCACGGCGCTGCCGCCGGCCTTGGCCGCCGGTGCGGTCGCTTCGATCCAGCACCTGAAGGTCAGCCAGTTCGAGCGCGCCCGCCATCAGGACCGGGTGCGCAAGCTGCGCTCGCTGCTCGACCAGCGCGGCATTCCGCATATGCACAATCCCAGCCACATCGTGCCGGTGATGGTCGGCGATGCCGCCAAATGCAAATGGATCTCCGACCTGCTGCTCGACAATTGCGGCGTCTATGTCCAGCCGATCAACTATCCCACCGTGCCGAAGAAGACCGAGCGGCTGCGCATCACCCCGACGCCGCTGCATTCCGACGCCGATATCGCCCATCTCGTCGAAGCCCTGCACTCGCTCTGGTCGCGCTGCGCGCTGGCAAGGCACGTCGCCTGATTTTTCGATGATCGCTTCGCTTCAAACCGCCAATCGGGATCTCCGTCGGAGCTTCTGATTGGGCTGGTTCTGCGCCCAAGTTCCCGCCACAAATCCGCTATCGCCGCTGCGCCGATCCGGGCGGTCGATCCACACGGCAATCCGGTCGGGCCGACGCGGATCGACCTTCTCTGTATCTTCCTCGCAGTAGCCGTCTCTCCCCGCTGCCTCGCGAATTGTATGAGAAAACCTTTTCTCACTTGACAATGAAGCTGGTAAAAGCTTTTCTCAGGCCACTTCAGAAGGAGGAAGCTCTGAACCTAACGGGAGGAAAAAGAGGGAGGATCACCATCCACGAGGTGGCGTCGGCGGCCGGGGTGAGTATTTCGACGGCGTCGAAGGCGCTCAACGATACGGGCCGGATGGGGGCAGAAACGCGCGAGCGGGTGAAGCGGATCGCCGGCGAAATCGGCTACCGGCCGAATGCGCTGGCGAGAGGGCTGCTCAGCAAGCGCAGCTTCACCATCGGACTGCTGACGAACGACACGTACGGCCGTTTTACGCTGCCTGTGATGGCGGGCATTTCGGACGCCCTCGTCGACCATGGGGTTTCGGTTTTCCTCTGCGCCATCGAAGACGATCCGGCGCTCGCCCAGACCCATGTCGACGCGATGCTGGACAAGCAGGTCGACGGCATCATTGCCACCGGCAAGCGGCTGGACAAGCGCCTGCCCGTCGATCTGTCGAATTTGCATGTGCCCGTCGTTTACGCCTTCACGGAGGGGACGCAGAACAGCGTTACCTTCCGTTCGGACGACGAACAGGGCGCGAAACTGGCGGTTGAATGGCTCGCGATGATCGGGCGGCGGCGGATCGCGCATATCACCGGGCCGGAGGACTTCTTCTCGGTGCGGGAAAGGGCCGGTGCCTATCATCAGGTGGCAGGTCACCGTGAGCCGGTGCTCTACGGCGTGTGGTCGGAAAGCTGGGGCCATGAGGCGGTCGAACAGCTGTGGAGCAGGCCGGGCGAGAAGCCGGACGGGCTCTTCTGCGGCAACGACCAGATCGCTCGCGGCGCGGTCGACGCGCTGCGCGAGCGCGGTGTCAAGGTGCCGCAGGACGTCTCGGTCATCGGCTTCGACAACTGGGAGATCGTCGCGGCTCAGACGCGGCCGCCGTTGACGACGGTGGATATGGAGCTGAAAGAGCTCGGGCGGCAGGCCGGATTGACGGTGCTGGCGCTTGCGGAAGGCCGGCCCGTCGAGCCGGGTGTCAGGAAATTGCCGTGCCGGCTGATCGTCCGGCAGTCATGCGGGGGCAGAGCCCCCGGGGAGTGAAAGCAAGGGAATGAGCGAAGGCGCGAGGAGACGCGCCATATTGGGAGGAATGTCATGATCAAGCGTCTGTTGGCGGCGACCGGCATCGCTACCTTGTGCCTGGTGTCGGCTGCATCGGCTGCCGAGAACGTCGAAATGTGGGTCCGATCGGGGATTGGCGATGCCTTCAAGAAGGTCGTTGAAGCCTACAATTCCAGCCATGAGAACAAGGTCGTGATGACCGAAGTGCCGTTCTCCGAGCTGGTGCAGAAATATGCGACGGCAATCGCCGGCGGACAGGCGCCAGATGCCCTGTCGATGGACCTCATCTACAATCCTGCCTTTGCCGCGGCCGGCCAGCTGGAAGACCTGACGGATTGGGCGAAGTCGCTTCCCTATTTCAACTCACTTTCGCCGTCGCATGTCCGCCTCGGCACCTATCAGGACAAGGTTTACGGGCTGCCGCTTTCCGTCGAGACATCGGTCTTCGCCTGGAACAAGGATCTCTACAAGAAGGCCGGCCTCGACCCGGAAAAGGCGCCGGCGAACTGGGACGAAATCACCGCCAATGCGGAGAAGATCCGGGCTCTCGGTGACGATACCTACGGCTTCTATTTCTCCGGCGGCGGCTGCGGCGGCTGCATGATCTTCACCTTCACGCCGCTGGTCTGGGGCGCGGGCGCCGACATCCTGTCAGCCGACAGCAAGAAAGCGACGCTCGATACGCCTCAAATGCGCAAGGCCGTCGACGTCTACCGCAACATGGTCAAGAAGGATCTTGTGCCGGCGGGTGCGGCCAGCGACAACGGCACGAACTTCCTGACCTTCACCAACGGCAAGATCGGCCAACAAAGCCTTGGCGCCTTTGCCATCGGCACGCTGGTGACCCAGCATCCCGAGATCAATTTCGGCGTGACCCTCATTCCCGGCGTCGACGGCAAGCCTTCGTCCTTTGCCGGCGGCGACAACTTCGTCATCACCAAGGGAACGAAGAAGATCGACGAGGTGAAGGAGTTCCTCGAATATATCTATTCGATGGAAGGCCAGAAGATCATGGCGAAATATGGCAGCCTGCCGACACGCGGCGATATTGCCGACAAGGTGCTCGAGGGCCTCGACCCGCGCATGCAGATCGGCCTCAAGGCGATCAGTGTCGCCAAAACCCCTTATACACTGCAGTTCAACGACCTGATCAACAGCGCCAACGGTCCGTGGGCAAGCTTCACCAACGCGGCGATCTTCGGCGACGATGTCGACGGTGCGTTCTCCAGCGCCCAGTCGGAAATGCAGTCGATCATCGATAGCGGCCAGTAACTCTCCCGTGGCCGCGGCCGGGGAGCGGTGGCAGCTTCCCGGCCAATTTCCATAGACAGATGCGGAGCGTTTCGATGACCGGTTCCGGTTCCGACACCCTATTGCCTCGGCGAAAGCGACGGCGCAGATCGAACTGGCGCGGCCTTGCCTATATCGCGCCGGCCATGGCGCTGGTCATTGTCTTCTTCATCATGCCGGTTCTGTTCACCGGATGGATGAGCCTGCACAACTGGCCGCTGATGGGGGCGTCGCGCTGGATCGGCTTCAACAACTACTACCGCATGGTCAACGACACTCGCTTCATGACGGCGCTGAATTTCACCGCCTATTACACTGTCATCGTCACCATCGCGATCTTCGCCGTCGCCTTTCCGCTCGCCATCTTCGTCGAAAAGGAGCGGCAGTTCGTCAGCGCCTACCGCACCATCATCTTCCTGCCCGTCGTCGTCGGCCTTGCCACCGCCTCGCTGCTCTGGGTCTGGCTTGCCAATGTCGATAGCGGCTTCGTCGGCCCGGCTCTGAAGGCGCTCGGCGTCGTCGAAAAGAGCCCCAATCTGCTTGCGACCTTCGACACGGCGTTTCTGACAGTTGTGGTGATGGTCGTCTGGAAGATCGCCGGCTTCACCATGATCATTCTGCTGACCGGGCTGCAGGCCATTCCGTCCGAGCTGACGGAGGCGGCGCGCATCGACGGCGCCGGCCGCTGGCAGCGTTTCCGGCATCTGACGCTGCCGCTGATGCGTAAAACGATCGCGCTGGCGCTGATCGTCTCGGTCACCGGCTCGATCCTCGCCTTCGACCAGTTCTACATCATGACGGCCGGTGGACCGCAGAACAAGATGATCTCGGTCGTCTATTACATCTTCAACCAGTCCTTCGTTTCGTTCAATCTCGGTTACGGCGCAGCGCTTTCGATCGCGCTTCTCGCCATCCTGGTCGCCATCAGCATCGTGCAGCTCTGGCTGCTTCGCGTCGGGGAGGAGCGTCCATGATGACGTCGAAAGAGCGCCGCGCCCGCAAGGCCCTTCGCGTGAAGTCGGCCTATCATCTCACCGGCATCGCCATTTCGATCTTCTTTCTGGCGCCGTTCGTCATCACACTGCTCGCCTCCTTCCGGCAGGGCACGGAAGCCAGCCTGCCACCCTTGCCGCCCTGGCCGACATCTGGCATCAGCTTCGATGCCTATGCGCTGCTCGATACGTTCGGCGCCGGCATCTGGCGGCATATGATCAACTCGCTGTTCGTGTCGGTCGCCACCGTGGCGCTGACCGTTCTCGTCAGCCTGCTGGCCGGCTACGGCTTCTCGCGTTATCGCTTCCCGATGAAAAATGCGCTCTTCGTGCTGATCATCGCCACGCTGATGATCCCGTTCCAGTCGATCCTGACGCCGCTCTTCATCATCCTGGCAAAACTCGGCCTCAACAATTCGCTCGTCGGGCTGACGCTCGTCTATGTGACGCTGCAGCTGCCCTTCTCCGTCTTCATGATGCGCAACGCCTTTGACGCCGTGCCGAAGGAAATCGAAGAAGCCGCGCGCATCGACGGCGCCCGAGACCTCAGGCTCCTGGCGCGTGTTCTGCTGCCGCTGGTGCTGCCCGGTGTCGCGACGGTGGCGATCTTTGCCTTCCTCAATGCGTGGAACGAGTTCCTTGCCGCGCTCGTGCTGCTTTCCAGCAATGAGAAATACACCCTGCCGGTGCTGATGACGGCGGTCCGCGCCGGCCGCCTCGGCGGCATCAACTGGGGAGCGGTGCAGGCCGGCGTCATCGTCATGACGATCCCCTGCCTGATCGTTTTCCTGCTCCTGCAACGCTACTATATGCGCGGGCTGATGGCCGGCGCGGTGAAATGAGAGAAAGTCGAGCCCATGACCAAAGCAAGCAATGACCGCCAGTTCCGTCCCGTCGCCGTTCCCGATGTCGATCTCGGCGGGTTCTGGGGCAAATGGCAGGATGCCGTCTGCAATTCCACCGCCGAGACGCTGCTCGACCGCTGCGTCGAGGCCGGCATGCTCAAGGCGATCGATGTCAATCAGCCGAGCCCGGGCGTCGTCATTCCCATCCAGCCCTGGGGCGGGACCACGCAGATGTTCTGGGATTCCGATCTCGGCAAGTCGATCGAGACGATCGCCTATTCGCTTTATCGCCGGCCGAACCCGAAGCTCGAGGCACGCGCCGATGAGATCATCGACATGTATGAAAGGATGCAGGACAGGGACGGCTATCTGAACGCCTGGTTCCAGCGCGTCGAGCCATCCCGGCGCTGGACCAATCTGCGCGATCATCACGAGCTCTATTGCGCGGGCCATCTGATGGAAGCCGCGGTCGCCTATTACCAGGCGACCGGCAAGCGCAAGCTGCTCGATATCATGTGCCGCTACGCCGATTACATGATCAAGGTTTTCGGCCATGGCGAGGGGCAAATCGCCGGCTATTGCGGCCATGAGGAAGTCGAGCTGGCATTGGTCAAGCTTGCCCGCGTCACCGGCGAAAAGAAATATCTCGACCTCTCGAAATACTTCATCGACGAGCGCGGCACCGAGCCGCACTTCTTCACGGCGGAGGCCGCGCGCGATGGCCGGAGCGCTGCCGACTTCCATCAGAAGACCTATGAATATGGCCAGGCGCACCGGCCGGTCCGCGAACAGACGAAGGTCGTCGGCCATGCCGTGCGGGCCATGTACCTCTATTCCGGCATGGCTGATATTGCCACTGAATACAAGGACGACAGCCTGACGGCGGCGCTGGAAACGCTGTGGGACGATCTGACCACCAAGCAGATGTACATCACCGGGGGCATCGGCCCGGCCGCGTCCAATGAAGGCTTCACCGATTATTACGATCTGCCCAACGACACGGCCTATGCGGAAACCTGCGCCTCCGTCGGCCTGGTCTTCTGGGCGAGCCGCATGCTCGGACGTGGACCGGACCGCCGCTATGCCGACATCATGGAACAGGCGCTCTATAACGGCGCGCTGCCGGGTCTTTCCACAGACGGCAAGACTTTCTTCTATGACAATCCGCTGGAAAGTGCGGGCAAGCACCACCGTTGGAAATGGCACCATTGCCCCTGCTGCCCGCCAAACATCGCCCGTCTGGTGACGTCGATCGGATCATACATGTATGCAGTTGCCGATGATGAGATCGCCGTGCATCTCTACGGCGAAAGCACCGCCCGGCTGAAGCTTGCCAATGGCGCCGAGGTGGAGCTGGAGCAGGCCACCAATTATCCGTGGGACGGCGCAGTCGCCTTCACGGCCAGACTGGCAAAGCCGGCTCGGTTCGCGCTGTCGCTGCGCATTCCGGATTGGGCGGAGGGCGCAACCCTCAGCGTCAACAGGGCGATGCTCGACCTCAATGCCCATGTCCGCGACGGATATGCGAGGATCGACCGCGAATGGGCGGACGGTGATAAGGTGGCCCTTTACCTGCCGCTGGCGCTTCGCCCGCAATATGCCAATCCGAAAGTGCGCCAGGATGCCGGCCGCGTCGCCTTGATGCGCGGTCCGCTCGTCTATTGCGTTGAGACAACGGACAATGGCAAAGATCTCAACGCCATCGTTCTGCCCCGCGAACTCCCGGCTGCCGAAACCGTCGTGCTGAAGGACCTCAATGATGCCGTCGCCGTCGATCTCAAGGTCGAGCGTGAGGAAACATCGAATTGGGGCAATTCGCTCTACCGCAAGGCGCCGGCCGAAAGGCGGGCCGCCACCGCACGCTTCGTGCCCTATCATCTGTGGGACAACCGCGCGCCCGGAGAGATGCTCGTCTGGGTCCAGGCGGACAAGTAGGTCGTTTGGGATGACGAACGGTATGGGCAATAAGAGCGTCGTGCTCCAGGACGTGCGAAAAAGCTATGGCAATCTGCCGGTGGTTCACGGGATCGATCTGACGATCGATGAAGGCGAATTCGTCGTTTTCGTCGGACCGTCCGGCTGCGGAAAATCGACGCTGCTTCGCATGATCGCCGGCCTTGAGGACGTCACCGACGGCGAGATCGAGATCAAGGGACGCCTCGTCACCGATCTCGACCCATCCGAGCGCGGCATTGCGATGGTCTTTCAGTCCTACGCGCTCTACCCGCATATGAGCGTGCGGGACAATCTCGCTTTCGGCTTGAAGATGGCGCGCACTGAGGCCGCCGACATCGAGACGCGGGTCAAGGCGGCTTCTGCGATCCTGAAGATCGACCACCTTCTCGACCGGCGGCCCGGACAGCTTTCCGGCGGCCAGCGCCAGCGCGTGGCGATCGGCAGGGCGATCGTGCGCAAGCCTGATGTCTTCCTGTTCGACGAACCGCTGTCCAATCTCGATGCGGAGCTGCGCGTTTCCATGCGCATCGAGATCGCCCGCCTGCACCGCGAACTCGGCAACACGATGATTTATGTCACCCACGATCAGACCGAGGCGATGACGCTTGCCGACAAGATCGTCGTGTTGCGCGACGGCCGGGTCGAACAGGCCGGAACGCCGCGACAGATCTACGAAGATCCCGCCAATACCTTCGTGGCTGGCTTCATCGGTTCGCCGCGGATGAACCTACTGAACGCCCGCGCGGCCGAGCAGGGCCTGGTCGAGGTCGCCGGCGTCCGCATCGAAACCGCCCTGTCCTGCACGGGCCGGCCGGCCGGCGGCGCCGTGACGCTCGGTCTGCGGCCGGAGCATCTGAAGGTGGCGCCCGATCGGTCGGGTAGGCTGGTCGCCACGGTCGATTTCTCGGAGTATCTCGGGGGAACGCAATATCTCTACTGTCAACTCGGCGACGGCCAGTCGCTGACCGTCGAGCATCGTTCGCCGGTCAGCATCGCGGCCGGCGACGAAGTCAGCCTGCTGTTTGAGCCGGCTGATTGCCGGCTGTTCGACGAGGGCGGCCAGCGGCTGCGGTAATTGCAGCCGCTACAGCGCTCAAGGAGTTATGCAGTAGGCCTCAGCCGACGAGATCCAGTTTCATCAATTGCGAAGCCCGCTGCCGGGCCTGGCTGTCGGCGCTGAAAACATCGTCCATACCGGCAGCCGGCGGCAGGTGGGCCAGATCGTCCATGACCCTCTCGGTGATGTCGGCCATGGCGAGGAAGGACAGGCGTCCTTCGATGAAGGCCTCCAGCGACACTTCCTTGGCGCCGTTCAGCACAGCGCCCTGGACACCGCCGCGGGTCATCGCAAGACGCGCCAGCCGCAGCGCCGGGAACCGCACCTCATCGGGCGCCTCGAAATCGAGCCTTGCGAGCCTGGCGAAATCCAAGCGCTCGATCGGCAGGTTCGGCCGGCGCGGAAAGGACAGGGCATAACCGATGGCGGTGCGCATATCGGGCGCGCCGAGCTGGGCCAGGACAGAGCCATCGGTATAGCCGACCATCGAATGAACGATCGATTGCGGGTGGAGGATGACCTCGATCTGTTCGGGCGTCAGGCCGAACAGATGCCGGGCTTCGATCATTTCCAGCGCCTTGTTGAACATCGAGGCGCTGTCGATCGAAATCTTCAAGCCCATCGACCAGTTCGGATGGGCGCGTGCGGTTTCCACCGTCACATCGGCCATCTCCTTGAGCGACGCGGTGCGGAAGGGGCCGCCCGAGGCCGTCAGGATGACGCGTTCGACGGCGTGGCGCTGGTTCTCTTCCAGCACCTGGAATATCGCATTGTGCTCGCTGTCGACGGGAAGCAGCCTGCCGCCGCCTTCACGGATCGACTTGATGAAGAGATCGCCGGCCGAGACCAGGCATTCCTTGTTGGCAAGGGCGATATCGGCGCCGCGGCGTGCGGCGGCGAGTGTCGGCGCGAGGCCGGCCGTGCCGACGATTGCCGCCATCACCCAGTCGGCTTCGCGATCGGCGGCTTCCATAAGGCCTGATTTTCCAGACGCGACCGCGATGCCGCTGCCGAAAAGCGCGCTCTTCAGCGATTCGTAATGCCGGTCGCTCGCCGTCACCGCCAGTCGCGCGCCCCATGCCTTTGCCTGCCGGGCCAGCAATTCGACATTTCCGTTGCCCGTCAGCACGGAAATTTCGAAGTTGTCCCGTCCACCCAGGTGTTCGACGACATTCAGGGTGTTGCGGCCGATCGAGCCGGTCGAACCGAAGATGCTGAGGCGCCGCGGCGCGGTTTTGCCGGTCGTCATGTGGATTTTCGCGAAAATTTGTCTCGTAGGCTCAGGCTCTACTAGGGTTTGGAGGGTGCGGCAAGTGTGCGGTGCAGCAGATTTCGGCCATCAAGGGGTTTACAGAGCGGCGGCGAGATGTGATCGTGGCAGTAGGGAATCGTGAATCCCAGGCGGCCGCTTATGGTCGCATGGGTATCAAGGGCGTCACGGCGTCCATTGAACAGGCACTTGGCTGCCGCCGGCCGTTTCGGCCAAACATTAAATCGAGGATGGCATTGGGATGGACGGCTTGGCCGCGCTGCTTCCTCGCGTATTCGCCGTGCACATTTTTTCGGCATCGCGCCGTTCGGCGAGCAAGCTTGTCAAACGATCGGGTCACATGACGATATTCAAAATAGCCTGCATTCTTTTCACCATGCTGCCTTTTTCGCTCACCGCGGCTGCAAAGGCGGACGACCTGCTGATCTGGTCACCCGCCAAGCTTTCGGAGCGGTCGTACAAGGCGACGATGGGTTTTCGTCTGCCGGCGGAATGGGAAACCAGCGCTGGCGCCGACGTTGCACTGGCGGCGACGAAAGGCGGCGCGCCGCTGCCCGATTCCGAACAGGCGATGCTCTGGTGCAGAATCGTGAGAACGGACGTCACACCGGCAGGCCAATCACAGCAGGGGGTGAAGGTGAGCGTCGATACGCTGCGCGGCAGCGGTGCGCTGACGCTCAGCCGTTCGCGCAGCTGGATCCTGTCGGATTCGCTCGACATGCAATCGAGCCGCTCCGTCCGCATCGGTTACGATCCGGTCGATGCCCGGCAGGCCTCGGTCACGGCGTCGCAGGCGCTGAAGCTCATCCATCCCTGGACAGGAACCGCGCTTTCGGCCGGCGCCGGCCTCAGCAATGCGAGCGGCGACTTCTCCAGTTCGGTGGCCGTCAGTCAGGCGATCCTGCCGAACCTCAATCTCGATGCGTCGATGAACAATCCCTTTTCGGAAGACGAGGCTGGTAGCGTCAATCTGCGCTATCGCCTCAACTGGTAACACGGCTGAAACCAAAACCAACCGGCAGGCGTTTCCTTTCAAGGTTTGGCAGAGGAATAGGTCATGGTTTTCAAGGAGCAGACATTTCACGGGCTCGAGCCTGAAATGGAAGCGGAAATCGCCAATCGTGCGTCGGTCGAGGCGGCCGTCGCCAATGCACTGGCGATTGCCGGCGGCATCGATGCCTCCGATGTCGAGGTGACGATGGAAAGGGACCAGATCGTGCTCAGCGGCACGGTCGGCACAGTCGGTGAGATCGAACGGGCGACTGCAGTCGCCAAGGCGGTCGAGGGCGTGCAGAGCGTTCAGAACCAGATCCTCCTCGGTGGATTCTCCGTGGACGGCACGCATTAATGGTGAGGGTGCTCCGTCGCATTGGCAGGAGCGCATTCAGATAGGTCGTCCTGTCGCGGCTCGATGACGAGCCACGCTGTCTTATCAGTCGGCCTTTCTGGGGCCGGCGTTCAGTTGATCAACCTGCGAAGCGTTCGACGAGGAAAGACGAGCCGGCCGGCCGATCGGTCTTCGCCGTGGTCACCGGCCCCTGCAGCTGATAGGCGATGGTGAGAAGCAGAGCGCAGACCGCGACATAGGCGATTGCCAGAACAGTCATCTTGATAAGCATGGCGAATACTCCCATTTCGCCTTAAACGCGGCCGGATTTGCGAAGTTCCTTGCCGCGGAAACCAGATGAAAAAACCCGGCCGAAAGATCGGCCGGGCTTTGCCTTATCGGCAGATTCGGGTTTCCTTGATGACCGTATGACCGTGGCGGCGGATCCTTTCCGTCTTGGTGAAGCAATCGCGGGAAACGTAATGCCGCATGTTGTGGCGGTAGTAGGGGCTGTGGTGGCGGTAATAGGGGCGTTCCGAATCACGGTAATAATAGGGGCGCGCGTCATCCGTGGTGATGGTCAGACTTGCTGCCTGAGACGGCACGGCGGATAAAACGGACGCTGCGGCGAGCGTGCAGGCGAGGATGAGCTGTTTCATGACGAGCCTCTCTTTCTCAGTTGCTCACGGGGAGCAACTCGGTTGTCATGGTGTCAACTCACCGGAAGTGTCGCCGGTTCAATCACATAGCGTTACCGATTGTGTCAAAAGCAGAAACCTTTGCGGCCGCGCATCGTTAGCGCAGGGAACAGCCGGAGGCATCGATCATGGGATCGATTGCAAGGATCATCGCCATCGCCGCCGGGCTTGCGGGCGGCACGGTGTTTTCGCAGGCGCCGGAATTTGCCCGGCAATATCGCCAGCGAATCGGCGGAGCAATCGACGAGCTGCGCGTCATCGTCGAGGATTTCAACAGACAGGCGGCCGAGCACCATCTCGATCGCCAGCAGGCGTTGAACACCTATGCGCAATCTTCCGACGATTTCCTGCGCGATCGCGGCGTCTCGATGCAAAGCACGATCACACGCTACGAGACGCTGCAGTCGCAGCAGCTGAAACTCGGCACCGCTGCCCCCGTCGCCAAGCCGTTCGTGCTCATCGGGGAGCCGGATGATGTTGTTTTCGCCAATACCTGGCGGGATTTCGTGCCCGGCGTACCGGTCAGCTTCGCAGGCCTTGTATGGGGCGCGATCGGTTTTGTCGGCGCTTGGGTCGTTGCGGCGCTGCTCGGGTTTGGCGTGCGGCGGGTTGTGCGCGGCCGGCGAGCCTCTCCCCAGGTGCGATGAATCGACGCGGGAGCCAATGCGGTCGGCGCCGATTTGCAAGACGAGATCGATCAGTCTAACTACCCCGCAGCAAGCATGGAAGGCCGAAGAGAATGCAGACCATCTGGAAGAAGCCGGTGACGATCGCCCTTGAAGGTCCGGATCAATGGGTGGTGATACAAACCACGCAGGCTGCGACATGGGCGTTGATCGAAGACTGGCCGACAGACGAGGGCCCCGCCCTGGATCGGGCTTGTGCCGTATGCGCCGATGTCATCTCCGGAAAGCGAAGCCGGGAGGAGGCGCGACAGGCTTTCATCGAGGCTGCAATCGAGGCCGGAATTCCGATCAAGGTGTGAGGCAATGCCCGATCTGGTGCAGCGCTTAAAGACTGGTGATCCCGGCGCGATTCGAACGCGCGACCCCCAGATTAGGAATCTGGTGCTCTATCCTGCTGAGCTACGGGACCACTTGCACGCCATGCATACAAAAGGCTTGGCGTGAAGCCAAGCCTTAATTGTTGCCGAAGCATGTCGCGCAAAAATGTGCGACGGTTTTGCGCTAACGACATGCGCAAAAACATAGACCTAAAGCGCGAGGAGCAATCGGAAAGATCGCGACGCGCTTTAGAGACCCAGGCGCTGTTCGGCAAGGCGGACCCAATAGGAGATGCCGTGGGCGATGGCTTCGTCGTTGAAGTCGTAGGCCGGGTTGTGCAGGCCGGCGCTGTCGCCGTTGCCGATGAAGATGAAGGCACCGGGGCGGGCGTTCAGCATGTAGGAAAAATCCTCGCCTCCCATCATCGGATCGATTTCGGCGTTCACGTTTGCCTCGCCGGCAATGGCGCCGGCGATGGCGACAGCGTGCTCGGTCTCATCAGGATGGTTGACGGTGACGGGATAGTTGCGGTGGAAGCTGATCTCGGCTTCGGCGCCGTGGGCAGCAGCCACGCCCTCGACGATCTGCCGGAAGCGCGTTTCGGCAAGTGTGCGCATCCCGTCGTCCAACGTGCGGACCGTGCCTGCGAAGGTCGCATCGTTCGGAATGACGTTATGGGCGAAACCGGCATTGAATTTGGTCACCGAGACGACGACCGAGCTGATCGGATCAGCGGTGCGCGAAGCAATCATCTGCAGGTTGGTGACGATCTGCGCGCCGATGGCGATCGGATCGATCGTCCGGTGCGGTTGGGCGGCGTGGCCGCCGCGGCCCTTGATGGTGACGGTGAATTCGTCGGTTGCCGCCATGATCGCGCCCTTGCGGGTGGCGAACTGGCCGACGGGCAGGCCCGGCAGATTGTGCATGCCATAGACCTCTTCGATCTCGAAGCGCTCCATCATGCCGTCCTTGACCATCAGATTGCCGCCGCCGCCGCCTTCTTCGGCGGGCTGGAAGATGACGGCGATATTGCCGTTGAAATTGCGGGTCTCGGCCAGATATTTCGCGGCGCCGAGCAGCATGGCGGTATGGCCGTCATGGCCGCAGGCATGCATCTTGCCGGGCGTCTTCGAGGCCCAGGGTTTTCCCGTGATCTCGGTCAGCGGCAGGGCGTCCATGTCGGCGCGCAGGCCGATGGTGCGGCGGCCCTCGCCCTTGCCTTTGATCAGCCCGACGACGCCAGTGCGGCCGATACCGGTGACGATCTCGTCGACACCGAATTCCTTGAGCTTTTCGGCGACGAAGGCGGCCGTGTTTTCGACCGCGAAGAGGAGCTCGGGCCGGGCATGAATGTGGCGGCGCCATTCGGCGACTTCATCCTGCAATTCGGCGGCTCTATTCAAAATCGGCATGTTGGCGTTCCTGTTATCAAATCCCGACAATCTTTGATCGCTTCACAAGGGTGTGAGGCTTTGCAAATTACTTCGTCAATGACCTTTGCCATGTCATAGCCATATAGGCTAGATAGATGAAGGTTGCGAGATTTTCCGGACATCTGAAGGACGAACCGTGTCGACGAGCCACTCCCGTTTGTTTGCCGCCATGCGGCCGTTTCGTTTCACGATTGCCGCGACTGCCGCTTTTGTCGCCTCCGTTTCGCTCGTTCAGGCCAATCCGCATATTCTCGTCGACGTGCAGACAGGCCGCGTGCTCGAACACGAAGAGGCCTTCCGCAAGTGGTATCCGGCCTCGCTCACCAAGCTGATGACCGTCTATACCGTCTTCGATGCTATCCGCGCCGGTCAGATCAGCCTCGATACGCCCATCGTCATGAGCAAACGCGCCGCCGCACAGCCGGCCGCCAAGATGTATTTCAAGCCGGGGCAGAAGCTGACGCTCGATAGTGCCTTGAAGATCCTGATGGTGAAATCGGCCAACGACATCGCCGTCGCGGTCGCCGAGGCCGTCGGCGGTACGCAGGAAGGCTTCGTGACGCGAATGAACGGCGAGGCGTTGAAGCTCGGCATGACGGATTCGCATTTCGTCAATCCGAACGGCCTGCCGGGCAAAGGACAATATACGACGGCGCGTGACCTGGCGGTGCTGACGGTGGCGCTGCGCCGCGACTTTCCGCAATATGCCGGCTATTTCTCGCTGGAGGGTTTTACTACCGGCCAGCAGAATGTGCCGAATCTCAACATGCTGATCGGCCGTTTTGCCGGCGCGGACGGCATGAAGACCGGATTCATCTGCGCCTCGGGCTTCAACCAGATCGGTTCGGCGACACGCAACGGCCGTACCCTCGTCTCCGTCGTGCTCGGCACCGACAGTCTGGCGGCGCGTGCCGATGCAACGGCGAACCTGTTGCAGAAGGGCTTCACCACCCAGTTTCCCAGCAACGAGACGCTCGGTTCGCTGAAGCCTTACGGGCAGGGTCAGGATCAGGTGGCCGACATTAGCGCCGATATCTGCAGCGCCAAGGGCGCCAAGATACGCAGCGAAACGCGCGACGAGGTCGGCCGCATGAAGGTGCACTCGCCCTATATTCTGGAAATGGACCACGACCCGCAATTCGTCTTCGCCGGCCTCATTCCGGGGCAGGACCCACAGCCGTCTCAGCAGCCGGAAAACGTGGCGACCGGCGATACGGCCGGCGGCATCGCCAACGTGCCGGTGCCGCTGCCGCGCCCGACATCCTTCTAAACTGCCAAGGTCAAACGAGATGAGCGCCCTCAACGACAGGATTCCGGTCACCATCCTGACCGGCTTTCTCGGCGCCGGCAAATCGACGCTGCTCAACCGCATCCTCAAAGACCCCGCGATGAAGGATGCCGCCGTCATCATCAATGAATTCGGCGATGTCGGCATCGATCATCTGCTGGTCGAAAGCTCCGGCGATTCGATCATCGAACTCTCCGACGGCTGCCTGTGCTGCACCGTGCGCGGCGAACTTGTCGATACGCTGGCCAACCTGATGGACGCGGTGCAGACGGGGCGCGTCAAGCCGGTGAAGCGCGTCGTTATCGAAACGACCGGCCTTGCCGATCCTGCCCCGGTGATGCAGGCGATCATGGGCAATCCGGTCATTGCCACGAATTTCGAGCTCGACGGCGTCGTCACCGTCGTCGATGCGGTCAATGGGCTGCAGACGCTCGACAATCACGAGGAAGCGCGCAAGCAGGCGGCCGTCGCCGACCGGCTGATCGTCTCGAAGAAATCGATGGCCGGCGCAACGACCGGGCTGGAACAGCGCCTGCGGGCGCTCAATCCGCGCGCGGCGATGATGGATGCCGACAGCGCGGTCGCCGGCAGCGCCGAGGTGCTGGTGAACGGGCTCTACGATCCGGCGACGAAGATCGCCGATGTCGGCCGCTGGCTGCGCGATGAGGATGCGCACGAGGCGCAACACAGCCACGACCACGATCATGATGACGATCACCATCATGATCATGATCACGATCACGATCATGATCACCCTGGCGGTCACCACGGCCACCACCATCATGATCATCACGCGCACCAGCACGCCCACGACGTCAATCGGCACGATGCCTCGATCCGGTCTTTTTCGATCATCGAGGAAAAACCGATCGATCCGATGGCGCTCGAGATGTTCATCGATCTCCTGCGCTCGGCCCATGGCGAGAAGCTGCTGCGGATGAAGGCGATCGTTTCCGTCTCCGACCGGCCGGAACGGCCGTTGGTGCTGCACGGTGTCCAGAGCATCTTCCATCCGCCGGTGCGGCTTGCCGCCTGGCCGGATCCCAGCGACCGGCGCACGCGCATGGTGCTGATCACCAGGGGCCTGCCGGAAGCCTTCGTCAAGGATCTGTTCGACGCCTTCCTCGGCAAGCCGCGCGTCGACAGGCCGGATCGTGCGGCGCTGTCGGACAACCCGCTCGCCATTCCCGGCTTGAGAATTTAACGCTTGCGGATCAGGAAGCGGTGGCCGTCTTCGGTCTTTTCGGCCTCGACCAGTTCGTGGCCGTCCTCATTGCAGAAATGCGGCATGTCGATCACAGCCATCGGATCGGTGGTGTCGACGCGAATGAGGGCGCCGCTTGCCATGGCGGCAAGCTTCTTGCGTGTCTTCATCACAGGAAGTGGGCATTTCAAGCCGCGAAGATCGTAGAGAACGGGGTTCAAGCCGTTCAGTTCCGTGCCCAGAATTTCCAGAACGGCTTCTTTGCCGCGGCTTCCGCCGTTTCCTGCGATTCGGGCGCGGCAAAGGCCAGCGGGTTCTGGGTCGGCACAGGCACCACCGCCGGGGTGGCGGCAGCGACGGCCACTGCCTGCGGCTGGGCAGGGGCTGCGGGGGCCGCGCCCGGCGCGGTCTTGGCGGTGAGGCTCTGGGCCGTGCGCTTGGCCATCAGGTCCTCGAGTTCGGCGACCTTGACCATGCGGCCGGCTTCCAGCGAGGTGCCGGTCGGGGCGAAGGCCAGCTCGCGGCCCTTGCGCAGCTTGGCGACCACCGCCTTGCGCTCGGCTTCGGACGGATCGTACCAGGCCATGCCGTCATATTTGCTCATCGCCTTGGCATAGTCGGCATCATAGGTCTTGCCGTAGGACGCCAGCGCGGCCGCCAGCGCCGGCGGCGTCGACATGGCAGGGCATTTGCCGGCGGCATTGAAGGCGCCGCCATCGGTGACCTGCTGATTGAAGACGTATTTCTTCTCGCAGACGTTCACCTCGGGCGGGCGCTTCGTAACTTCGAAATTGTCATAGCCGACCTTCAGCATTTTCCAGAAGTCGTAATTGCTGTCGAGGCGATGCTTGACCATGTTTTCGGCCGTCATGCGGAAGGGGAAGGCCTGCAGCTGCACGGTCGCCTGGCCGCCCTTGAAGGCGTCGCGGGCGAAGGCATAGATCTCCAGCACCTGCTGGTCGGTCATCGAATAGCAGCCGGAGGACGAGCAGGCGCCATGGATCATCAGATCAGAGCCGGTGCGGCCGTTCGCTGCGTCGTAGCGGTTCGGGAAACCGGTGTTGATTGCCAGATAATATTTCGAGTTGGGGTTCAGATTGGCGCGTGTCAGCTCGTAGAAACCTTCCGGCGCCTGCCGGTCGCCGGTCTTGACCTTCGGACCGAGACGGCCGGACCAGGCGCAGATCTTGTAGTCGGCAATCTTGTCGAAGCGGTTGTCGGTCTTCGCCTTCCAGATCTCCATGGCGCCCTCTTCCTTGAAGATGCGGATCATGATCGGCGAATTGCGGTCCATTCCCTTGGCGGACATGGCGGCGAGAATATGCGGAGGAAGCGGCTGCTCGACCTTGTTCTTGACCTTGGAAAGGTCGACTTGCGCGGTTTCCAGCGCATCATTGCAGCCGGTCAGCGCCAGCGCGATGAGTGAAACATAGGCAAAATGACGTATGCGCATCCAAACTAGCCCATAAAGAAGTGCGACCCGGTCGCCTAAGGAGTCCTGGCACGAGGCAGAATCATAAGCGGCTTATACTTCACAAATCCTTACCAGCCTATGACGTGTGAGGAACGCCCCCGCAAGCGCAGATGTCAGAAATAACATCAATGTGGCCAAGGTTTGGCCTCAATCCGCAAAGAGCTGCAGCTTGAGCTTACAGATTCCGGCCCATATTGAGGAATTTCTGGCGCCGTTCATTGCGCAATTGCTCGCCCGAGCGGGATGCCATTTCGGCCAGCGCATTGGCGATCACATCGCCGGTTGCGGCAATGACGCTGTCGGGATCGCGATGCGCGCCGCCGAGCGGCTCGGAAATGATACCATCGATGACGCCGAGCGATTTCAGGTCTTCGGCGGTGATCTTCATGTTGGTCGCCGCTTCCCGGGCGCGCGTCGAATCGCGCCAGAGAATGGAAGCGGCGCCCTCCGGCGAGATGACGCTGTAGATCGAATGCTCGAGCATATAGACCTTGTTGCCGGTGGCGATCGCGATCGCGCCGCCCGAGCCGCCTTCGCCGATGACGACGGAAACGAGGGGAACCTTGACGCCGAGGCACATTTCCGTCGAGCGGGCGATCGCCTCGGCCTGGCCGCGCTCTTCGGCGCCGACGCCGGGATAGGCGCCGGCCGTATCCACCAGCGAAATCACCGGCAGGCCGAAACGATCGGCCATCTCAAGGATGCGGATCGCCTTGCGGTATCCCTCCGGGCGGGGGCTGCCGAAATTGTGTTTCAGGCGGGACTTGGTGTCGTTGCCTTTTTCCTGGCCGATGACGGCGACCGGCTGGCCGCGGAAGCGGGCAAGACCCGCCTGGATCGCGGCATCCTCGGAAAACTTGCGGTCGCCGGCCAGCGGCGTGAATTCCTGGAACAGGGTCTTGGCGTAATCGACGAAATGCGGTCGCTGCGGGTGGCGCGCGACCTGCGTCTTCTGCCAGGCATTGAGCTTGGAATAGATTTCGACGATCGCCTCACGGACGCGAACCTCCAGCCGGCCGATTTCATCGGTGGTGTCGATGCTCTCGTCTTCCGTTGCGAGCTTCTTCAGCTCGATGATCTTGCCTTCGAGGTCGGAGATCGGCTTTTCGAAGTCGAGATAATTGTGCATGAGGTGCGTTTCCGTTCCTTGTGCCCGGGGCGTTTTCCTGGCTCCGCCCCTTGTCGCCGGTCCTATTCGTGCTTTTTCGCCTGTTTGGCAAGGGGGTGATGCGTCTGGACGAGCTGCTGGAGCCTCTCTTCGAGCACATGTGTGTAGATCTGTGTGGTCGAAATGTCCGAATGACCGAGGAGTTCCTGCACGACGCGCAGATCGGCGCCGTTGGCGAGCAGATGGCTGGCAAAGGCGTGGCGCATGACGTGCGGCGAGATCAGCGACGGCGTCAGGCCGGCGCGGATCGCAAGGTTTTTCAGGTCTCGCGCAAAAACCTGGCGCGGCAGGTAGCCCTCCTTCGAGGCGGCCGGAAACAGCCAAGGGCTCTCCTGCGGCTCCTTCGCCGCGGCATTTTCGGCCGCCAGCAGCCGGCCATAGGACTTCAGGGCTCTGATCGCCGATTGTGACAACGGCACCAGCCGCTCCTTGTTGCCCTTGCCGCGGATCATCAGGAAGCGTCCCTCCTGGTCGAGGACGCGGGCGGGAAGCGAGACGAGCTCGCTGACGCGCATGCCGGTGGCATAGAGCAGTTCCAGCAGCGCCAGCATGCGCAGGCGCTGCAACTGGCCAGGGGCCGGATCGTCGGCCTCGTTCTGCGCTTGAGAAAGCAGCCTGCCGACCTCGTCGACCCCCATCGTCTTCGGCAGCGGCCGGCCTTTCTTCGGCGCGTCGAGCACGCCGGTGGGGTCGTCGGTTCGAATGCCTTCGGCGTAGAGGAACTTGTAGAACTGCCTCATGGCCGCAAGCCGGCGCGCCTGCGAGGAGGGCTTGAAGCCTTGGCTGGCGAGCGAGGTGAGATAGGCGGAAAGATCGGCGGAGGCGGCTTCGATCAGCCTTATGCTGCGGCCGTTCAGGAAGGACCTGATGTCATCGAGGTCGCGCTCATAGGATTGCAGCGTGTTGGCGGCGGCACCGCGTTCGGCGCTCATCATTTCCAGGAAGGATTCCACATGGACGCGGCCGAGATCCCTCATGTCGCTCACTTCCCGGTGGTGTTGATCGTGCCGGTCGCCGGCGGATTGACCCGCTCGGACGGAATGCGGATCGTCACGTCACGCGGCTCGGGCTCGACGAAGGTCACGAGCGCCCACATCGCTCCGTAAACCGTCCCGGCGAGGATCGCGCAAAAGAACAGAAAACGGAACAGGGTCGGCATCCGGCAACTCCTTCATGCTCTGCTTCTGTTATAAGAAGCGTATCTGCAAGCGCAAGAAGCGGTATTCATGCCGTGATTCCCTTGTCCGCGACTTGACGCTCCACCTGCATTTGTCGATACGGTTTGCAAACAAAGTGTGAATGGACCGATGAGTGAACCACTGCTGACCGTTGCTGACAGCCTGAAAGACAGAGCTCGCGCCGCTCTCGGTTCACGCAATCTGATCCTGGTCGGCCTGATGGGCGCGGGAAAATCCTCGGTCGGGCGCATTGTTGCCAGCCAGCTCGGCATTCCCTTCATCGACACCGACCACGAAATCGAGCGGGTGTCGCGCATGACGATTGCCGAACTCTTCGCCGCCTATGGCGAGGACGAGTTCCGGGCGCTGGAAACGCGGGTCATGAAGCGTCTGCTGAAGAGCGGTCCGCGCGTCGTCTCCACCGGCGGCGGCGCCTTTGTCAACGAGCGAACGCGCAGGCATATCAAGCGGGGCGGCCTTTCGGTCTGGCTGAAGGCGGATCTCGACGTCCTCTGGGAACGGGTCAACAAACGCGACACGCGGCCGCTGTTGAAGACGGAAAATCCAAAGCAGACGCTCGAAAACCTGATGAACGCACGGTATCCGATCTACGCCCAGGCTGATCTTACCGTGCTCTCGCGCGATGTGCGCAAGGAAATCATGGCCGATGAGGTGCTGACGGCGGTGATCGAATCTCGCAAAGAAAGTCCAGCGTCATGAATGCGATAACCTCCGCTCCCGCCGCCCAGACCGTGCATGTGCCGCTCGGCGAGCGCGCCTACGACATTCTGATCGGGCCGGGGCTGATCGCGCGGGCCGGCGCCGAGATCGCTTCGCGCCTCAAGGGCCGCAAGGCGGCTGTCATCACCGATGAAAATGTCGCGCCGCTCTATCTCGACGCCCTCGTTGCCAGCCTCGATGCGGCAGGTATCGCCTCGGCTGCGGTCGTGCTGCCGGCCGGCGAGAAGACGAAGAGTTTCGAGCATCTGGTGACCGCCTGCGACAAGGTGCTGGAAGCACGCGTCGAGCGCAACGACTGCGTCATCGCGCTCGGCGGCGGTGTCATCGGCGATCTCTCAGGATTTGCCGCCGGCATCGTGCGTCGCGGCGTGCGTTTCGTGCAGGTGCCGACCTCGCTGCTGGCGCAGGTCGATTCTTCCGTCGGCGGCAAGACCGGCATCAATTCCCGCCACGGCAAGAACCTGATCGGCGTTTTTCATCAGCCGGATCTGGTTCTGGCCGATACCGATGTGCTGAATTCGTTGAGCGAGCGTGAATTCCGCGCCGGTTACGCCGAGGTGGCGAAATACGGTCTGATCGACAAGCCGGATTTCTTCGCCTGGCTGGAAGCGAACTGGAAGGCGGTTTTTGCAGGTGGCGCGGCGCGCATCGAAGCGATCGCCGCGAGCTGCCAGGCAAAGGCCGATGTGGTCGTTGCCGACGAGCGGGAGAACGGCCACCGGGCACTGCTCAATCTCGGCCACACTTTCGGCCATGCACTGGAAGCGGCGACCGCCTATGACAGCCGCCGCCTTGTGCACGGCGAGGGCGTTTCGATCGGCATGGTGCTGGCGCATGAATTCTCTGCACGGATGAACCTTGCCAGCCCTGACGATGCGCGCCGCGTCGAGCGGCATCTGCAGGCGGTCGGCCTGCCGACCCGGATGTCCGAAATTCCGGGCGAGCTTCCGCCGGCCGAGCGGCTGATGGATGCGATCGCGCAGGACAAGAAGGTCAAGGGCGGCAAGCTCACCTTCATCCTGACGCGCGGCATCGGCCAGTCCTTCGTCGCCGACGACGTTCCGGCCTCCGAGGTGATCAGCTTTCTCCGGGAAAAACACCCCTGATGACGGTCGAAGGCGCTCTGGCATTTCTCGCGACATATTGGCCGGAGATCCTTTCGATCACGGCGCTCGTGCTGACGTCCGCCTTCTTTTCCGGCTCGGAAACTGCGCTGACCGCCGTTTCGCGCAGTCGCATCCATACGCTTGAGGTCAACGGCGACGAGCGCGCCGGGCTCGTGCGCCAGCTGATCGAGCGGCGTGACCGGCTGATCGGCGCGCTGCTGATCGGCAATAATCTCGCCAATATCCTGTCGTCCTCGATCGCCACCAGCCTGTTTCTCGGGTTGTTCGGCAGTTCCGGCGTGGCTCTGGCGACGCTGGCGATGACCGTTATCCTGGTCATTTTCGCGGAAGTGCTGCCGAAGAGCTGGGCGATTTCGACGCCCGACCGCTTCGCACTTGCCGTCGCGCTGCCGGCCAAGCTCTTCGTCACCGTCGTCGGACCGGTTTCCTCCTTCGTCAATGCGATCGTCCGGCGGATCCTGGCGCTGTTCGGCATCAATCTCTCGCGGGAAATATCGATGCTGACGGCGCATGAGGAGCTGCGCGGCGCCGTCGACCTGCTGCATCGCGAGGGATCGGTGGTCAAGGCCGACCGCGATCGCCTCGGCGGCGTGCTCGATCTCGGCGAGCTGGAACTCTCCGACATCATGGTTCACCGAACCAAGATGCGGGCAATCAATGCCGACGACCCGCCGGAGGCGGTGGTGCGCGCCATCCTGGAAAGCCCCTATACGCGCATGCCGTTGTGGCGCGGCACGATCGACAACATCATCGGCGTCGTTCACGCCAAGGATCTGCTGCGGGCACTGGCCGAGCCGAACATGGAGCCACAGAACCTCGATATCGTCAAGATCGCGCAGAAGCCGTGGTTCGTGCCCGACAGCACCAACCTCGAAGACCAGCTCAATGCCTTCCTGCGCCGCAAGCAGCATTTCGCTGTCGTCGTCGACGAATATGGCGAGGTGCAAGGCATCGTCACGCTCGAGGATATTCTCGAGGAAATCGTCGGCGACATTTCCGACGAGCACGACATCGAGATTCAGGGTGTGCGCCAGGAGGCGGATGGTTCAGTCGTCGTCGACGGCGGCGTGCCGATTCGCGACCTGAACCGTGCGCTCGACTGGAACCTGCCCGACGAGGAGGCGACGACGATCGCCGGCCTCGTCATCCATGAATCGATGACCATTCCGGAAGAGCGCCAGGCCTTCACCTTTTACGGCAAACGTTTCGTCGTCATGAAGCGGGAGAAGAACCGCATCACCAAGCTTCGCATCCGTCCGGCCGGGGAAGGCGGCGCCAAGCCCGGCTGATCGGCTTGGCGCGAAGGCAACCGGTTCCTATATAAGCTGCGGTTCTACCATCGCGTCGCCTCGCCCGGCGCTGCCGGTTCGACGGCCAGCGCATGCAGGCCGGCATCGAGTTCCGGTTTCAGCAGGTCGGTAATGGCGCGATGGCGCGCCAGCCGTGACAGGCCGGCAAATTTCGCCGAAACGATCCTCACCCGCATGTGGGTTTCGCCGGTGCCAGATATATCAGGCTGATGGCCGGCATGCAGGTGGCTTTCGTCGATGACGCTCAGGCGTTCGGGCGCGAAGGCGTCGACAAGTTTTTCTTCGATGCGGGTCCTGAGGGTCATCATCCGGTCTTGCTGTTGCGCGAAAGGGGTTCCCACCAAGCCAGCAACATTCCCATTTGTCAATTCTTGTTGTCGCCTGCCGACAGCCCCATAATTAGCGCCGCCATGAGACTTGATTCCAAATATTTCGATCGCATCCGAACACGCCGCAAACGCGAGCAGGAGGCAGAGGAGGCGCCGCCTACCTGTCAGTGGGACGGCTGCGACAAGAAAGGTTCGCATCGCGCGCCCGTCGGGCGCAATGCGGAAGGCCAGTTCTTTTTGTTCTGTTTCGAGCACGTCAAGGAATACAACAAGGGCTATAACTATTTCTCCGGTCTTTCGGACGGCGAGATCGCGCGATACCAGAAAGAGGCGATCACCGGCCACCGGCCGACATGGACCGTCGGCGTCAACAAATCGGCGAAGGACAGTCCGCTGCATTCGGAAGTGCGCTCCGGCGCCTATACGCGCGTTCGCGATCCCTTTGGGTTCGTCAAGGAGGGCGGCAAGGGCAGCGGGCCGCGTTTTCCCCAGGCGCGCAAGCTGAAATCGCTGGAAAGCAAGGCCTTCGATACGATGGGCCTGCATGCCAATGCGACGTCGGCGGAGATCAAGAGCCGCTACAAGGAACTGGTCAAGAAGCACCATCCGGATGCGAATGGCGGCGACCGCGGCTCGGAGGAGCGTTTCCGCGCCGTCATCCAGGCCTATCAATTGTTGAAGCAGAACGGTTTTTGTTAATTCCCGTCCTTGCTCTTAGGCTTCAATCGGGTATGGTCCAAGTCGGCTGAGGCCGCAGGCAAACGCGGCTCCTATCTGCGTGTTTACCGATCGCCTCCGCCGACCTTTCCGGACGCGGCGTTTCTTGTCCGGGACTCTTTCAAGAATGCTCGCAAGCGGTCATCATCCCGCCGAGGTTTCGTTTCAGTCCCGGAGAAGTATCGCCGACGTTCCGACCTGGACGGGCGCGGACAAAATCGCGGCGTCACGGTTGCGACATGGCCTGAGACAGTATGGCCGGGTGGCATCACCCGCCTTGGAGACATGATGAGCAAGATCGACCTGGATATATCTGAACTGCCCGATACCACCGTTTCGGTCCGCGAGACCTTTGGCATCGATTCGGACATCCGCGTTCCCGCCTACAGCAAGGGCGACGCCTATGTGCCGGACCTCGATCCCGACTATCTGTTCGACCGCGACACGACGCTCGCCATTCTCGCAGGCTTTGCCCATAACCGACGCGTGATGATCTCCGGCTATCACGGCACCGGCAAGTCCTCGCATATCGAACAGGTGGCGGCACGCCTCAACTGGCCCTGCGTGCGCATCAACCTCGACAGCCATGTCAGCCGTATCGATCTCGTCGGCAAGGACGCGATCGTCGTCAAGGACGGACTGCAGGTCACCGAATTCAAGGACGGTATCCTGCCCTGGGCCTATCAGCACAATGTCGCGCTCGTCTTCGACGAATACGATGCCGGCCGTCCCGACGTGATGTTCGTCATCCAGCGCGTGCTCGAATCCTCCGGCCGCCTGACGTTGCTTGACCAGAGCCGCGTCATCCGGCCGCACCCGGCCTTCCGCCTGTTTGCGACCGCCAATACGATCGGCCTCGGTGACACCACCGGTCTTTATCACGGCACGCAGCAGATCAACCAAGCGCAGATGGACCGCTGGTCGATCGTGACGACGCTGAACTATCTGCCGCATGATCACGAAGTGAATATCGTCGCCGCCAAGGTGAAGAGCTTCGGCAAGGATAGGGAAGGCCGCGAGACCGTGTCGAAGATGGTCCGTGTCGCTGACCTGACGCGCGCCGCCTTCATGAACGGCGATCTCTCCACCGTCATGAGCCCGCGCACGGTAATTACCTGGGCTGAGAACGCCGAGATCTTCGGTGATCTTGCCTTCGCCTTCCGCGTCACCTTCCTCAACAAGTGCGACGAACTGGAGCGGCCGCTGGTGGCTGAGCACTATCAGCGCGCCTTCGGCGTCGAGCTGAAGGAAAGTGCCGCCAACATCGTTCTCGGAGCCTGAGACCGACCGATCATGGCAGCTCGCGGTGACAATTCGAAAGCAAAGCCCGGCGCGCCCGTCGATGTCGAGCCGTTGCGCCGGGCGATATCAGGCTGCGTGCGCTCGGTCGCCGGCGACGGCGATGTCGAGGTAACCTTCGCCAACGAACGGCCGGGGATGACCGGCGAGCGCATCCGCCTGCCGGAGCTTTCCAAGCGGCCGACGGCGCATGAGCTGGCGGTAACCCGCGGGCTCGGCGATTCCATGGCGCTGCGGCTTGCCTGCCATGACGAGAAGGTGCATGCGACGATGGCGCCGCAGGGCTCGGACGCCCGGGTGATCTTCGACGCGGTCGAGCAGGCGCGCGTCGAATCGATCGGCGCGCTGCGCATGGAGGGCATGGCATCGAACCTGCGCTCCATGACGGAGGAGAAATATTCCAAGGCGAATTTCACCGGCATCGAGCGCCAGGAAGACGCACCGATCGGCGAAGCGGTCGCGATGATGGTGCGCGAGAAGCTGACCGGCCAGCGTCCGCCGGCTTCCGCCGGCAAGGTGCTCGACCTCTGGCGCGGCTTCATCGAGGACAAGGCGGGCTCCGAGCTTGACAACCTGTCGGGCGCGATCAACGACCAGCAGGCCTTCGCCAAGGTGATCCGCAACATGCTGTCGGCCATGGAGATGGCCGAGGAATACGGCGACGACGACAGTCAGGCCGACAATGACGATCAGTCGGAACAGGAAGACCAGCCGAGCGGCGACGAGCAGGATCAGGACGAGGTCGACGAGGATGCCGGCACCGATGCCGCCCCGGTCGAGGACAGTGAAGTCGCCGACGAACAGATGGAGGACGGCGAGACCGAAGGTGCCGAAATCTCCGACGACGACATGATGGAAGAGGGCGAGGACGATTCGGAAACGCCGGGCGAGACCCGCCGTCCAAACACACCGTTTGCCGATTTCAACGAGAAGGTCGATTATCACGTCTATACCGAAGAGTTCGACGAGATCATCACCGCCGAGGAGCTCTGCGACGCCGCTGAGCTGGAGCGGCTGCGCGCCTTTCTCGACAAGCAGCTGGCGCATCTGCAGGGCGCGGTCGGCCGCCTGGCCAACCGGCTGCAGCGCCGCCTGATGGCGCAGCAGAACCGCTCCTGGGATTTCGACCTGGAGGAAGGCTATCTCGATCCGGCCCGGCTGCAGCGCATCATCATCGATCCGATGCAGGCGCTCTCCTTCAAGATGGAGCGCGACACGCAGTTCCGCGACACGGTTGTCACCCTGCTCATCGACAATTCCGGCTCGATGCGCGGCCGGCCAATCACGGTTGCCGCCACCTGCGCCGACATTCTTGCCCGCACGCTGGAGCGCTGCGGCGTCAAGGTCGAGATCCTCGGGTTTACGACGAAGGCCTGGAAGGGCGGGCAGGCGCGTGAAAGCTGGCTTGCCGGCGGCAAGCCGCAGACGCCGGGCCGCCTCAACGACCTGCGCCACATCATCTACAAATCGGCCGATGCGCCGTGGCGGCGGGCGCGCGCCAATCTCGGGCTGATGATGCGCGAGGGCCTGCTCAAGGAAAACATCGACGGCGAGGCGCTGATCTGGGCGCATAACCGCCTGCTCGCACGCCGCGAACAGCGCCGCATCCTGATGATGATCTCGGACGGGGCGCCGGTGGACGATTCGACGCTGTCGGTCAATCCCGGCAATTATCTGGAGCGGCATTTGCGCGCCGTCATCGAACGGATCGAGACCCGTTCGCCGGTGGAATTGCTGGCGATCGGTATCGGTCACGACGTCACGCGCTACTACCGCCGGGCCGTGACGATCGTCGATGCCGACGAGCTGGCCGGCGCGATGACCGAACAGCTTGCCTCGCTTTTCGAAGATCAATCCGTCCAGCCGCGCGGCGGCCGGCTTCGCCGTGCCGGCTGACGCCGCTTCAGGAAAATGTCCGGAATGACAGGCAAGCGCCTTTGCCATGCGGCGTTGATCGCTCTTTGCATCGCGACAGGCGCCTGGCCCGCATGGGCCGACGGCGAAGTGCCGGTCATCAGCCGGCAAATATCAGATTTCAGGATCGGCTCTGCCGAGACGAAATTCGGATCGCTGGAATTTCTCGGCGGGCTGGAGATGGTTTCGAGCAAGGCCCTGTTCGGCTCGCTTTCCTCGATCCGTTTCCGGCAAGACCAGAAGCATTTCGTCGGGGTGCTCGATACCGGCCAGTGGCTGACCGGCACCATCGAGCGTGATGTCAAAAGCCGGCTTTCGGGCCTCTCGGATGTCGAAATCATGCCGATGAAGAACGGCTCGGGCCGTAGTTTCGAGGGCAAAGGACACATGGATGCCGAGGGGCTGGCGTTCGACGGCGATCGGATCCTGGTCTCCTTCGAGCAGGATCATCGCGTCGATGTCTATCCCGATCCCGGCTTTGTCGAATCGAGGGCGATCGGCACCCTGCCGATCCTTATTCCGCGAAAGATGCTGAAGGACAATCGCGGCCTCGAGACGATCACCGTGGCGCCCGCATCGAGCCCGCTCAAGGGCGGCGTGGTCGTCGTCTCGGAGCGCGGCCTCGATAGCGACGGCAACCGGGCGGCGGCAATTCTCAGCGGGCCATTGAAGGGACGTTTCTCGGTGGCGCGAGACGGCAGTTTCGACGTCACCGACGGCGCCTTTTTGCCGAACGGCGATCTGCTGCTGCTCGAACGCCGCTTCAACATGGCCGAAGGCATCGGCATGCGCCTTCGGCGCATCAAAAGCGCCGATATCAGGCCGGGGGCCGTGGTCGAGGGCGAATTGCTGCTCGAAGGCAATTTCAATTCGCAGATCGACAATATGGAAGGTCTCGACGCTTTCCAGGCGGCCGACGGCACGACCCACATCATTCTGGTGTCGGATGACAATCATTCCATTCTGCAGCGCAATCTGATGCTGGAATTCCGGCTTTACGATGAGCCCCAATTGCTCGGATCGTCAGATTGACGTCACATGCCTCGGTTATCCCGCTGGCGGTATCGCAAGCTGCGGTTTTCGGAGGAAATCATGGTGCATATTCATATCATGGGCGCGTCCGGTTCCGGCACCACGTCGCTCGGCCGCGCGCTTGCGGAACGGCTGGATATCGCCCATCTCGACACCGACGACTTCTTCTGGCTGCCCAACGATCCGCCGTTCACGACACCACGGGATGCCGACGAACGCATAAGGCTGCTGCTTGAGGAGACGCGGCGGCCCGGCGGCTGGGTTCTTTCCGGATCGGCGCTGAAATGGGGAAGGCCGCTCGAGCCGCTTTACGATCTGATCGTGTTCCTCAGGATAGAGCCGCAGCTTCGCATGGCGCGAATCCGTGCGCGCGAGGCCGCCCGATACGGACAGAGGATCGGGCCTGGCGGCGACATGGAGGTGAAGAGCGGAGAATTCCTGGCATGGGCGGCAAGCTACGATACGGCCAGCCCCGAGCGCCGCAGCCTCGCTGCGCATGAGCAATGGCTTGAAACGCAGACCGCGCCGGTGCTGCGTCTCGATTCGTCGCGAGATATCGACGATCTGCTCGCAGAGGTTCTTCTGCATCCGGCGATCGCCGCCGGCTCGGTCCGGCGGCGGCGGTAACATTTCCGGCGTGATCAGCCGGCGCGGGCGGGCTGCATCGGCCGCAGCACATTCATCAGTGCGCCGTAAGGCAGCAGCATGATGAGGCCGACGATCATCTTGACGGCGAAATCGCCGATCGCCCAGGAAATCCAGCGCGGCGCCTCGGCAGCGAAAACGCCGAGGACGGGAGCCGCTTCCAGCGCGAAGGGCTCGTTCGGGCCAAGGAAGACGAAAAACGCGGCAAAGGACAGCGAGAAGAACATCACCGTATCGAGCGCCGAGCCGATCAGCGAGCCGATCAGCGGCGCGCGCCACCAGGCCTGGCGGCGCAGGCGGTTGAAGACGGCGATATCGAGCAGCTGGCCGGCGAGATAGGCCGAACCGGAGGCGATGGCGATGCGCGGCGCCGAGGTGAAGAAGGACAATGTCACGCCGACGACGAAGCCGGCAAAGACCACCTTGCGGGCCGCCTGCGGGCCGAACTGGCGGTTGGTCAGATCGGTGATTAGGAAGGCGACCGGATAGGAAAAGGCGCCCCAGGTCAGGATGTCGGCGAGGTTGATGCCGGCGACTTCGGCGTTCAGCGGAAACTGGACGAGGAAGTTGGAGGCGACGACGATCAGCGTCATCAATGCGACATAGGCAAGCGTATAGCGCGTCTTCAGCATTTTTTTATCCTGGGTGATGCCACCAGTTGGAGCGACGGACCGGCAAAGCAAAAGGCTTGACCGGAGATTATCCGTGCAAGCCTTTCGAAGCAGTATGAAAAAGACGTGTCGAAGCTTATGCGGCTTCGGCGGTCTTCTTGACGATCTGGCGGCGCAGCAGACGTGCGCGCATCGACAGCTCGTTTTCGCTGGCCTTCAGCAGGAAGGCATCGAGGCCGCCACGATGCTCGACGGAACGAAGAGCAGCAGCCGAAACGCGAAGACGATAACGCTGGTTGAGAGCGTCGGAAATCAGCGTTACCTGGCACAGGTTCGGCAGGAACCGGCGCTTGGTCTTGTTGTTGGCATGGCTGACATTGTTACCAGTCAGGACGGCCTTGCCGGTCAATTCGCACACGCGGGACATGGAACACCTATTCTTGTTTTCTCGGGCCATCGAATTGCCATCCCCGGCAAAACCGGGCTCGCAATCCAACAGGCATGATTGGAAAGTTGCGGTTCTATAGTCAGAGAGCCTGCGCGCGTCAAGCCAAACCTTGGCCTTTCCCGCAATTCTGTCAAAAAGCTGCTGTTTTCTTCCCGGCATGGCAGGAGTATAGAGCATCTCGGCAAGACCTGCCGCGCGCGGCAAGACAAGGCTTAACACATGGCTCATTCGGGCAGACGCATTTTGATTTCGGTCATCGCCGCGCTTTTTGCCATACCGGCAGCGGCGGCCGAGATCCAGCACCGGACGGTATATCGGGTGACGCTTGCCGGCCTGCCGATCGCGCGCGCCGCATTCCTGACGCAGATCGAGGATGATCACTCTTACAAGATCGCCGGCGATATCAAATCGGCCGGCCTTGCCGATCTCATTAAGACTATCTCGGCAACGACCAGCGTCACCGGCGTTGTGCGCAATGACCGCCTACAGGCGCTGAAATATTCGCTCTATTACAAGAGCGGCAAGAAGGCCCGCGTCTACGAGGTCAGCTACCGCAACGGCGATATCATTTCGGCGACGACGACCCCTCCACCTAAGCGGCCGAAGAACTGGATCGATGTCACGCCGCGCGACATGCGCGCGGTCCTCGACCCGATCTCCGGCCTGGTCTTCACCGGCAATACCAAGGTCTGCTCGCAGACGCTGCCGATCTTCGATGGCGAGACGCGCATGGATCTGGTGCTTTCGCCGAAGGGCGACGAGGATTTTTCGACCGACGGTTTCAAAGGCAAGGCGGTTGTCTGTGGCGTGCGTTTCGTGCCGCGCTCCGGCTACAAGAAGGGCCGCAAGGATATCGACTATCTCAGCAAAAGCGACCGCATGGAAATCTGGTTTGCCAAGTCGGACGCGGCGAATGTATATGCTCCTGTTTATGTGCGCATTCCAACCGAATATGGAATGGTGACGATCACTGCCGTCAAATACGGCAGCGTCGGTTGACGGAGCTTCCGCCTCCGTAAAGGGGGATAGATGAAGTTTCGCGCGACGGCCATCGGTTTTACGGCCATTCTGATGTGGTCGTTCCTGGCGCTGTTGACGGCCGGCTCCGGCAAGATGCCGCCCTTCCAGCTTTCGGCCGTCTGCTTTGCGATCGGCAGCGTTCCCGGCCTCGTCATGCTTGTCCTCAACCCGGCGCGGCTGGCGTTGCTGAAGCAGCCGCCAAAGGTCTGGATAACAGGTATTGCAGGTCTGTTCGGCTATCATTTCCTGTATTTTACGGCGCTCAGGAACGCGCCGGCGGTGGAGGCGGGACTGATCGCCTATCTCTGGCCGTTGTTGATCGTGGTCGGGTCGGCGCTGCTGCCGGGCGAACGGCTGCGCTGGTATCACGTGGCGGGCGCGCTTGCCGGGCTTTGCGGCACCTTCCTGATCGTCGGCCGCAACGGCATCGATTTCGACGGCGCCTACCCGGTCGGTTATGGGGCGGCCTTCCTCTGCGCCTTCACATGGTCGGGTTATTCGCTGCTGACGAGGCGTTTTGAGGCCGTTTCCACCGATGTCGTTACCGGCTTTTGCCTTGTCACTTCCGTCCTGTCGCTCTTCTGCCATCTCGGCCTGGAGGCGACCGTCTGGCCGGCGACGATGTTCGAGTGGGTTGCCGTCATCGGACTCGGGCTCCTGCCCGTGGGGGCTGCCTTCTACGCCTGGGATTATGGCGTCAAGAACGGTGATATCCAGATTCTCGGTGCGGCAAGTTATGCCGCGCCGCTGCTGTCGACGCTCATCCTGACGCTGTTCGGATTTGCCGAGCCGAGCTGGCGCATTGCTCTCGCCTGCCTGCTCGTCACCGGTGGAGCGGTGCTCGCTGCCCAGGAAATGTTCCGCCGCAAAATTCCGGCGCAGTCTGCGGCAGCGGAGTAGCTCTCAGTCGTCAGGTTTCCAATCCGCCGGCGCCATCTCGAAGCTCGAAAATTCGAAGCCGGGCGAAACGGTGCAGCCGACCAGGGTGAAATCACCGAGCGATTCGGCCGATTGCCAGCAATTGGCGGGAATGATTGCCTGCGGCCGCTCGCCGGCAGGAAGGTTTGTTCCAAGCGTCAGCGTCTCGCTTGCAAACCCGTCTTGCGACCGGTGCAGCGCCAGCGGCGCACCCGCGTAATAATGCCAGACCTCGACCGCGTCATGGACGCGATGCCAGTGCGAACGCTGTCCCTTTGTCAGCAGATAATAGATCGCCGTCGAATGGCCGCGCTCTCCACCGGCCGTGTCGCGGAATGTCTGCACGTACCAGCCGCCTTCGGGATGCGGCTGCATGCCGAGCTCACGAATGATCCTCTCAGGCGACATCAGAAATTGTCCTTGCGCTTGCGGATTTCGGCGAAGACTTCCTCGTTCGTCTTGCCTTCCATGATCAGGTTGCGGCGGATGGCCGGATCGCCGGCGCGCAGGAACGGATTGGTTTCCTTTTCCAGTCCCAGCGTCGTCGGGATGGTGAATTTGCCATCGGCGCGCAAAGCCTCGATCTCCGCGGCGCGGCTCTTCAGGCGTTCGTTGCCGGGATCGACCGTCAGCGCGAAACGGGCGTTGGAGAGCGTATATTCGTGTCCGAAATAAACGGCGGTCTCATCGGGCAAGACGGCCAGCTTTTGCAGGGAGTGCCACATATCAGCGGCGGGCCGTTCGAACAGACGGCCGCAGCCGAGGGCAAACAGCGTGTCGGCGGCAAAAAGCAGCTTGTCGTCGAGGAAGTGATAGCAGATGTGGCCGGCGGTGTGACCGGGTGTCTCGATCACATTCACCGTGTGGTTGCCGAAGAGGAACCTGTCGCCATCCGCCATCGCCCGGTCGAGACCGGGAATGGCGACCGCCTCATTGATCGGACCGATAATTTCGCAGCCGAACCGCTCCTTCAGCGCCAGATTGGCGGCGACGTGATCGGTGTGGTGATGGGTGGTGAAGATATGCGTGATCTTCCAGCCGCGCCGTGTCGCCGCCTCCAGGATCGGCGCCTCCTCGGGCGCGTCGATTGCCGCTGTAAGGCCAGTCTCCGGATCGTTCACGAGAACGCCGAAATTGTCGGTGCGGCAGAGAAAAACGTCTAATTCCAAAGGTTTCATCGTTCAATAATCCTTTGTCCTGCTAGTCTCGCGGGAATGTAGAGGTTCCGGCCTTGAAGTCCAACCGCCCGCTGATAACATTTATCGCAATGCACGCCGATATCGTCGACCTACGTCAGTTCTATCATTCCGACCTCGGGCGTTTTGCCGAGCAGTCGATCGCCATGGCGCTGTCGTCGCTCTGGGTGCGCCTGCCGCAGGAGCGTCTGGTCGGCCTCGGTTATGCCGTGCCCTTCCTCGATCGGTTCCAGTCCGATACCGAGCGTACCTTTGCCTTCATGCCGGCCGGGCAGGGCGCGGTGAACTGGCCGATGGGTTCGCTATCGTCGACGACGCTGATTTTCGATGAGGAACTGCCGCTGCCGGACTCCTCGATCGACCGGGTGTTGATGGTGCATTCGCTGGAATTCGCCGAAAGCCCGCGCGAGACGCTGAAGGAACTCTGGCGGGTGCTGGCGCCGGGCGGGCGGCTTGTCATCGTCGTGCCGAACCGGCGCGGCGTCTGGGCCCGCATGGAGCATACGCCCTTCGGTTCGGGGCGGCCCTATTCGCGCGGTCAGCTGACGCATCTGTTGCGCGAGACGAATTTCACGCCGGGCGCAACGGCCGAGGCGCTGTTCTTTCCGCCCTCAAAACTCAGAACCATCCTGCGGCTCCGCCGTGCTTTCGAGCGGATCGGCAGGACGCTGTGGCCAGCTTTTTCGGGCGTCATCATCGTCGAGGCGCAGAAGCGGCTTTATCAGGGCCTGCCGGTGGCGGCACGCGCCTCTCGCCGTGTCTTCGTGCCAGTTCTCGCACCCCACGGCGTGCCGACGACGCGCAATCGGTGAGCCCGTTCCCGGCTCTCGACAAGAACCACATTCCGCTTTAATGCCACTTGGTCATTTTCCGGAAAAATCCAAGGTCGACCCATGAGCGTTGAGATCAGCAAGCCCGTTCCGCGTCCCGGTATTCTCGATATCGCATCCTATGTGCCGGGCAAGGAACATGCGTCGGGGGTTGCCCGCGTCTACAAGCTGTCCTCAAACGAAACGCCGCTCGGCGCCAGCCCGAAGGCGATCGAGGCCGTGAAAGCCGCTGCCGATAATCTCGGACGTTACCCCGACGGGCAGGCGATCGAACTGCGCGAGGCGATCGCCGCCGTGCATGGCCTGAATCCGGCAAACATCCTCTGCGGCAACGGTTCGGACGAACTGCTCGGTCTGCTCTGCCATGTCTATCTCGGCTCCGGCGACGAGGGCATCATCACCGAGCACGGTTTCCTGGTCTACAAGATCCAGATCATGGGCACGGGTGCGACACCCGTCGTCGTTCGGGAAAAGGACTATACCGTCGATGTCGACGCGATCCTTGCCGCCGTGACGGAAAGAACGAAGATCGTCTTCATCGCCAATCCCGGCAATCCGACCGGCACCTATGTTCCGGTCAGCGAAATCCGCCGCCTGCAGGCCGGCCTGCCGAAACACGTCGTCCTCGTGCTCGACGCGGCTTACGCCGAATATGTGCGCCGCAACGATTACGAAGCCGGGATCGAGGTCGTGTCTTCCAGCTCCAACGTGGTGATGACCCGCACCTTTTCGAAGGCCTACGGTCTGGCGGCGCTGCGCGTCGGCTGGATGTACGCGCCGGCCGAGATCGTCGACGCCGTGAACCGAGTCCGTGCGCCATTCAACCTGAATGCGGCGGCGATCGCTGCCGGTGCCGCGGCCGTTCGCGACCAGGCTTTCGTCCAACAGGCCGTTTCTTTCAATCAGATGTGGGTGGAAACGCTCACAGAGGCTCTGGAAGCGATCGGACTGAAAGTGACGCCGTCTGTCGCCAATTTCGTCCTCATCCATTTCCCTGACATTGACGGCAAGCGCGCCGCCGATGCCGACGAACTGCTGACGAGCCGCGGTTACATCCTGCGCGCCGTGCGCAGCTACGGTTTTTCCAATGCGCTGCGCATGAGCATCGGTCCTGAAGAGGCCAATCGCGGCGTCATTGCAGCACTCCGCGAATTCATGGGACGTCAGGCATGAGCGTGCTGTTCGACCGAATCGCGCTGATCGGCATCGGCCTGATCGGATCTTCGCTCGCCCACGACATTCGCCGGCTCGGGCTTACGAAAGAGATCGTCGTCGCCACGCGAAGCGCCGATACGCTGAAGCGTGCTGAAGAGCTTGGCCTCGGCGATCGCTATACGACCTCATCGGCAGAGGCCGTCAAGCATGCCGACCTCATCATCGTTTCAGTGCCGGTCGGCGCTTCCGAGAGCGTGGCGAAGGAAATCGCCGGCAACCTGCAGCCCGGCGCAATCGTCACCGATGTCGGCTCCACCAAGGCTTCCGTCATTGCGCAGATGCAGCCGCATATGCCTGAGAATGTCCATTTCATCCCCGGCCACCCGCTGGCCGGCACGGAAAAGTCCGGTCCCGATGCCGGCTTCCCTGGCCTCTTCGAAGGCCGCTGGTGCATCTTCACGCCGGTTGCGGACACCGACGAGACGGCGTTGAAGCGGCTGCGCGGCTTTTGGCAGGCGCTCGGTTCGAAGGTCGATGAGATGGATGCGGAACATCATGACAAGGTGCTCGCGATCGTTTCGCACCTGCCGCATATCATCGCCTACAACATTGTCGGCACTGCCGACGATCTGGAGACGGTGACTGAATCGGAAGTCATCAAATATTCGGCCTCCGGCTTTCGCGATTTCACCCGTCTCGCCGCTTCCGATCCGACCATGTGGCGCGACGTCTGCCTGCACAATCGCGATGCGATCCTTGAAATGCTGGCGCGCTTCTCGGAGGATCTCGCCTATCTGCAGCGGGCGATCCGCTGGGGCGAGGGCGACAAGATTTTCGAACTTTTCACCCGCACGCGCGCCATTCGCCGCTCGATCGTCCAGGCCGGTCAGGACGTCGACGCACCGGATTTCGGCCGCCCCCACGCGCTGGACAAGAAGTAGCCATGCGATGGTGGAGGTGGCGAGCGCTAGCCAGGCGGATATAGATTGGCTGGTGCGCGAAGATGCCAACCTTGCTCAGGCCTGGGTTTCGCGCTGCGTGGCGCTCGGCGAATATTTCGTCGCCAGGGAGGCCGGCGAGATCGTCGGCTTCCTGCGCTTTTCCCGTTTCTGGGGCCGGGTTCCCTATATGGAAATGATCCGTATCCAGCCCGCCTATCGCCGGTCGGGCGTCGGCACCGCACTTTTTGTTGCCTGGGAAGAGGCGATGCGCGGCGAAGGCGCCCGCCTGCTGATGACGTCGTGCGAATGCGACGAGAGCCGGCCGCAGGATTGGCATCACCGCAACGGATTTACCGAAACCGGCGCAATCGAGCTGCCCGGTCTGCAATCGGTGCCCGAGGTTTTCTTCATCAAGCACCTAGCCTGAGAAACACCCTGGTCAGATCGGCGGGATCCGGCCGAGCGGGATGAAGCCGCTGACGGTGGCGTTGCCGTGATCGACGACGAGATCGACCGACACCTTGTCCTTGCCGCCGGCAAGCGATTTCAAGAGCTTGGTCGCCGTGTTGACGGTCGAGGCGATGTCCGGGAAGGTCTGTTTCAGGCTGTCGCTCCAGGGTCCGAGCCGTTCGATCTCCAACTTGAATTGTCCCGAAAGGAAACCCTGTTCGTCGAACGAGAAGGGGCCGGTCAGGGTCATGACCTTGCCGTCACCGATATCGGCGACGATGCGGCGCAGCTCGCCGGCAGAACCGTTGAGGCCATTCGGATCGCTGCCGTCGATCAGGCCGGCCTTGCCGGCAACGGTCAGATCGATGCTGGCGGAGAGTTTCGGGAAGACCTGAGGCCAGTCGGTGATAACAGTATTCGCATCCTGCACGGAGATCGCACCGTCGAGATCGGCGCCGTTCTGGCGCAGATGAATTTCCGTGCGGGCGGCATCGAAGTTCACCGTCTGGCCGGTGAGGGAAGAGACCGCCGTCGCTTTCAGGCCCTCGATGACGGTCGAGCTGCGGTCGATGCCCTTCAGTCTAGTCGCCAGGCTCGACTGCAGGTTCGTCCACTGGGCCGAGATCGAAAGGCCGTTGCTGGTGCGGATCTCGGCCGGCGAATCGAGTTCCCAGACAATATGGTCGGGCGCATAGACCTGGGCGGCGGAGCGCAGGGCACCGAAGGTGGCGGAGACGCCGTTAACACTGTCGTCGACATCGACCTTGGAGCAGAACAGGCCGATGCGGAAGGGATAGCCGCGGAATTCAATGTCGGAGCATTCGCCGCTGACGCCCGCCTGGTCGCGCGGCGCGATCGCCTCCAAGACCGTGGTCTTCAGCGCCGATGCCGCATAGAACCAGCCGCCGGTATAGAGCGCGATCGCCAGAACGATGCCTCCGCCCAGCAACCAGAATTTCTTGCCGCTGGTGGATTGACCGCTGCCGGATCGGCTTGACGCTGCCATGATGTTCTCCAATGGTGAATCGCAAATGTGATTCCGGTCTGGCGTGCGATATGGACGAATTTTGGGTGTTTGGCTACGGCTCGCTGATGTGGAATCCGGGCTTCGAGTTCCTGGAGCGGGCAGAGGCCCTGGTGCATGGCTACAGGCGTTCGCTCTGTGTCCGCTCCTATGTTCACCGCGGTACACGCGACAATCCGGGCCTGGTTCTCGGTCTCGACAGGGGTGGCGCTTGCCGCGGCATGGCCTTCCGGATTTCGCCGGACAGATGGGATGAGGTGATCGATTATCTCCGCGCCCGCGAACTTGTCACCAATGTCTATCTGGAACGCCGGGTCCGGCTGCAGTTTGCCGGCGGTCGCCGGATGGAGGCGATCACCTACGTCGCCGATCGCGACCATGAGCAATATGCCGGCACGCTCGATGCGCTCGCGGCGGCACGGGTGGTGAACGAGGCCAGCGGCCAGTCCGGTCCGAACGATGCCTATGTCTTCAACACGCTCGCGCATCTGAGGCAGATGGGCATCCGCGATCATTGGCTGGAGCAGGTCGTCACCGAAGTGGCGCGGCTGCGGGCGTGCAGCAACTCAGAGTTACCGCGTGCTTTGCGCGTCTGAAAGACGCGCGGCCCTGTAATTTCAGGCCGTCGCCGCCTTCACCTTGCGCAACTCCGTCAGCCTGGCGATCGCTGTCGGCGGCAGCGGCAGATGCGGATTGCGTTCGACAGTGTCGAGCAGCAGTTCGTCGCTTGCCCGTTCGGTCACCTCAATCAGATGGGCGAAAAAGGCATCGGGGTCCATTCCAGGCATGATCGGCGGCAGGATCCGGACTTTGAAGTGGCCGGGGTAACGACGGAAGCTCCGCCGCGGCCAGAACAGGCCGGGATGCATGGCGACCGGCACCACGGGTATGGCGAGGTCGCGGTACATGCGGGCGATGCCGTATTTATAGACGGGCTCGGCGCCCGGCGGCCGGCGGGTACCCTCTGGATAGATGATAAGCTGGCGGCCGGTCGAAAGCTCTTCCCTCGTGCGTTTCAACACTTCCACCATCACTTTGCCGCGCGCGCCGCGATCGACCGGGATCATGCGCTGCTTTTTCGCATACCAGCCGAAGAGCGGAATCCACATGAGCTCGCGCTTCAGGATGTAGACAGGGTCCTTGAGTTTCGGCAGCAGCGCGTAGGTATCCCAGAAGGACTGGTGCTTCGGCGCCAGGATAAAGCTGCCATCAGGCAGGTTCTCCAGCCCCTCGATCTCAAAGGTCGTGCCGATGATCATGCGCATCAGCCAGTGGTTGGAGCGCGCCCAGTTCTTCGGGATCGCATAGGCCGTAAGCCGCGGCACCACGAAATAATAGGGAGAGAGCACGATCATCCGGATAATGAGATTAGCGTAGAAGATCGTGTTGAAGAGGACGGAACGCAGGGCGATCATGAAATTTTCCCGAGGCATGCTCACGCGACCGGCCTACACGATATTGGTCGTCATAAAAAGCGTTTGATGCCGCCCGGATGTAAAACCTAGTTTGAGGCGGACGCGCTGGCCGAGCGCAATCCGGTATGACGGCCGAAGCCGGTAATGTTGCGGGCGCCGGCCAGCAGCACCTTCGCATATTCGGCCAGCATGACGCGCATCGCGTTCGGGTCGGTGAACCAGTTGCGGGTCTTCAGATCCGAGTTGACCACCGGATAGGCGATGAAGTCGATGTCCGGGTCGACATAGGAGAGTTCGGCTAGGCTGCGCGGCATATGATAATTGTTGGTGACGACGAGCACGCTTCTGTATCCCTTGGCATGGATCCAGTTGGAGGTCTCCTCGGCATTGCCGATCGTGTCCAAGGCGTCATGCCCGATATCGACGCAGCAGGAGAAGAGATCGGCCGAGCCCTGCGTCATCTTGCGGATCTGGGCCGGCGTCGTTGTCGGGTGGACGCCGGAGATCAAGAGCCGCTTGCCGGCACCCTTCTGCAGCAGTTCCACGGCCTGGTCGATGCGCTGGTAGCCCCCTGTCAGCACGACGATCGCGTCCGCCTTCGGCTCGACCGGGGGCTTAAGCGTCGTCACCGAATCGGCAAAGCGGAGGAAGCCGCCGAACAGCAGGGCGATCGCCAGAACGCAACCAAAGCCGGCCCAGCGCAGCAGGCGCCGGATCGGCCCGCGCCGCGGCGGCAGGCCTGCCGGGCGATCAAGCTCCGGATCCCGCCGAATCGGGTTGCGTGTCGTATGGCCCATGGTCATGAATCGTGATTATACGCTGATTACGGCGTGGAACAGACGCTTTAATGACAAAACGACATGGCCACGATCAACTTGCGATGCCGTCGGTGCGCGTCGGGTCCGAGCGCAATGTATCGATTTCATAGATCGTTCGCATGACGGTCAGCCGCGCGGTGACGGTCGTCAGCAGCGCGATGACGATCATGGTCGCGAAGATGCCGGCATAACCGAGAACGCCAACGGAAAAGGTGCCGAACAGCACGGTTGCCTGATCCGTTTCCGGCGTCGCCAGCGTGCGGCTTTGCCAGAAGCCGGCGGTGGCAAAGAAAAGGGTGGCAAGCGCGCTGCCGATCGCCGAGCCTTTGAGGCTGATCTTCAGGAAATGCTTCTGGAACTCGGTGGCGACGAAGGAGCTTTCGGCGCCGACGAAATGCAGCACTTCGACGATGTGTCGATTGCCCGACAGCGCACCGCGTGTGGCGAAGACGACGGTCAGCACCATTGCCGAACACACCAGCAGCAGGACGCCGGTGCCGATCAGCACCGTCGTGTGCGCCATGGACACCAGCCGGTCGACCCAGGTGCGGTGATCGTCGAGGCTCGCCTGCGGGATGCTGTCCTTGAGGAGGCCGCGCATTGCATCGAAATCCGGCGGATTGCTCTCGTCGATGGTGATGACGACGAGCCGGGGGACGGGCAGATCCTTGAGGTCGAGGCCGGGACCGAGCCAGGGTTCGAGCAGACGGGCGGTGGCTGCCTCGTCGACGATCTGGCCGCTTTTGGTGCCGACGAATGTCAGCGCCAGGTCGCGGGCCTGAATCAGCGCCTTTTCCATGTCGAGATTGTCGTCCGGCTTGATCTGGATGGTGATCTCGCGGGAGATCTGGCTCTCCCAGCTCGCCGCCGTCGAACGCACCATGCTGACGCCGCCGAGCGTCAGGCAGGCGAGAAAGGCCATGATCGATATCACCACCATCAGGGCGTTGCCCTGAATATTGGAAGGCGGCAGGATCGGCGCGGTCGGGCGCACGCGCATTTCCGGCCGCTTCTGCTGGGCCTGGGCCGGCGCCTTCTCCCGGCTGCTGGATGGGGGCTCAGTCATAGATATCGAGATGCCCTTCCGAGAGGATCATGCGGCGGGCCTCGACCTGCTCCATCAGCGCCAGATCGTGGGTGGCGATCACGACCGCCGTGCCGAGCCGATTGAGCTCGAGGAACAGATTGAGCAGGCGCCGGGCCATCGGCGGATCGACATTGCCGGTCGGCTCGTCGGCCAGCAGCACTTCCGGCCGGTCCATCAGCGCCCGGGCGATCGCGGCGCGCTGCTTCTCGCCGCCGGAGAGCACCGGCGGCAGCACGTTGATGCGTTCGCCAAGGCCAACCCATTTCAACAGTTCCAGGACGTCGGTCTTGTAGGAGCTTTCCTCCTTGCCGCGCACCCGTAAGGGCAAAGCGACGTTCTCATAGGTGGTGAGATGATCGAGCAGACGGAAATCCTGGAAGACGATGCCGACGCGCCGGCGCAGCAGCGGCAGCTCGGGCCGGGGAATTTCGGAAATGTCGCGCCCGAACATGCGGATCAGCCCGCGCGTCGGCTGCAGCGACATGAAGAGCAGCCGCAGCAGGGATGTCTTGCCCGCGCCGGACGGACCGGTCAGGAACTGAAAGGATTTCTTCGGAATGTCGAAGGTCAGGTCCCGGAGGATTTCCGGGCCCATGCCGTAACGCAAACCGACATTCTCGAAGTGGATCAACGGGCAGCTCAGTCTGTTCTTGGTTTCGCCGCGTGACTTGTTAACCAACACCGTTAACAGCCGGTAAATTTTGCCGGAAAGACGCCCGTTTGATGGCGATCTTTGCGAAGCATTAACCATTAAAATTTACGACTGAGAAGGATTCGTTTCAATGCCAAGATTAGCACTGGCAGTGAAACCATGTGGACATCTGCGAGGCAGCGACCATGGAAGCATCCTTCTTCAGCCGCCGGACACCGGGCCAGGCCTATGATTTCCTGCCGCCCGAACCCGCTAGCCGCCCGCAACGCAATCTGCGCCCTGCCGATATCGCCGACGCCGAATTCGTCACGCTCGGCAAGGTACGGCCGCGGGAATTCGCTGCAAGGACCCCTAACGACAACCGCAGGCGCACCATCGAGGCGCACGCCGCGCGGCTGCCGCTGATGCCGCCGGCGGCCGCTTTCGTGCTGCGGGAAGCGGAAGCCTTCCTGCAGCGCGCCTCGATCCGCAGTTTCGCCATCCTGGTGCTGTCGCTCGCCGTGCTCGTCTTCGGGCTTGCGGGTGGCTTCTCCAGCCTGTCGAGCGGCCGACCTTATTCCGGAACGCCGCTGCATTTCACCCATGTGACCGCGACGCCGCGTGATGCGAACGGCATGCGGGTGCTCGTCATCAACGGCATCATCGAAAACGACAGCGGCACGACGCAGACGCTGCAGCCGATCCGCGCCGATCTCGTGACTGACGAGCGGTTGACCGCGAGCATCGTTATCAACCCACCTGTCGACGTCATCTATGGCGGCCAGAGCCGGGGCTTTTCGGCGCGTGTCCAGCATGCCGGCGGAAAATTGCCGGAGATCCGGCTTTCGTTCCTGCCTTAGACGCGCCGGATGGGGCGCGGCACACTTTTCCTGCCACAGGTCGCGCCAATCCGGTTAATTTCCTGGCTGGCGAGGCTGTTTCAAGCTCGCATATGTGCTAACGGCTTACCCTTCTTTTCAGGGAGCAAGCCTATGCCTGTCGTGCGCGGAAAAAATATCGAGCCGCTCTTCACCGCCGAACAGATCGCCGAGCGCAATCATGCGATGGCGCGGGAGATCGCCAACGGTCCGACCAAGGACCTGCTCGTCATTGCCGTGCTGAAGGGCTCCTTCATTTTCGCCGCTGACCTGATCCGCGCCCTGCATGACACCGGGCTTGCCCCCGAGGTCGAGTTCATCACGCTGTCCAGCTATGGCAGCGGTACGGTCTCGCAAGGCGTGCGCATCGTCAAGGATATCGACAGCGATGTGCATGGCCGCGACGTTCTGTTGATCGACGATATTCTCGAATCCGGCCGAACGCTGCTTTTTGCCAAGGAACTGCTGTTCGAGCGTGGCGCCCGCAACGTTACGATCGCCGTGCTGCTCGACAAGCGCGTCAAGCGCAAGGAAAAGCTGGAGGCTGATTATGTCGGATTCGAATGCCCCGACTATTTCGTCGTCGGCTACGGCATGGATGTCGCCTATGCCTTTCGTGAACTGCCCTTCGTCGGAGTGGTGACTGGCGACGCCTGAAATATCGGCAGCACCGCAGCGCCTTCGCACGTCTGGAAAAGATGCGTGGCGCTCTGCCGTCGCTCGAGACGGGTTGTTAACCATCCCGTCCATCGCTTCGCCATCTTTACCGATCGAAAAGGAAAGTCTGGTGATTTCCGTCGCGGGGGCTGAAGACGGAGCATGCACATATGGCAAGAATTCTGATTACGGAAGACGAGGACTCCCTGCGGTCTTTCGTAGCCCGGGCGCTCAGGCTCGACGGTCACGAGACTGATGAAGCGGCCGATGGCGCCGAGGGGCTGGAGAAGCTGAAGGATGGAGTCTACGACCTGCTGCTGTCCGATATCCGCATGCCTGTGATGGACGGCATCGAACTCGCCCATCAGGCAAAGGACGCCTTTCCCGGCCTGAAGATCCTGCTGATGACCGGTTATGCCGAGCAGCGCGAACGGGCCGACGACCTTGCCGAAAAGATCATCGACGTCGTCGCCAAGCCATTCGCGCTTCCCGATATCCGCAAGGCAGTTGCCCGGGCGCTCGTCGCTTAAAGCGCGGCCACTCTTCGGAATTCACGCGTAACCCCGGAAATCGATTGCGATTTTCGGGGTTACGCGCTTGAGAGCCTATTGGATATCCAGCAGCCGTTCGAGATATCGCCGTTCCATTTCCTGCGGCGGATTATTGCCGAGTTTTTCGCGGATCGCATCGAGGATTTCCCGCGCCCGCTGAACGTCGATTTCATCGGGCACCTTGACGCTGTCGTCGAAGTCCGGTCCTTGGGTCCGGCGCGGACGGCCGAGCGGGTCGCGGCCGTTCTGCTCGCCCTGGCCGACCTGTCCGTTCGGGCCTTGTCCCTGCTGGCCCTGCTGTGCCTGCATCATCTGGTTCATCATGTCACGGGCGCCCTGGCGAAGCGCTTCCAGCGCGCGGCCCTGGTTTTCGATGGCCGGCTGGCCGCGGCCCTGGCCGAGTTCGCGGCCGGCGCCTTCCATCTCGCGTTGCGCCTGGCCGAAGCCGGGGCCGGGCTTCATACCCATCTCGCCCAGCTTTTTCTGCAATTCACCCAGCTGCTTGCCGAGCCCATCCTGCTGGGCGCGCAGCTGTTTCAACGCCTCGCGCAACTGCTCGGCCGTCATCTGGTCGGAGGGCTGCTGGCCTTCCTGGCCTTGCTGGCCCTGTTGTTGCTCCTGCGGCTCGCCGTTTTCGCCGGGGGCCATGTCGTCGAGCAGCGGATCGTCTTCGCCCATATCGGGTTCGCCGCGCTGCATGCGGTCCTTGAGCTGCTGATCGAGGCGGAAGGTCTCTTCCATCAGCTTCTGCTGGTCGCGCAGGATTTGGCCGAGCTTGTCGATCTGCTTGCGGGCCTCACTATTCTCCTGGCTCTGCTGACCGCGCTGCGGCCGGCCGGCCTGCAGATTATTCATCATGCGCTGCAGTTCCGACAGCATCTGCTGGGCCGCGTCACGGTTGCCGGAGCGGGCGAGATTTTCGATCTGGTCCATCATCCGTTCCAGATCCTGCTGGCGCAGGATGTTCTGGGCGTTCTGGTTGGGCTGCATCGGCGCGTTCTGCATGCGCTGGGCGAGCTCGCTCAGATAGTCCTGCATCGCCTTGCGCAGCTCGTCCATCAGCTTCTTGATCTCCTCGTCCGGGGCGTTGCGGTTCAACGCATCGGCAAGATTCTGCTGGGCCTGGCGCAGCTTGCGCTCGGCAAGGGAAAGATCGCCGTCCTCCATGCCGAGAGCGATTTCCCAGAGATATTGGGCGGTATCCTTCAGCGCCTCCTCGCCCTTTGCGAGCTTCATTCGCGCCAAGGCGGATTCCAGGAGCAGGTAATTGGTGAGCTTGGGAATGGTCTCCTCGGGACGGATGGTCAGCGCCTCGTTCAGCGCGATCGCCTGCGGCATCTTGCGGGTGTCGAGGGCGAAAACCTGCCGTTCCTCGGCGACGGCGGCGGCAAGCGGCTCGTTGAAGGGCCGCGACGGCAGCGTCATCTCATGCGGCGGACTGCGGCCGGTCTGGCCGGCTCCGTCCTTGGCGACAAGCGTCACGCGCACGCGCTTGCCTGCGAGCGGATGTTCGGTCAGGTTCCGGCTGGTCACACCCTTGGCGTCGCGGGCGTTGCGGCGGGGGATATCCAGCCTGTACTCCGGCAATGGGTAGAGAGGCGTTGCTTGCGGATCGGTTTCGGCCGGTACGATCTCCGCATGAGCCTCTTGGACGCCGTAATCGTCCTTGACGGTGAAACCAATTTCGAGCGCGCCGTTGACGCTGGACTTCGGCAAGCCGTTAAAGGCAATTTCTGGCGCCTTGTCGGGAAGGATGTCGAAGCTCCAGCGGCGGCCGCTGACTTCGAGCGTGCCGTTCTCCTCGAGCTTCATCGCATGCGTCTGGGCGATGGCAGCCTGGCCGGCGGGGGCATCCGGCGGGTTGCCGGCCGCCGCAGCTGTCTGACGCGGGCTTGCGTCGCCCTGCACGGCGATATCCTGCGCCTGACCGTTCGCCTTGCGGAACACGACCTTTTCGGCCGTCTTTCCGCCGCTGACGCGCACGGTGAGAGAGGAAAACTGCGGAATGCCGATCGGCGCCTGTTCACTGCCATCGGCGGTCAGGTAAACCGGTGCGCGGCCGGTATAGGAGGGTGGCGTCACCCAGGCGTCGATGCGCACCGCCGGATCGATCGTCACCTGTTCGGGTGCTGCCTGCAATGCGTCACTGATCGAACCGCCATTGATCGACAGAGAATAAGCGTAGGCCGTGACCAGCAGAAGCGCCGGAATGGCGCGAAGGGCGAAACGGTCATGCCCGGCAATGTCGGGCCTCGGCATGCCCGCATCGAGCGCTGCAATCTTTTCGGCCATCCGCAGTTGGTGCTCGCGCCAAAGCGCCCGGGCGAAGGGCGCGTCGAAGGCCGGCTCATCTTCCTGGACGGTGATTGGCTGGTGAGGCAGGCCGTTGCGCTCTTCCAGCATGCGATCGGTTTCGGCGATCCTCGGCCAGCGCAGATTGCGGAAGGGAAGAAGCCCAACGAGCAAAGCGAGAGCGAAAGCAATCAGCAGAAGGATGCGCAACCAGTCCGGCACGCTGCGGAAGACACCGAACCAGGAGGCGGAGAGATAAAGGGCGGCGACCGACAGGACCCGCACCAGAGGCGGCAGCAGCTGCTCGCAAAAAAGCACGATGCGCGCCAGCAGACGTTTTGTCGTCACCAGCCGGGCAAGGGCAGGGCGGAGCGCAAATGCACCCTTCTTCTGCCTGAAGGGGCTTGTCATCGGTCCGGTCTCCGCGATCTCAAGTGGAACAGAGGGCGCTTCCGGCGATTGCGGGGCAATAGGCTCATGGTTGACAAGGATAACACTCTTTGTGGCGAAGGCGAGGGCGAGCGGCCGGCAATACCGGCTTTTCACGTTTATTCGCCAAAAAGTGATGCCCTCGTCAGTCGAGCCAAGCCGGAACCGAATCGAGGCTGATCAGCTCGGCATAGGTTCTGCGCGGTCGTATCGCATGGAAATCGCTGCCCTTGACCAGAACTTCGGGGACCAGCAGGCGGCTGTTATAGGTGCCGGCCTGGACGGCGCCATAGGCGCCGGCGGTGCTGACGGCCAGCAGATCACCAGGCTTTGGCATCGACATTTCGCGATCGAGCGCCAGATAGTCGCCGGTCTCACAGACGGGGCCGACGACGTCGGCGCGGATACGCGGCGCGTTCGCCGCCGAAATCGTCACCGGGCGGATTTCGTGATAGGCCTCGTAGAGCGTCGGGCGGATGAGATCATTCATCGCGCCGTCGACGATGACGAAGGTCTTGTCGCCGCCGTCCTTCACATAAAGCACTTCGGTCACGAAAATACCGGCATTGCCGACAATCAGGCGGCCGGGCTCGGTGATGACCTTGCAGTTCAGATCGCGCAGCTGGTTCTTGACGATCGCCGCATAGGCATCCGGCAGCGGCGGCGGATTGTTGTCGTCCTTATAGGGGACGCCAAGGCCGCCGCCGATGTCGACGTGATCGATCGTGTGGCCATCGGCGCGGAGCGTCGCGACAAGGTCGCGCAGCAGCTTGAAAGCGTCGTCGAAAGGCTGCAGCTCGGTGATCTGGCTGCCGATATGCATGTCGATGCCGGTGACCTCGATGCCGGGCAGCTTGGCGGCATGGGCATAGATCGCGCGGGCACGCTCCCAGGAGATGCCGAACTTGTTTTCCTTCTTGCCGGTCGAGATCTTCGAATGCGTCTTGGCGTCGACATCCGGGTTGATGCGGAAGGAGACGGGGGCCTTCTTTCCGGCGCTGACGGCGCGCTGGTTGAGGATTTCGAGCTCGGGTTCGGATTCGACGTTGAAGCAGTAGATGCCGGCCTCGAGCGCGAAATCCATCTCGGACGGAGTCTTCCCGACGCCTGAAAACATGATGCGGCTTGCCGGAATGTCGGCTGCGAGCGCGCGGCGCAGTTCCCCTTCCGAGACGACGTCGATGCCGGCGCCGAGGCGACCCAGAGTCTTCAGCACCGCCTGGTTCGAATTCGCCTTCATCGCGTAGCAGACCATCGAGTCCATATCCGCGAAGGCTTCGGAGAAGACCCGGTAATGGCGTTCCAGGGTGGCGGTGGAATAGACGTAGAACGGCGTGCCGACCGCCTTGGCGATCTCGGGAACGGGAACGTTCTCGGCGTGAAGGATGCCGTGGCGGTACTCGAAATGGTTCACGGGCTTATGCCTTAAAGAAGAGGATCGAGAAGGAAGGGCTTGTCAATGGTTCCCGGCTGTTTCGTCGGCTTGGAAACGTCGCCTTCTTTCGTTGCCGCAGCGCTCGGCGGGTCGAGATCGCCTTTGCGCCCGCATCCGGCAACGGCAAGGCCGATGACGGCGATGACCGCCGTCAAACGAATGAGGTGCGGCAAGCTCTTCTGCATGGAATCCTCTTGTACGAGATATGGCGGACATCATTCATTCCGAACGATGGACATCTTCATAGCGAAGTTTCTCCGCCTTGTGCACCCTGATTGTTGGATGGTCTTTCCCCGTGCAAGGGAAGGGCGAAGCGGCTTTTCGCTTCGCCTTTCTTTCAGTTGCGGGCGCGCCAGAAGGCGATCTGCTTGCGCACCTCGGAGGGGGCCGTGCCGCCGAAGCTCTTGCGGCTGGCGACCGAGGCTTCGACGGTCAGCACGTCATAGACCTTGTTGGTGATATCAGAATGGATCGCCTGCAGGTCGGCGAGCGGCAGTTCGGCAAGACCGCAGCCCTTGCTTTCGGCCAACGCCACGGCGCGGCCGGTCACGTGATGGGCGTCGCGGAAGGGCAGGCCGGCTTCGCGCACCAGCCAGTCGGCAAGGTCGGTCGCCGTCGAGAAGCCGGAGCCGGCCGCCGCCTTCATGCGCGCGGTGTTGACGGTCATGTCGCGCACCATGCCGGTCATGGCGGCGATCGCCAGTTCCAGGCTCTCGGCCGCGTCAAAGACCTGTTCCTTGTCTTCCTGCATGTCCTTGGAATAGGCGAGCGGCAGGCCCTTCATGATCGTCAGCAGCGCGATCAGCGAGCCGTTAATGCGGCCGGTCTTGGCGCGCACCAGTTCGGCTGCATCCGGGTTCTTCTTCTGCGGCATGATCGAGGATCCCGTCGAAAAGGCGTCGGACAGGCGCACGAAACCGAATTGCGGCGTCGACCAGATGACGATCTCTTCCGCGAGACGCGACAGATGCATGCCCGTTATCGCGGCGATCGCCAGGAACTCGATGGCGAAGTCGCGGTCGGAAACCGTGTCGATCGAGTTGCGGGTCGGCTCGCGGAACCCCAGCGCCTTGGCCGTCATGTGGCGATCGATCGGGTAGCCGGTGCCGGCCAGGGCCGCCGCGCCGATTGGGCTCTCGTCCAGATGCTCGATGGCGTGGCGCACGCGCGAACGGTCGCGGCCGAACATTTCCACATAGGCCATGCAGTGATGGCCGAAGGTCACGGGTTGGGCGGTCTGCAGATGGGTGAAGCCCGGCATGACGCTTTCGGCATGTTCCTCGGCGCGGTCGAGGAAGGCGGCAATCAGGCCGGTCAGCATCTTCTCGGTCTTCTCGAGCTCTTCCTTGACCCAGAGGCGGAAGTCGAGCGCCACCTGGTCGTTGCGCGAGCGGGCGGTGTGCAGCCGGCCGGCGGGCGGTCCGATCAGCGTCGCCAGGCGCGCTTCGATGTTCATATGGATGTCTTCGAGCCGGCGCGAGAATTCGAAATTGCCCCTTTCGATTTCTGACAGGATCGTGTTTAGCCCGTGAACGATCTTGTCCTTATCCTCGGCCGAGATGATCCCCTGATGGGCGAGCATCGTCGCATGAGCGATGGAACCGCGAATATCCTGGGCGAATAGCTTCTTGTCGAAACCGATCGAGGCATTTATCTCCTCCATGATCGCGTCCGGGCCGGAGGCGAAGCGCCCACCCCACATCTGGTTGGAGGATTTGGTGTCCGTGTTGCTCTCGGCCATGAAAGATGCCCGTCCTGGAGAATGAAATGACGACAAAAAAACCCTTCGGCCTGCCGTCCGTAAAACTGATCGCAATCGCCGCCGTTGCAGGCGTTATTGCCGGTGCGGCAGCGGTATACGTGAAGGAGACGGGGATTGGCAATGGCATCGGCGATACGGCTTCGGTCGAATGCCCGCTGGCCAGGGAACGCGCCGCCAATCTGACGCCGCTGATGAAGGGGCAGGTTGCAGCGATGGTCGCCGCCAACGAGCCGCGCAAGCTGACCGCCGTATCCTTCAATGGCCCTGGCGGCAAACCGCTGACACTCGACCATTTCGCCGGCAAGACCGTGCTGCTCAATCTCTGGGCCACGTGGTGCGTGCCCTGCCGCGAGGAGATGCCGGCGCTGAACGCACTGGAAAAGCAGATGGGCGGCGACAAGTTCCAAGTCGTGCCGATCAATATCGATACGGGGGACGACGAGAAGCCAAAGGCTTTCCTAGCCGAGACCGGCGTCGACGCGTTGCAGCTTTACCGCGACAACACGATCGGCGCCTTCAATAGCCTGAAGAAGGAGGGTCTCGCCTTCGGCCTGCCGGTGACGCTGCTGCTTGACGACAAGGGCTGCCTGATCTCCGCCATGAACGGACCCGCCGCCTGGGACAGCGAGGACGCCAAGACTTTGATCAAGGGTGCGATCGGATCGTAAGGATGCCGGTCAGGAGTCGCCATTTCCTCTGATCAGGAAAACGCCGGCAATTCCTATAAGGACGCAGCACTGCAGCAGGAACATCGGTGTTTCGGTCGACATGGCGTTTCCCCCGTTCACGGCAAGGAAAGCATTTCGCGGGCGTTCGGTCCATTCGCCCTTTTTGGTGATGTCCCGCTTAGCGTGTCGGGACGGGCACCTCGCCGCGATAGTCGTAGAAGCCGCGGCCGGATTTGCGTCCGAGCCAGCCGGCTTCGACATATTTCACCAATAGCGGGCAGGGTCGATATTTCGAGTCCGCCAACCCGTCATGCAGCACCTGCATGATCGACAGGCAGGTGTCGAGGCCGATGAAGTCGGCAAGCTGCAGCGGCCCCATCGGATGGTTGGCGCCGAGCTTCATCGCCGTATCGATGGCATCGACCGTGCCGACACCTTCATAGAGCGTATAGATCGCTTCGTTAATCATCGGTAGCAGGATGCGGTTGACGATGAAGGCCGGGAAGTCCTCGGCGACAGTAATGGTCTTTTCCAGGGTGCCGACGAATTCTTTGGCGGCGGAGAAGGTCTTCTCATCGGTGGCGATGCCGCGCACCAGTTCTACCAGCTTCATGACAGGCACCGGGTTCATGAAATGAATGCCCATGAAGCGTTCGGGGCGGTCGGTGGCGGCAGCAAGCCGGGTAATCGAAAGAGAGGAGGTGTTGGTGGCAAGCAGCGCTTCCGGCTTCATCACCGGACAAACCTGACTATAAATCTTGCGCTTGACACTTTCGTCCTCCGTGGCTGCCTCGATGACCAGATCGGACGGAGCGAGGTCGTTGACATCGGCCGAGCCGGTTATGCGCGACAACGTCGATTTGCGTTCCTCATCGCTCATCTTGCCGTTCGTCACCAGTCGGGCAAGATTGCCATTGATGGTGGCAAGGCCGGATTCGATGCGGTCCTGCGAGAGATCGTAGATGTGGACCCTGTACCCTGCGGCGGCCGAAACATGCGCGATGCCGCAGCCCATCTGGCCGGCACCGATGATCCCAATATTCTTCAACACCGCACTCATCTCCAAACCCCCGCTCGGCAGTCGCCCCCGCGTTGCCGCATTATTTTAGCATTACTGCCGGACGAAAGATCGCCCGGCAGCAGATAAAAGACAATTTTCCAGTCATTCGCAAGTGCGAAAGGAAAGCATTGGCGGCTTTGAAGCGCGTTGCGATCTTTCAGATTCGCTTGTCGCGCTTCAGGTCCTTGCCTTTAGGCATATGTCCTCGCAAACCGCCGTGCAGTTTTGCGTGCCATGCTTTACAGCGCCTTTTGCAATTCCGGCAGGGCGTCGAACAGATCGGCGACAAGGCCGTAATCGGCAACCTGGAAGATCGGCGCCTCCTCGTCCTTGTTGATGGCGACGATCACCTTACTATCCTTCATGCCGGCGAGATGCTGGATGGCCCCGGAGATGCCGCAGGCGATATAGAGATCGGGCGCCACCACCTTGCCGGTCTGGCCGACCTGCCAGTCGTTCGGCGCATAACCGGCATCGACGGCGGCGCGCGATGCACCGACGGCAGCCCCGAGCTTGTCGGCAACCGGCAGGATGACCTCCTTGAACTTCTCGGCCGAACCGAGCGCCCGGCCGCCCGAGATGATGACTTTGGCCGAGGTCAGTTCCGGACGTTCGGACGTCGACAGCGCATCGGAGACGAAGCGCGACAGGCCTGGATCGGAAACAGCCGCGATCGCCTCGACGCTGGCCGAGCCGCCTTCCGGCGCCGAGGCAAACGAGGCGGTGCGCACGGTGATGACCTTCCTGGCATCGCTTGCCTGCACCGTCTGGATGGCGTTGCCGGCATAGATCGGCCGCTTGAAGGTATCGGGGCTGACGACCTCGATGATCTCCGACACCTGGGCGACATCGAGCAGAGCGGCGACCCGCGGCAGCACCGTCTTGCCGACCGAGGTGGCGGCCGAGACGATCGTGTCATAGGAGCCGGCGAGCGAGACGACCAGATCGGCAAGCGGCTCGGCGAGATTGTTGGCAAGCGCATCGCTTTCGGCCAGCAGCACCTTGGAAACGCCGGAAAGCTTGGTAGCCTGTTCGGCGGCAGCCTTGGCGGCCTTGCCGGCGACCAGCACATGCACGTCGGAGCCGATCTTTGAGGCAGCGGTCAGCGCCTTGGCGGTCTGGTCGGAGAGGTGATTGCCGTCATGGTCGGCCAGAAGAAGAATGGTCATGATAATTGCTCCTGTTCCAACCCGATTACAGCACGCCGGCTTCGTTCTTCAGCCTGTCGACCAGCTCAGCGACCGACTTGACCTTGACGCCGGCCTTGCGGCCACTCGGCTCCTCGGTCTTCAACACCTTCAGCCGCGGCGTCGTGGAGACGCCGAAATCGGCAGGGCTCTTCTTGTCGAGCGGCTTCTTCTTCGCCTTCATGATGTTCGGCAGCGAGGCATAACGCGGTTCATTGAGCCTCAGATCGGTGGTGATGACCGCCGGCAGCTTGATCTCGATCGTCTGCAGGCCGCCGTCGACCTCGCGGGTCACCTCAGCCTTGCCCCCAGGGACGGCAGCGTCGATCTCGATCTTCGAGGCGAAGGTCGCCTGGGCCGAACCGAGCAGCGCCGCCAGCATCTGGCCGGTCTGGTTGCTATCATCGTCGATCGCCTGCTTGCCGACGATGATGAGGCCGGGCTGTTCGGCATCGGCGACGCCTTTGAGGATCTTGGCGACGGCGAGCGGCTCGACCTGATCGTCGGTCTCGACCAGGATCGCCCGGTCGGCGCCCATGGCCAGGGCGGTGCGCAAGGTTTCCTCAGCCTTGGCCGGGCCGATCGACACCACCACCACTTCTTCTGCCTTGCCGGCTTCCTTCAGCCGCAGCGCCTCTTCCACCGAGATTTCGTCGAACGGGTTCATCGACATCTTCACATTGGCAAGCTCGACACCCGAACCATCCGGCTTCACCCGGATCTTCACGTTGTAGTCGACAACCCGTTTGACGGGCACGAGAATCTTCATGGGGTCTCCTTCAAGTAAAACTGGCTTCAGCGAGGCTTTTGAGGAAAATGCGCGCTTGAGCGCCGCTTCGATTGTCGAATGGCGACATGGATACGCGTTTTTCCCCCAAATACAACGCTTGCATGACGCAGGCAGGGGATTGCTTCGGCAATATATGGACGTTTACGTGCACGTCAATATATCCGTTAACGCCGGCCACGGCCCCAGAGGAGACGCCCGTCCGCGCCGGCCGTAACGGCCGCACCGGCGCCGGCTTCGTTCCTCACCGCGCGCGGCGTCACGATTTCCCGATCGAAAAGCGGAACGCCGCGACGACGCAGCGCCACGATCAAAACAGCGCCTGCAAGGATGCCGCCGACATGGGCGCCCCAGGAGACGTCGGCGTCGGGTGCAAAAGCCAGCATGAAGAACTGCTGGCCGATCCACAAAAGCAGCGGCACGAAGGCCGGCAGCGGCAAGGGCACACGTAAAAACACCAGCACCCAGACCCTGACGCGCGGATGCAGCATGACATAAGCGGCAACGACCCCGGAGATCGCCCCCGAGGCGCCGACCAGCGGCGCTTCCGGGGTCGTCGTCAGCAAGCCGTGGCAAAGTGCGCCGGCGGCCGCGCAGAGGAGATAGAAAAGCAGGAAGCGCATATGGCCCATCCCATCCTCGACATTGTCGCCGAAGACCCAGAGGAAGACCATGTTGCCGGCCAGATGCCAGAAGCCCGAATGGACGAAGGCATAGGTGATATAGGTCAGCGGCCCCGGCACGATGTCCAGTCCCTCGGCCAATTGCGCCTGCCCGAAGACGACCGCCGGGATGTAGCCGAGGCCGACGGTCGTTGCCTGGGCTGCCTGTTCGCTCTCCAGGCTGGTGAAGAGCCAGATTGCGACATTCAGCGCGATCAAGGCCAGCGTCACCCACTGAACCTTGATATGTTTGAGCGTATTGGCGTCGTGAAGTGGTATGAACATTAAGGCCCCCCGGCAATCGTGATCGCGGCAAACCTATCTGTTTTTTCCCGGAACCCAAAGCACATCCGCACGACCCTGGTCATTTGCATGGCGGGCCGCGACGAAGAGGAAATCGGAAAGCCGGTTGATATATTTCATCGCGGGCCCGCCGACAATTTCGCCCTCCATGCGCGCCAGCGTCACCATCAGCCGCTCGGCCCGCCGCGCAATCGTGCGGGCTAGATGCAGATGCGCGGCGGCCGGGCTGCCTCCCGGCAGAATGAAGGATGTCAGCGGATTGAGGTCGGCGTTCAGCCGATCGATATCGCGCTCGATGCGCTCGACCTGCGTCTCGACGATCCGCAGCGGCTCATAGGCCGGCGGTTCGCCGGTGTCGGGCGTGGCGAGATCGGCGCCGAGGTCGAAGAGATCGTTCTGGATCGACTTCAGCATCGTGTCGAGGTCGACCAAGTCTGTCGTGTAAAGCCGCGCCAGGCCGATCGCGGAATTGGCCTCGTCGATCGTGCCATAGGCCTCGACGCGCAGATCGTCCTTCCGGCGGCGCGGGCCGGAAGCCAGGCCCGTCGTGCCGTCGTCGCCGGTCTTCGTGTAGATCTTGTTGAGTTTCACCATGCCGCACCGCCGATCGAGGAGAGGGCGGTGGCATTGCCCCAAGCTCCGTCATGCTCGGGCTTGAGCCGGGCATCCACACCGCATCTGTCAGCGGCTATGGGGATGGATCCTCGGCTCAAGCCCGAGGATGACGGAGGGTGGGGTTGGCCTTGTCGCCAAATTCGCTCCGGCATACTGACGCACACCGCGTCGGAGTGTTTCCCTAAGCCGCTCGCCTCACCTCCCTCATTCCTGTCCTCGGGCTTGTCTCGAGGGATGTCACGGGAATCCAGTGCGTGCATCATCAAAAGCCCCTCCACGGTTTCCTCAGGTCGGGCGGCCGCCGCCGGTGATCCAGAGCGTCAGCATGATCAGGATGACGGCGACTGCCTGCAGGAGGACGCGAAGCTGCATCAGCTTATTGGAAAGGTTGGCGTCGCCGCCCTTCATCATGTTGAAGAGGCCGCGGATCAGCACGAGGGCGACGACGCCCATGACGATGACCGCAAGGATATAGGTGATTGTGGACATGGCATTCAGCTTTCTCAGTCCGTCCAGCGCATCAGGCGGTAGAAGAGGTCCGCCGGAAGCAGCCGCTTCAGGAGCATGCCCTGTTTAGCCGGAGTCGTTACGGGGTAATGTGGCCTTGGATTTTTCGAGTTCAATGCGTGTTTCAATACCGAATAAACCGCCTCGGGGCCAAGTTTATGACGATTGACCGGCCCCGAACCCTCAAGCCTCGCCAACTGCCTGACATAATCGGCTGCGTGCGGCGAGTTCTCGACATCGATGTTTTCCTTGATCTTTGCGAGCGCATTGGCGGTGAAACGCGTGGCGATCGGTCCGGGTTCGATCAGGCTGACATGGATGCCGCTGCCGTGCAGTTCCATGAGCAGGGTGACGCTGAGGCCCTCGAGCGCGAATTTGGAGGCGGTGTAGGCGCCGCGATAGCGATAGGGGACGACGCCGAGAATGGACGAACATTGCACGATCCGGCCCTGGCCATGTTTGCGCATCGTCGGGATGACCTGCCGCGTCAATTCGTGCCAGCCGAAGAAATTCGCCTCGAACTGCGCGCGCAGCGCTGCCGTCGAAAGATCCTCGACGGCGCCCGGCTGGCCATAGGCACCGTTGTTGAAGAGCGCGTCGATGCGACCGCGGCTGCGTTCGAGAACCGCGCCGACCAGCTCGGTGATCGTCTCGGTTCTGGCATAGTCCATCAAGAAGGTTTCAATGCCGTCGGCTTCGAGGGCCGGCAGATCATCCGTTTTACGCACCGTTGCAAAGACGCGCCAGCCATCGGCTTTCAACGCCCGGGCGCAATGCGCGCCGATGCCGGAGGAACAGCCGGTGACGACGATTGTGCGCTGCTCCACCATTGAATGATTCCTGTACAAAATGGGACTCGTTTCCCATATTCGGCCAGAGGATACAATCTGGAAGCCGGAGACGGAATGCGGAAGGTGCTGCGCACGATCTACGACGTGGTCTATGACGCGATTTGTCACATGGTCGAGGACGACGGATTTGCGATGGCAAGCCACGTCGCGCTGTCGAGCCTGCTTGCGGTTTTCCCGTTCCTGATCTTCGGTACCGCATTGGCAAGTTTCCTTGGCGCCGATCAGTTTTCCTCCACCGCTATCCATCTGATCTTCGACACCTGGCCCGAAGCGATCGCCAAACCACTCGCCGACCAGGTGCTGCAGGTTCTGACCATTCCGCGCGGCGGGCTGCTGACGATCTCGGTGCTGGCGGCCGCCTATTTCGCCTCGAACGGCGTCGAGGCGCTGCGCATCTCGCTCAATCGTGCCTACCGGGTGCAGGAAACCCGGCCGTGGTATTTCACCCGCCTGGCCAGCCTCGGCTACGTGCTGATCGCGGTCATCATCTTCGCGGCGATCAGCATCCTGCTGGTGGCGCTGCCGCTGGCGCTCGATTATGCCCGGAATTGGTTTCCGCTGTTTGCCGATACGCTCGACATCGTCTTCAGCTGGCGGATCTACGGCACGCTTTTTGTGCTGACCGTAGGCCTGCTGGTCATGCATCTCTGGCTGCCGGCCGGCAAGCGACGGGTCTTCGACGTCATTCCCGGCGTGCTGCTAACGCTGCTTCTCTGGCTCGCCGGCGCATTGATCTTTGCCTATTATCTTGCCACCTTCGCCAATTATACCGCGACCTATGCCGGTCTCGCCTCTGTCATGATCGTGCTGATCTTCCTCTACATGGTCGGCGTCATTTTCATCATCGGCGCGGAGATCAATGCGGCGCTGATCAAGTTCCGGGTCTTCCGGATGTTCTCGCATACGCTTTCGATCGTCGGCAGAGAGCGTGTCGAACGGCGATCAGAGCCCGACAAGGCGGCGAATATCGGCCCCTGACGTGCCGCGGGCACGCAATTCGGCGATCCCGCTGTCACCTTCGCTTTTCGAAAGCTTGCGGCCATCGGCGTCGAGAATGAGGCGATGATGATGATAGAGGGGCTGCGGCAGGCCGAGGAGCACCTGCAGCAGCCGGTGCACCGATGTGGCGTGGAAAAGGTCGAGCCCGCGCACGACATGCGTCACGCCCTGAAGGGCGTCATCGACCACCACCGAAAGATGATAGCTTGAGGGAGCATCCGAGCGCGACAGGACGACATCCCCCCAGACGCCAGGCTCGGCCGCGATCTCGCCTGTTCTGCTGTCGCCGGTTTCCGTCCAGAACAGCAGTTCACCGATCAGGTCGAGCGCCTTGCGCATGTCGAGACGCCAGGCATGCCTTTTCCCGGAGGAGAGGATATCCCGCCATTCGGTTTCGGGCCGCTCGCGATCAATCGGCGGATAATGCGGCGTGCCATCGGGATCACGAGGCCAGGATTCGCCTGCCGCCTCATAGGCGGCAACCCGCGCCTTCACCTCGCTGCGCGTGAGGAAAGCCGGATAGACCAGGCTGCGTTCGATCAGCGCATGCAGCGCTGCCTGGTACTCCGGAAAATGTTCCGACTGACGCCGCACCGGGCTTTCCCAGTCGATGCCCAGCCAGTTGAGATCCCGCAGGATGCCGGCCTCGAATTCCGGGGTGCAGCGGGCCTGGTCGATATCTTCGATGCGCAGCAGCAGGCGGCCCTGCAGAGCTTCTGCCATGTCGCGGTTCAAAAAGGCCGACAGGGCATGGCCGAGATGCAGCGGTCCGTTGGGGCTCGGCGCAAAACGAAAGACAGGTTTTTGACGCTCGCTCGTGGTCATGCTTTCTTCTGCCACGGATTTCGGTTTTGAACCACTAGGAGGAAGCGTGCAGATCATTCGCAATGACGATGACGTCAGGCTCGGGCTCGAAGCGTTGCTTCGCCTCGATCCGCGCCTTGCACCGATCGCGGCGGATGCGGGCCCGCTTCCGCTGCGGCTGCGCGAACCCGGTTTTGCCGGCCTTGCCCATATCATCGTGTCGCAAATGGTCTCGCGCGCCAGCGCCGAGGCGATCTGGCGACGCATGCTGCCGGCGGATGGCGCGCTGACGGCGGAATCTTACCTGTTACTTCACCCAGAGGCATGGCGGGAATTCGGCCTGTCGCGCGCCAAGGCCGATACGCTGACGCGGATCGCAGACGCGGTTGCCTCCGGTCGCCTCGATCTGTCCGGGCTCTGCCTGAAGCCGCCGGGCGAAGCGCTTAGCGAGCTGACGGGGCTGAAGGGCGTCGGCCCGTGGACGGCGGAGGTCTATCTGATGTTCTGCGGCGGCCATGCCGATGTCTTTCCGGCCGGCGACGTCGCGCTGCAGAATGCCGTCGGCGCCGCGCTCGGACTTGCGGCGCGGCCGCAAGCGAAGGCGCTTGCCAAGCTTTCGCAGGTCTGGTCGCCATGGCGCTCGGTAGCAGCCCGGCTTTTCTGGGCCTATTACGCCGCGAAACTGCGCCGCGACATGGTGCCGAACGGTTGATCGGCCACACTCTTCAAATTGCCTTTATCCTCTGAATTTATTGGACTTCACAATCCTGTAACAACCGGCCTAATATACAGGTGCAGATGCCGAATCGATCAGGAGAGTCCCTTGACGATTGCAGTCTCCCCGCAGGCCCTGCCGGCGCTCGTTCTGAACGCTGACTATCGGCCGCTGAGTTATTACCCCTTGTCGCTTTGGTCCTGGCAGGACGCGATCAAGGCGGTATTTCTCGACCGTGTGAATATCATCGCGGAATATGAACACTCGGTTTCCTCGCCGAGCTTTTCGATGCGGCTTCCGAGTGTCGTATGCCTGAAGACTTACGTTCAGCCATCCCGCAATCCTGCTTTCACCCGGTTCAACGTTTTCCTGCGCGATCGGTTCGAGTGCCAGTATTGCGGCTCGCATGACGACCTGACTTTCGACCACGTCATCCCGCGCGCCCATGGCGGCGAGACGACCTGGGAAAATGTCGTTGCGGCTTGCTCCCCTTGCAATCTGCGCAAGGGCAGCAAGCTTCCGAAGCAGGCAGGCATGTTCCCGGCGCAGAAGCCCTACCAGCCGACGGTGCAGGATCTGCACAATAACGGCCGGCTGTTTCCGCCAAACTATCTTCACGACAGCTGGCTCGACTATCTCTACTGGGATACCGAACTGCAGCCCTGATCGCACCCGTCAACAGCGTCGCAGCGACCGGGAGTCCGCAACCGCGCTTCGGCTCTTTGCTTCCATGTCGTTATCAGCGACCCGTTGCGCATGTCCTCGGCGACATGCGTCAGGCGGTTTTGCGAACGCCGACGAAAGCGAAGGCCGCAAGCAGGATTCCCGCAATGACGTTCCAGCCGGCAAAAGACAGGCCGAGTACCCTGAGCGCCGCATCGGTGCAGGATGGGCCCTTGATCGTGTTGAGTTCGCCGAGCAGATCGCCGGCATTGGTCGTCATGCTGCTTGCGGTGGTCGAGCAGGTGGCCGGGCCTGGCCAGAAGTGCCATTCGACGCCGGCGTGATAGACGCCCATGCCGGCGGTAACGAGCATCAGAATGCCGGCTGCCAGAATCATCGCGCGGGAAATCCAGTTTGGCAGACCGAAGAACTCGCAGATCGCTGCGAGAATGGCGATCGGAATGGCATAATAATAGGGCTGACGCTGCAACAGGCAGAGCGCGCAGGGGATATAGCCGCCGATATACTGGAAACCGAGGGCGCCGCCGACCACTGCCGCCATGCCGATAGCGAGCAACATGGAATAGACGAAGCCGGGACGGGCGAGCGGCGAGGCGGTGGCAGTCATGGCGGAACTCCGCGAGAGTTTGGCTTAGAGCAATTCCAGCAAAAGTGTGAAGCGGTTTTGCGTCCAGAATTGCGTAAAATTAAAATAGATAGAGCATCTTCGTTATTCGAAGAAAAACGAAACGCTTTAGTGAGCGAAAGAGCGGTAGCCGACGTATAGCACGATCACCGCAGTGGCACCGATGCCGACGAGCTGGCCGAGGCGCTTCTCGATGAAGTCGCGGATCGGCTCGCCATAGCGGCGTAGCAGCCAGGCGAGGAGAAGGAAACGCGCGCCGCGGGCCACGATCGCCGAGATGATGAAAAGCCCCAGATTGACGTTAATGACGCCGGACAGGATCGTCACGATCTTGATCGGCGGCAGATGCGCAAGGCCTGATGTGACAAGCAGCAGGAGGATCCACTCGTAGGTGACGTAGGCCTTCATCTCCTCAAAGGCATCGAGCTTGCCATAGAATTCGAGAACTGGCCGCGCCACCGCTTCATAAGCGTAGTGACCCAGCGCCCAGCCTGCGATGCCGCCGAGCACGGAGGCGATAGTCGCAATCAGCGCATAGCGATAGGAGCGCTCCGGTTTGGCGAGTGCCATCGGCAGGAACAGCACATCGGCGGGGACGAGAAAGACGGAGCTTTCGACGAAGGCGATGACGGCGAGCCAGGCTTCGGCCGATTTGCGCGCGGCCAGAGACATGGTCCAGTCGTAAAGTCTGCGGAGCATTCCGTTCCCTTCCTGTTGCGGTGCAAAAGAGCTTTAGGGGCCGTAGACCGCCCTGTAAATGCTCGCCCGTGTCCTTCGTGCCACCCACCGCCTAAAAATTTCGTGATGCGTGCATCGATGTCTCTCCCAAGATTTCATGGGATGGCGAATCGGCGATTCTGCGGCAAGCTGGTTTGAGGGCGACGTGCAGGGTGACGCGACATGAAATTCAAGGTGATCGAGGGCGGCCGTGGGCAGGCCGCTTCGACGGACGGGCATACTGACGACAGGCCGAACCGCGACGACGTTCGCCGCGAAGCCGTCCGGCGGCTCAACGAAAGCGGCTATCATCCCTCCCGCATCCGGGAATTTGTGACCGGCGCACCGATGCCGGCGGCGCTGAGGTATCTGTCGATGCAGATCGATTTCGCCGCCGAAGCGCTGTCGCGGCTCGATCCGATCCCCGCGGATTTCCGTTCCGACGGTTATTGGCCGGCATCGTCCTGAACGGATTGCGACCCTGTGGTGGCTGCGGTTTCAGGACAGATCCATCGACTTTTCCCATTGCTGCCGCAACACATTCATCTCCGTGCGCTTCTGGGCCATTTCGCTGACGATCGCCCGCAGGTTGGGATGGTGCGACATGAACATGTTGAAGTCGCGCCGCTCGAGCACCTCGAACTGACAGAAGTCGACGGCGATGACGTCGGCCGTGCGCCGCCCGCCGCTCAGCAGCGCCATCTCGCCAAAGAAGGCGCCCGGTTCGAGGCGGATCGCGCCGCTGGCGACCCGCACTTCGACCGCACCCGAGGAGATGAAATACATGCTGTCGCCGCGATCGCCGCGGCGGATGACCCGCTCGCCGGGCGGGGCCGACCTTGCCTTGAAGAGCAGCAGCAGCTCCTCCTGCGCATCCTCACCGACCTGGGAGAACAGCGGGAAGGTTTCGATCAGCTGCTGCATCTTCAGCTGGTGCTGGCGTTGGCGCTCCTCGCCGAGAGCCCTGATCTTTTCAAGTTCCTTGCCCAGCGTCTTCTGATTCTTTCTGCCGTAGTTTTCAAAGAGGAGGGGCCATTTCGAATGCATATATTTCTTCAGGCCGTCGCTTGCGACGATGACGATCGGGTTGAGCGTGATCGACAGGATCGCGGCGGCAAGGATCATATCCTGGCCCTCATGCGGCAGCAGCCCGAGCGAGACGCCGAGGCCGGCGAGGATGAAGGAAAATTCGCCGATCTGGGCAAGGCCGCCGGCCAAGGTCAGGCCCATGCTGATCGGATAGCGCAGCAGCATGACGATCGCGAAGGTGATGATGGCCTTGCCGAGGATGATGAGTGCGAGGGCCCCCATCACGGCCAGCGGCTGGCGCACTAGGATCGATGGGTCGAAGAGCATGCCGACGGAGACGAAGAACAGCACGGAGAAGGCGTTCTGCAACGGCAGCGAATCGGCGGCTGCTCTGTGGCTGAGCTGGGATTCGCTCATGACGACGCCGGCGAAGAAGGCGCCGAGCGCAAAGGAGACCCCGAAGATCGCAGCCGAGCCGAAGGCAATGCCGAGGGCGATCGCCAGCACCGTCAGCGTGAAGAGCTCGCGCGATCCGGTGCGCGCGATCATCGTCAGCAGCCAGGGCACGATCCGAGGGCCGAGGAAGATCGCCATGGCGGCGAAGGCCGCCACCTTCAACAAGGTCAACCCGATCGTCAGCGCCAGCGGCAGTTCGCCAAGACCATGATTGGTCGTATCGACGGCATGACCACCGAGAAGTTCTGCCAGCGCCGGCAGCAGCACCAGCGCCAGCACCATCGCCAGATCTTCGACGATCAGCCACCCGACGGCGACGCGCCCGCTTGCCGCATTGACGAGATTGCGCTCCTCCAGCGCCTTCAGGAGCACGACGGTGCTTGCCACCGACAGGCTGAGGCCGAAGACGATGCCGGCGCCGAGGCTCCAGCCCCAGAGCTTGCAGAGGCCGATGCCCAGCAATGTGGCAAAGAATATCCGTCCGATCGCACCCGGCACGGCGATACCGCGCACAGCGAGCAGATCGGAGGCGGAAAAATGCAGGCCGACGCCGAACATCAGCAGAATGATGCCCATTTCGGCGAGCTGGCCGGCAAGCGCGGTGTCGGCGACGAAGCCTGGGGTGAACGGCCCCATCATGATGCCGGCCACCAGATAGCCGACGAGCGGCGGCAGCCGGAGCCGGTCGGCGCCATAACCGAGGACCGCCGCGAAAACAAAACTGACGGCGACCGTCGCGATGAGTCCTACTTCTTGATGCACGTCTGGCCTCGCCTGATGGTAACGGCCGCCACATTGGACGAAGCTTAAACAAAATTAAACAGTTGATTTGCGTTTTGAGAGCTTGGTCGGTGCCCTTGGCCAGCCGGAAACAGATATCGTCGGCAAAAGGATCGCCATCGTCGGCGCGCCACGGATGTTGGAACCAGTCTTCGCTCAGGTCGTTGCCCCTTCATCACCAAAAGGAGAAACGAGATGCGGAAGATCATCTTGAACTGTACTGTGGCGGCGCTTGCCGCCTGCTCGTTTGCAGCCCCTGTTCTCGCCGACAGCGTCTATGTCCGAGAGCGCACCTATGACGACGACGGCTATCGCCAGGAGCGGGTCCGGCCCGGCATCACCATCAGCGAGCGCGGCTTGACCTTCGGTGTCCGAGAACGCGAGCACCGTCGCTATCGCGACAATGGCTGCGAAACCAGAAGCGTCACCCGCCAGACCGAGGACGGCGAGGTTACCCGGACTGTGCGGCGCTGTTACTGATGAAATATCAGCGAAGGGCGAGGCCCGGTTCCTGCGTGAGCCGGGTTTTCACCTTTCGTGGCGCTGCTATCGCAATGTGGTGGTGGAAGACCTCCGTCGGTGCTATGAGCACGCCTTCGGTCGAAGCGCGTTCCCAGCGCAAGGACCTGCACAGGATTTTCATATGATTGAACTTACCCCGTCCCAGATCGCCGGACTCAAACTCGCCAGGGATGGAGATCTTTATCCTCAGCCGGCCAACAAATGGACGCATCAGAACGCGACCGTAACCTACGCAAAAACCGACCGGTGGAAAGAGCGGCCTCAGAAAGTGAAATCGGTCACGGCCAAGACGCTGGGTGAGCTGAAGGAGCCGGGTTTCCTCGAGCGGCGGCATCTGGACGACGACGCATCAAAGGACGTCTACGGCATCACCATGGCCGGCAAGATGTGGCTGTTGAAGAATAAGTAATTTTATTCGGATGCAAATTCGTTCCGTATCGGGATCGAGGCCCGCGGGTTGAAGCCAGTGCGCCTTCGTTCCTGACGGAAGCGGAGGCTGGTGCCCCATGCCGGGGTCGAACCAGCACTTCTTTCGAAACTCGATTTTGAGTCGAGCGCGTCTACCAATTCCGCCAATGGGGCAACGGATACCGACGAGGCGGGTGTCTAACATGTGTGCGCCCGCGCATGCAATACGGGCGAGCGAAGTTATCGCGGCAATCCGGCGGAGAGGTCCGACTTTGCGTCGAGGTCGGATCCTCTCTGAGATCAATGGGCCGCAGCAGGCGCCGCGCTCGGCAGGCCTGATTTCTTCAGCGTGATCGCAAGGATCGAGGCCAGCAGGCAGAAGGCGCCGGCGACGAAGAAGGCGGGCAGATAGCTCGACAGTTCCGTGCGCGAGAGGCCGGCGCCATAGGCGGCGGTGGCGGCGCCCAGCTGATGGCCGGCAAAGACCCATCCGAAGACGAGGCCGGCCTTTTCGCGGCCGAAGCGGTCGGCGGCGATCTTGACTGTCGGCGGCACGGTGGCGATCCAGTCGAGGCCATAGAAGATGGCAAAGATCGAAAGGCCGTAGAAGCTGAAGTCGCTGAAGGGCAGATAAAGCAGCGAGAGGCCGCGCAGGCCGTAGTACCAGAACAGCAGCCAGCGATTGTCGAACCGGTCGGACAGCCAGCCGGAGCCGATAGTGCCGAAGAAATCGAAGATGCCCATGACGGCCAGCACGCTGGCGGCGGCCACCGGCACGATGCCGAAATCGCCACAGAGGGTGACGAAATGGGTCTGGATCAGGCCGTTAGTGCTGAGGCCGCAGATGAAGAAGGTGGCAAAGAGAATCCAGAAGGTCGAGGTGGTCGAAATCTCGCGCAGCGTGGTGATGGGCGTCATCAAGGCAGCGCCGAGCGTCGGCTTGGCCGGTGCCGGCGTGACATGCGCCTCGCCCAAAGAGGGCAAATTGACGTCAGCCGGCCGGTCGCGCATGAAGGCGAGAACGGCAAGGGCGGCGACCATGATCATGGCGCAGACGAAAAACACCGTCGATCGCCAGCCGTAACGCTCCGTCAGCTCCGCCATCAGCGGCAGAAAGACGAGCTGGCCGGTGGCCGAGCTTGCCGAAAGCATGCCGACGACAAGACCGCGATGCCTGGTGAACCAGCGCGTCGACACCGTCGCGGCGAGCACCATGGCCGTCAATCCCGTGCCGAAGCCGACGACGATGCCCCAGAGCAGCAGGAGCTGCCACAGCGTCGTCATGAACAGCGAGCCGACAAAGCCTATGCCGATCAGCGTCAACGCAAAGACGATGACCTTGCGCACTCCGAAATAATTCATGAAGGCGGCGGCAAACGGCCCCATGAAGCCGAACAGGATCAGGCGGATCGCGAGGGCGGAGGAAATCTGCGAGGTTTCCCAGCCGAATTCGTCCTGCAGCGGCTTGATCAGCACGCCGGGAGCGCCCATGGCGCCCGCCGTCACCAGCATGGTGAGGAAGGTGGCGGCAACGACGACCCAACCGTAATGAATGTTGCGCCGGGCAAGGGTTGAGGCAAGGGCTGTGGAAACCATGTACGCTGTTCCGTTCGGATTCTCGGGGAAGATACTGGACCGATTTACATGATGGTCATCATATTTCTTGCGTATTGATGATGGACATCATATAAATTGTCAAGCCACTATTTCCGGAGACGACGATGCGGGTCAGCCGCGAGAAATTTGCCGAAAACCGCGAGAAGATTCTGAGTGTTGCCGGCGTGCTCTTCCGGGAAAACGGTTTTGACGGCGTTGGCGTTGCCGACATCATGAAGGCGGCAGGGCTGACGCATGGCGGCTTTTACGGTCACTTCAGCTCCAAGGATGAGCTGGCACTTGAGGTCAGCCGCAAGCTGATCGATCGGGTGGAAGAGCGCTGGAAGGAGCATATTGCCAGTTCGCCCGACCGGCCGCTCGAAACACTTCTTGACCATTATATCCACTGGCGCACGGTTGATGATCCCGGCGGCAGCTGCGTCTTCGCAACGCTGATTCAGGAGGTGAGCCGCAGCCGCGGCGCGGTTCGCGCCGTCTTCAGTGACGGACTGTCCGTGCTGGTCGACACACTTGCCGATATTGTTCCCGGCGACAGCGAAGAGGAACGCCGCGCCAATGCCGCGACGACGCTCTCATCGATGATGGGCGCCGTCATCCTTGCCCGCGCCGTCGAGGACCGGGGGCTTGCCGAGCAATTTCTGGTGACCATGCGCCGGCAGCTCGATCCGGGCAGCCAGAGATAGTTTAGTCGCGGAAGGCGATGAGCGCGTTGGCCTCAACGATCTCGGTGAATTTTCCATCCGGCGCCAGGGTGGCGAGTTCGTTTCGCAGCGGCGAAGGCGATGCCGATCTGGCCCGGACCGCAGCCGAGGTCGAGCAGACGGTCGCCGGGGCGAAGGCCAGTTCTGGTGATCACGCGTTCGATCAGTGCGTCGGGATAGGGAACGCGGAAACGGCCGTAATAGGCGGCGGTGGTGCGGAAGCGGCGGGGCTCGAAGGGAACAGTAGTCATGAGACGATTCCACGATGTTTCAGGCAAGCGCTAGGACGGAACTGTGACCGGCTCGTGTCTTATCCCGATCCTCTCCCGGGGTCGGGAGAGGATCTGTCTTTATGAGGACGCTGAGAAGAGGGATGTGGCTATTTGAAGCCGGCGACGGCATGCGGAATATAGGGCGCTTCCAGCACGGCGATTTCTTCGGCCGTGAGCTTGACCGTGAGCGAAGCGACGGCGTCTGCCAAGTGGTTCGGTTTGGACGCGCCGATGATCGGCGCGGTCACCACGCTTTTCTGCAGGATCCAGGCGGTGGCGACTTGGGCGCGGGAAATGCCGCGGGCGCTGGCGATGCCGGCCACGGCCTCGACTATTCTGCGGTCAGCATCGATGGATTGCGTGTAGAGCGTCTTGCCGAATTCGTCGGTCTCGCTGCGCGCCGTCGTCTCGTCCCAATTGCGGGTCAGGCGGCCGCGGGCGAGCGGGCTCCAGGGGATGACCGCAATCTTCTGGTCTTCGCACAAAGGCAGCATCTCGCGCTCTTCCTCGCGGTAGAGCAGATTCAAATGGTTCTGCATGCTGACGAATTCCGTCCAGCCGTTCAGCCTTGAGACGTAGAGCGCCTTGGCGAACTGCCAAGCATACATCGAGGAGGCGCCGATATAACGCGCCTTGCCCGATTTGACCACGTCATGCAGCGCTTCCAGCGTTTCCTCGATCGGCGTCGTGTAGTCGAAACGGTGGATCTGGTAGAGGTCGACATAATCGGTGTCGAGGCGGCGCAGGCTATTGTCGATCTCGTCGAAGATCGCCTTGCGTGACAGGCCGGCGCCGTTCGGACCCGGCCGCATACGGTTGAACACCTTGGTCGCCAGAACGATGTCCTCGCGCTTGGCGAAGTCTTTGATGGCGCGGCCGACGATCTCCTCTGATGAACCGTTGGAATAGGTGTTGGCGGTGTCAAGAAAATTGATGCCGAGGTCGATCGCCTGCCTGATCATCGTTCGGCTTTCCTCTTCCCGCAGGCTCCATGCATGGTTGCCGCGGCCGGGGTCGCCGAAGGTCATGCAGCCGAGGCAGATTTTCGACACTTCGAGACCGGTCTTTCCAAATTTGACGTATTCCATGAAACGACTCCATGAATTGAGACACCCCCGTGCGGCTTTCCCTGATCTAGGGCGAAACCGCCAAAGTCGCAGGGCTGCGAACGAGGAATCTGCGCAGCAATGATAACAACGGTCCGTGACAGGCTGCCGTTGTCGTCTGCGGCTTGCACATCCGCGCCTCAAGGTGTTAGCTGCTGCAGCATTTCACCGGAATCCGACTATGCGACTGCCGTCCCATGATCGCTATGACGATCTTTACCGTGATTTTTCCTGGCGCATTCCGGAGGATTTCAATATCGGCCGCGCCGTCAGTGACGATTGGGCGGCGAAGGATCCGAAGCGTGTCTGTCTCGAACATTTCAGTCCGGACGGCGATCATCTTTCGCTGACCTATAGTGAGCTTTCCGGCAGCTCTTCCATGTTCGCCAATGCACTGGCATCGCTCGGCATCAAGCGCGGCGATCGCGTCGCTCTGCTGATGCCCCAATCGTTCGAGACCGTGGTTGCGCATGTCGCGATTTATAAGATGGGCGCGATCGCCTTGCCGCTGGCGCTGCTGTTCGGCGTCGAGGCCCTGGAATATCGGCTGAGAATCTCGGGTGCGGCGGCAATCGTCACCAATGATTTCGGCCTCGATCGCATCCGGCAAATCCGCGATCGTCTGCCGGAACTGCGGCATGTGATCAGCGTCGATGGCGCTCCCGACGCTCTCTCCTTTGCCGATCTCATCGTATCCTATGCGCCGGTCTTCGAAGGAGAGAAGACAACGCCCGACGACCCGGCGCTGATGATCTTCACCTCGGGGACTACAGGACCGCCGAAAGGCGCATTGCATGGTCATCGTGTTCTGCCCGGTCATATTCCCGGCATGCAGTTCGCCCATGAGGGTTTTCCGAAGGTGGGCGACAAGGTCTGGACTCCGTCCGACTGGGCCTGGGCGGGCGGTCTGCTCAACGCGCTGCTGCCGAGCCTTCTGCTCGGCATTCCCGTCGTCTCGTCGCCGGCGCAGAAATTCGATGCCGACATGGCCTATCGGATCATGGCGGAGATGGATGTGCGCAACGCCTTCATCCCGCCGACGGCACTGAGGCTGATGCGATCCATTCCCGATCCCCGCTCGAAATATGATCTGGTGCTGCGCACGATCGGCTCGGCCGGGGAGGCACTCGGCCGCGAGACCTATGAATGGGCGCGACGCACGCTCGGCATCACCGTCAATGAATTCTATGGCCAGACGGAATGCAATTTCGTGCTCTCGTCTGCCGCTGCCTACGATGTCAGCAAGGCCGGCGCTATCGGCCGGGCGGTGCCGGGACACCGCGTCGCGATCGTCAACGATAAAGGGGATGAGCTGCCGGTAGGCGAGGCGGGCCAGATCGCCATCGCCAGTCCGGATCCCGTCATGTTCCTCGGCTATTGGAACGATGCGGCGGCAACGGCGCGAAAATTCGCCAACGGCTGGCTGCTCACCGGCGATATCGGCCGGCAGGACGAAGATGGCTACATTACCTTCGAGGGCCGCGACGACGACGTCATCACCTCGTCGGGATATCGCATTGGCCCGGCCGAAATCGAGGATTGCCTGATCGGCCATCCCGCCGTGCAGCTTGCCGCCGCCGTCGGCAAGCCCGATTCCCTGCGCACCGAGATCGTCAAGGCCTATGTCGTGCTGTCGCCCGGCCATTCGCCGAGCGAGGCGCTGGCCGCCGAAATCAGGGACTGGGTGAAGATGCGGCTTTCGATGCACGAATATCCGCGCGAGGTGGAATTCGTCGAATCGCTGCCACTGACGACCACGGGCAAGGTGATCCGCCGGCTATTGCGGGAACGGGCGGCAGCCGAAGGCTGACGCCTCAACTCCGCCCGGCGAGCGACATGATCTTTTCGCGCAGCATCTTCGCCATATTGCGGGTGCTGCGGTACATGTGGAGCTGGGCGGCGACCTGGCGCATGTCGCGGTCGCCGTTCTGCGTCAGGCCGATCACCAATGTTCCCATCTCCTCGCGCTCCTGCCAGAAGCGGCTCATGATCGGGTGGTCGGAGACGGCGCAGGAATCGGAGCGGACGATATTGGCGTCGTCGAGATGCCATTCGGTGAGTTCACTCATCAAAAGCTTGCCCGGAGAATAGCGGGCATAGTTTTCGTCATAGGCCGTCTTCCAAGTATAGGCTTCGCCGCCCATCATCAACACCACGACGGCGGCGATCGCCTTGCCGTTGAGGTCGATCGAATGAATCCGCACCGCGTCGACGGCGGCAAGGTTCGAGACGGCCTCGCGGGCGAAGGCGGTATGATAGCGGTCGGTGACGAGGGCGCTCCGCCGTTTGCCCTTCCAGCCGCCGGCCTCCATCGCCAGGAATTCTTCGAAGCGGACGTGAATTTCGCGCGGCTGGCGGGCGACGGCATAGGCCGCCGTTCCGAGCTCCTCCAGCAGGCGCCATTGACGGCGCATCTCGCGCATATGCGAGGAGGAGATGGTTTTGCCGAGATAGGCCGGCGCCTCTTCCTCGCTCTGCAGCATCGGGCGCAGATAGGGGTTGGTCACGGTGAGCGGCAGATTGCGGCCGAGCGCCACAGCCTTGAGCATGCGCACGAAAATTCCGTTCAATCTCAGATCCGGCAGAACCAGGGTGCTCGGCAGGTTGAGGTCAGGACCCGTCAGCGCCTCGAAGAAATTGTCGAGGGTTTCGGCCGCATCCTCGCTGTCGACGAGCGGCGTGCCGAGCGGGCCGAAGCTGTTCGACCAGCCGCGGATGATCGAAGGACCGACGGCAAAGCCCGGCTTGTCGACCGAAAACGGCAGGAGGAAACGCATGCGGCTGCGGCCGGCATTGCGGTCGCGGATCAGGGCGAAATTCACCTGCCTGTCTTCGAGCCGCGGCATGGCGGGCGCGAGGAAGCGGCCGGAGAAAAAGACGTTCGGCTCCATCGCCCGGTTGGAGAGGAAGTCGAGCTCATCCTGAAGTTCGTAGCCGAGCTTGCCCGGATAGAGGCAAAGTTCGCGTCCGGGCCGTCCGATCTCGGCACGGGCCTCGGCCTGCGATGCCTCGAAATGCAGCGACGCGAGATCATGGATCATGCGGTTGGTGATGCTGTCGGTGCTTTCGGTGACGGGGGGCGGACGCACCATCTATCGAACTTTCATTTCTGGGTTACGGCGGCGGGGCTGGCGAAGGCGAAGAGGACGATGCCGAGCGTGCGGCGCACGGCGATATGAAGAAGGACAGCCTCGACCACCATGGCCGAGGCTGTGGCAATCGCGGTGCCTTCGATGCCGTAGCGGGGGATCAGAGCGAGGTTGAGGCCGACATTGGCGGCCAATGCGCCTGCATAGAGTGCGACGCAGAGATTCTGCTTGCCGGCCATCATCAGCAGCGTTTCGGCCGGGCCGACCAGCGATTTGGAGAGAATGCCGGCAAGCAGGATCGCCATGACAAGGTAACCCGACGTGAAGGCGCCGCCGAACAGCGACAGCAGCAGGTGACCCGCCGCGAGAACTGCAAGACCGACACCGAGCGCCGGCCAGAAGGTCCAGCGGGCGGCGTCAGCTGCGGCATTCGAAAGCTGCGCATGGTTGCCTTCAGCGATGATCGAGGAAAAGCGCGGGCCGGCGGCGGCTTTGACGGAGAAATTGATGAAATGCACCAGTGCCATGGTCTTGGCAGCGGCGAAATAAATGGCGACGTCGTGCGGTTGGAGGAAAATGCCGACGACGACGACATCGGAATTGGTGAGCAGGAAGCCGACGCCCTCGATCAGGAAGATCGGAAAGGCAACGCTGAGCCAGGCGAGGAAATCGAGCTTGCGCGGGCCATCGTCATAATGCCGGCGAAGGCGGTAAAGCGTCGCGCCATATTGGCCGAGGGCGGTGACGAAGGTTGCCACGAGCGCCGCCTGCATGGCAGTGACGGCCGTATGCTCCGCGCCCAGCGCAATTGCAATCAGCATGCAGGCGATGATGAGGATCGGCCGGATAATATAGACCGGGCTTAGCGCCATTACCGGCCAGTGGTTCGCCCGCGACGTGCCTTCCAGAATGTCGCCAAGCGCGATCATCGGCATGGCGAACAGGCCGAGGAAGATCGGGGCGAGATAATAGGGCTCGATCATATCCCCGAAGAAATGCAGACCGAGCATGCCGGCGGCAAGCATCGCCGTGCCGGACAGCAGCGCGAAGATGCGCGCCGTACCGGTCAGGCCACGGATTTCCTCGAAGGCGCCCGCCGCCTTGTACCGCGGCAGAAAGCGGACGATCGCAGTGTGGAAGCCGAGGCAGGAGAGGTCGCCGAAGACGACGACGAGCACCCAGACGAAAACGAAGATGCCGTATTCATATTCGCCCATCAGCCGCGCGAGCACGATCTGGGAAACGAAGGCAAGCGCTGCGCTGAGGATGCGGATCGAAAAGGCCGTCAGCGCCATGCGCTGGGCGGCGGCCTTCTCTCCGCCTTCGGTCAGCACGGCCGCGAGCATGCGCAGCGTACGGCCGCCAATCGGGCGCAGGCCCGCCGGCAGCATCTTCTCCGCTGTTTCTATGACTGCCATGATGAACACGCAAAACTCTGAGGTCAGGCAAATCGTCCCCCGAAGTCTTGACAGAGCAGGGTTAAGAAACGGTTCCGGAACGGCCTGGCCGCGGGCTTGGAATTCCAGCTGCCCGGCGTTACCGCAAAAAAGCAAATGCCGCCCGAAGGCGGCATTTTCAGAGCTGTCGTATCTGCCTCAGACCTGTTCGAAGGCCCCGTGGCAATGCTTGTATTTCTTGCCGGAGCCGCAGGGGCAGGCCTCGTTGCGCCCGACCTTGCCCCAGGTGGTGGGGTCCTCGGGATTGCGGTTCTCGGGCGCGACGATCACTTCGGAGGCGTGGTAGATCGGAGCGAAATCGTCCTCGCCGGTCATTGGATCGAGATGGTGGGCCTGCATCAGCGGCGGTTCGGGTTCGGCCGGTGCCTGCTGCACCAATTCGACGCGCATCAGCTGGGCGGTGACGGCCTCGCGCAGATTGTTGAGGAGGCCGGTGAAGAGTTCGAAGGCTTCAGATTTGTATTCCTGCAGCGGATCGCGCTGGGCGTAACCGCGGAAGCCGATGACCGAGCGCAGGTGGTCGAGGTTGACGATGTGCTCGCGCCAAAGGTGATCGAGCGTCTGCATGACGATCGAGCGCTCGACATAATGCATGATGTCATCGCCGAAACGCTCGGCCTTCTCGGTAAAGGCGGCATTGGCGGCTTCCGTCAGGCGCTCGCGAATATCGTCCTCTCCGATGCCTTCCTCCTTGAACCAATCCTCGATCGGCAGATCGAGATTCAGGATATTGGTGACGCCGGTCTTCAGGCCAACGGCATCCCATTGTTCGGCATAGGCGCGTTCGGGAATATGCTTTTCGACCAGATCCTCGATCACTTCGCGGCGCATGTCGGATACGGTCTCGGAGATATTGGTCGATTCCATCAGTTCGAGACGCTGCTCGAAGATCACCTTGCGCTGATCGTTGAGAACGTCGTCGTACTTCAGCAGGTTCTTGCGGATGTCGAAGTTGCGGGCCTCGACCTTCTTCTGCGCGCGCTCCAGCGCCTTGTTGATCCAGGGATGGACGATTGCCTCGCCCTCCTTGAGGCCGAGCTTGGTCAGCATGCTGTCCATGCGGTCGGAGCCGAAGATGCGCATCAGGTCGTCCTGAAGCGACAGGTAGAATTTCGAGCGGCCGGGGTCGCCCTGACGGCCCGAGCGGCCGCGCAGCTGATTGTCGATGCGCCGGCTCTCGTGGCGTTCGGTGGCGATCACATAGAGGCCGCCGGCGGCGAGCGCCTTCTGCTTGAGTTCCTTGATCTCTTCGACGATCGCCTGGATCCGGGCCTCTCGCTCCGGACCGGCTTCGACATCGCCGAGTTCACGCTCGATACGCATTTCCAGGTTGCCGCCGAGCTGAATGTCGGTGCCGCGGCCGGCCATGTTGGTGGCGATCGTGACGGCGCCCGGCACGCCGGCCTGGGCGACGATATAGGCTTCCTGCTCGTGATAGCGGGCGTTCAGCACCTGGAAGTCGTTGAAACCTTGCATGCGCAGGCGCTCGGCAAGCAACTCCGACTTCTCGATCGAGGTCGTACCGACGAGCACTGGCTGGCCGCGCTTATGGGCGTCTAGAATTTCCGCGATGATCGCCTTGAACTTCTCGTCGAAGGTCCGGTAGACCTCGTCGTCCTCGTCGATACGCTTGATCGGCAGGTTGGTCGGAACTTCGACCACGTCGAGATTGTAGATATTGCCGAATTCTTCCGCTTCCGTCTGCGCCGTGCCGGTCATGCCGGCGAGTTTATCGTACATGCGGAAGTAGTTCTGGAAGGTGATCGAAGCCAGCGTCTGGTTTTCCGGCTGGATCTGCACCTTTTCCTTGGCTTCGAGCGCCTGGTGCTGGCCTTCCGAATAACGCCGGCCCGGCATCATACGGCCGGTGAATTCGTCGATAATGACGACTTCGCCGTTGCGGACGATGTAGTCCTTGTCGCGCTGGAAGAGTTTGTGGGCCTTCAGCGCATTGTTGATGTGGTGGACGATCGCGACGTTTTCGATGTCGTAGAGCCCGTTGCCCTTCAGGAGACCGGCCTGGCGCAGCAAGTTTTCCAGCTTCTCGGTGCCTTCCTCGGAGAAGTTGGCGGAGCGCTGCTTCTCGTCGATTTCGTAATCGCTGGGAACGAGCAGCGGAATGAAGGCGTCGATCGTATTGTAGAGTTCGGAGCGGTCGTCGAGCGGGCCGGAGATAATCAGCGGCGTGCGCGCCTCGTCGACGAGGATCGAGTCCACTTCATCGACGATCGCGAAATTATGGCCGCGCTGAACCATCTGGTTCTTCTCGTACTTCATATTATCGCGCAGATAGTCAAAGCCGAGTTCGTTGTTGGTGGCGTAGGTGATGTCGCAGGCATAGGCCGCTCGGCGCTCCTCGTCGGAGAGACCGTGGACGATGACTCCCGTGGTCATGCCGAGGAAGCCGTAGACGCGGCCCATGGTGGCGGCGTCGCGCTGGGCGAGATAATCGTTGACGGTGACGACGTGCACGCCCTTGCCGGAAAGCGCGTTCAGATAGACCGGCAGGGTGGCGACGAGGGTCTTGCCTTCGCCGGTCTTCATCTCGGCGATCGCGTTCGAGTGCAGGATCATGCCGCCGATCAGCTGTACGTCAAAAGGTCGCAGGCCGAGAACGCGGCGCGAAGCCTCACGCACGACGGCGAAGGCGGGGATCAGGATGTCGTCGAGCGTCTTGCCTTCGGCCAGAAGAGCGCGGAACTCCTCGGTCTTTGCCGCCAGCTGCTCGTCCGTCAGAGCCTTCGTCTTCTCTTCGATGGAGTTGATCGCGGTGACGTTCGGCTGGAAGGACCGCACGCGGCGATCATTGGACGACCCAAATAACTTGCGGGCTATACCGCCAAAGCTGACCATGTGACTGGTCCTTTCTCAATATTCATCCGCGACGTTTCTTGTCCGCGGCCCAGCCGAAAATCAGGCGCACGCCTTGAAACGCCCGGAAACTGTTCTGGACGCGAGGTTGCGTGACAGATAAGAGGGGGGTCGAATGATGTCAACGGATTTGGCGGATACAGAAAGGCCACAATCCGGTGTTGATGGCTATTTTGAGCTGGAATAGGCGATGCTGACGCCGGCGACATAACTGTGAAGGGTTATTTGATGTTGAGCACCAATAAATTCGCCCTGCTGGCGTTTGCAACTTTCGTTGCATTCCAGGCTCCGGCCCATGCCGAGGACGCCGTCGTCGCCAAGGTCGGCAATCTGGAGATCCACCAGTCGGAACTCGATCTTGCCGTCGCCAATCTCGATCCGCAGCTGGCGCAGCTTCCCGATGACCAGAAAAAGGTCGCAGCCCTGTCCGCCGCCATCGACGTGAAGCTCCTTGCCGCCGACGCCATCGCCGAGAAGCTGGACCAGACCGATGAATTCAAGAAGCGCATGCAGTATCTTTCCGACCGCGAGCTGCACAACGCCTATTTCAAGAAGCATGTCGTCGACACCGTGACGCCTGACGAAGTCAAGGCGCGCTACGACAAGGAAGTCGCAGCCCTGCCGAAGCAGGAGGAAGTCCACGCCCGCCATATCCTGGTCAAGACCGAGGACGAAGCCAAGGAGATCATCAAGCAGCTCGACGCCGGCAAGGATTTCGCCGAACTCGCCAAGGAAAAATCCACCGATCCGAACAAGTCGGAAGGCGGCGATCTCGGTTATTTCTCGCGCGGGCGCATGGTCAAGGAGTTCGAGGACGCAGCCTTCGCGCTCGAGAAGGGCGCCTATTCCAAGACCCCTGTGAAGACCGACTTCGGCTATCATGTCATCAAGGTCGAGGACAAGCGCGACGCTCCGCCGCCGCCTTTCGATCAGGTCCAGGATCAGGTTCGTCAGCTCGTCATGCGCGACAAGTATCTTGCACTTCTCAACCAGGCCAAGACGTCCGCCAAGATCGAGATCTCGGACGAGACGCTGCGCAAGGGTTATGATCAGGCCAACAAGCAGCCCGAACCGGGCAGTGAGCCCGCCCAGCCGGCGCCGCAGCAGTAATATTCGCATCGGGCCCGGTTCTTCCGGGCCCTTCACTATGTTGTCGCATTTCCAGACAGCGCCCCGGCTCCGACGCCGCCCGGAAATGCTCATTGGCAGGTTTCCTGATGTCCGGTTCCGTCTCTCCGCTTGCTCCGAAATCCTTTGTCGCCATGCCGCCGTTGCGCGGCGTGCGCATGGCGACGGCTTCCGCCGGCATCAAGTACAAAAACCGTACCGACGTGCTGATGATGGTCTTCGACAAGCCGGCCGCCGTCGCGGGGGTCTTTACCCGCTCCAGATGCCCGTCGGCGCCGGTCGATTTCTGCCGCGCCAACCTGCCGCATGGCATTGCGCGCGCCGTCGTCGTCAATTCCGGCAATGCCAATGCCTTTACCGGCATGAAGGGCCGCCAGGCGACCGCGCTCACGGCGAAATCGGCCGCGGCCGCCGTCGGCTGCGGCGAGAACGAAGTCTACCTAGCCTCCACTGGCGTCATCGGCGAACCGCTCGACGCCACCAAATTCTCAGGCGTCCTGGACCGGATGCAGGCCGAGGCCACCGGCGACTTCTGGTTTGAGGCCGCCAAGGCGATCATGACGACCGACACCTATCCTAAAGTGTCGACCCGCAGCGCCGAGATCGGCGGGGTTGCCGTGACCATCAACGGCATCGCCAAGGGCGCGGGCATGATTGCGCCCGACATGGCGACGATGCTCTCCTTCGTCGTGACCGATGCCGACATCGCGCCGGCTGCGCTGCAGGCGCTGCTGTCCGATGGCGTTGGCCCGACCTTCAATTCCATGACCGTCGACAGCGACACCTCCACGTCCGACACGCTGATGCTGTTTGCGACCGGTGCGGCGGCCGAAGACGGCCAGGCCCGCGTTGAACGCGCCGACGATCCCCGGCTTGCCGCCTTCCGCGCCGCTCTCAACGAAGTGCTGAAGGATCTGTCGCTGCAGGTGGTGCGTGACGGCGAGGGCGCCACCAAGATGCTCGAAATTACTGTGACGGGCGCCGAGAGCGATGCCGCCGCCAAGCGTATCGCCCTGTCGATTGCCAATTCGCCGCTGGTCAAGACGGCGGCTGCCGGCGAAGACGCCAATTGGGGCCGGATCGTCATGGCCGTCGGCAAGTCCGGCGAGATGGCCGACCGCGACCGGCTCGCCATCTGGTTCGGCGACGTCAGGGTCGCCGTGAACGGCGAGCGAGACTCCGATTATTCCGAGGAAGCCGCCTCGAATGTGATGAAGGCGCAGGATATCCCCGTCAAAGTCGATATCGGCCTCGGCACGGGTTCGGCAACCGTCTGGACCTGCGACCTCACCAAGGAATATGTTGCGATCAATGGCGACTATCGGAGCTGATCGTTCGTTGGAGCAGGCATCTATTTCCTCGCAGAATTTGCCGCTGGTCCGCAGGCTGGAGGCTGTCGGTTTTCGTGCCTGGCCGGCGGCATCCGTGCAATATGACGGCAGTTGGCAGGTTCGATTGACGGCCGGCCACCCGTCCAACCGGCTGAATTCCATCGTGCCGCTCGATCCGTCGGACCATCGCGACGTCGAGATCCGCCTAGAAAAGGCGAGCCGCAAGTTTGAAGCCTATGGTCGCGCAGCGGTCGTCCGTCAGACGCCGCTCGCTTCGCCTGTCTTGATCGAGCTTCTCCGCGCGCAGAACTGGACGCGGTTCGACGAAACGGTGGTCATGACCTGCGATCTCGCCGAGGCTGCGCTGCCGGATACGCTCGATCATCTGCCGACTCACGACGTCGGCCGTTTCGTCGATGCCAATCTTGCCGTCGATGGAGCGCCTCTGACGCTGAAGCCCGCCCTTGCCGAAATCATTTCGGCGATCAAGCCGCCGTCGGGCCTCTTCATGATTGAAAATGCGGTGGATGGACCGCTTGCGACCGTGCTCTGCGTCCAGGACAACGATCTTGCCGGCATCATGTCGCTTTCGGTCTGCGAAACGCGGCGACGCGAAGGATTGGGCACCGAAATCCTGACTTCGGCGCTGCGCTGGGCACGCATGCGCAGCGCCCGATCGGCCTGGCTGCAGGTCAAGCTTTCCAACCGTCCGGCGATCGCACTTTACGAGCGCCTCGGTTTTCGCGACGCCTATCATTATTGTTATTGGCAGCGGGAGCCGCGATGAGCGAGGCGGGCCGGAAGATATTGCTGGTCGCCGCCTGCGCGCTGATCGATGCCGACGGGCGTATTCTATTGGCACAGCGTCCCGAGGGAAAATCGCTTGCCGGGCTCTGGGAGTTTCCCGGCGGCAAGGTCGAGCCCGGCGAGACACCGGAGGAAACCCTGGTGCGCGAGCTCGAGGAAGAGCTCGGCATCAAAACGAAGATCGCCTGCCTCGCCCCGCTGACTTTCGCCAGCCATTCCTATGAGGCGTTCCACCTGTTGATGCCGCTCTATATCTGCCGGCGCTATGAGGGCGTTGCCCATGGCCGAGAGGGGCAGGCCTTGAAATGGGTGCGTGCGCAGGCGCTTCGAGATTACCCGATGCCGCCGGCCGACGAGCCGCTCATCCCGATGCTGCAGGATTTGCTTTAAACGCGTCTCGTTTAATACACGCGCCGCGCTTTAAATCTCATTTCATCGCATGTCGTTCTCCAGGAATTGCTGTGCCCTTCCAGTCGACATGTATTAGCGTAAGCTGATTATTATTGTCTCACGCCGTTTTCGGCTGTGGATATTAATGGATCGTTTAACACCTTCTGCCAAAGATCGGCCTCAATCAAGCATCTGACGTGCGTATTTAAAAGGCTTGACCTCATGGACGATGATTTCTGGAAAGCTGTCCGGGAAAAGGAACGGGCTTCGTCTGCCTCGCGCAGGACGGGTGCGCTCAACATCGCCCTTCTCTTTGGCACGGCGGTGGTCGCCCTGACACTGATCCTGACGCCGATGCTTGCCGATTCCTCGAAGAAAAGCGTCTTTGCCAGCGCGCCGGTGGATTTCGACACGATCACCACAGGATCGATCCCGAAGAACGAAGGCGGCAGGCGCTATACGATCCGCCGCAGCGTGCTGCAGGAGACGCCCGGCTCGGTCTGCGTCGTCGAAGGATACGGCGTCGGCGCCGGTTGCTGAAATTGCCGGCCATCGCCTGATGGCCGGCAATTGGTCATTGCAGTCGATTTTCGCAAAGGGTTGGGGTAATGCGTCTTTTGAAAGCATTTTTTTCGGACGGCGCAGGTGCGACGGCGGTCGAATACGGCCTGATCGCCGCCGTCATCTGCACGGCGCTGGTCTCGGGTCTCGGCTTCTTTACGGGCAGCCTGCAGAACGTCTTCAACGTTGTCAGCAACAATATCACCGTCAATTGAACAGCCGGCCGTCTACTTTTGACGGGCCGCAGCATGATGAGCTGCACAAACCGCTGACACTTTCGATATCATCCGCTATTGTCTGAGTTTGTGCTCGTGCACTTTCAGCGCATCGGCAAGGCGTGCCTTGGCCGAGCCCGGCTGGAGCGGCCTCTGCTGGCTCTCGTGAGCCGCCCATCCGGAGACATAGATGATTGCAAAGGTCGCTCGAATACGTCCGTCGGGATCGGCATAGCGCTCGGCATAGATCTCCGCCGCGCGCAGGAAGAAGGCGCGGGTCAGGGGCATGCGGCCGCGGGCTGCGAGCGGATTGCTCATGCCCATGGCCCGGAGATCGCGCATCAGCGGAAACAGAGAATCATATCGAACCGTATAGGTCTCAGCGTCGATCACCGGCAGGGTGAAGCCGGCGCGCTGCATGAGACTGCCGACATCGCGCACATCGGCGAAGGGGATGACGCGCGGGCTGGCGCCGCCGGTCATTTCGACCTCGGCGGTCAAGAGGGCGTCGCGCAGTTCCTGCAGCGTGCCGGCGCCTGGAATGGCCGCCAGGAAAAGGCCGTCGGGTTTCAGGGCGCGACGAATCTGGATGAAAACACCAGGTGTATCATTGGTCAGGTGCAGGCTGAGCGGCGCTAGAATGAGGTTGGCCGATTGCGGGTCGAGAGGCACGTCCTCGAGCGGCGCCTCGATAACGCTTTCGTTTGGGGCCGCATAGGCCTTCTCGCTCTCGACGCGGATCATCGTGCTGATTTTGCCCGTCGCCATTGCCGCGCGGGCCGCCGCACCTGTCGCTCCATGCAATTCGACGGCGGTTTCGAAACGCCGCTCGACGACCGCCAGCCTCTCGGCCATTTCCTCTGCCGCGATGTCCAGCAGGAAGGCGGCTTTCCGGTCGTTGTTGACAAGCGCGCGATGACGATGTGCGGCGATCAGGGCTCTGTCGAAGATCATTTCCATGGCGATGTCCTTACCGCATAATTCCTGAAATCGGAATCGATTTCAGGAATTATGCAGCCATGCAAAGCGTTGCAGTTCGCTTGCGCATCTTTTCAGACGCGCGGCGCTGCTCCCGGCGTCGCCGACGCGGCAAGGCGATTTTCCTTTCGAAGAGAACCGGCTAATCTCAGTGGTATGGGACCGATCGATTTCGAAAGACCGGCGGACTTCCTGCGGACGCAGTTCTTGCGGCCGTTTTCGGCATTTGTCGATTTTCTCTATCCGCCGGCCTGTTCGGTCTGCGGCGTTTCCACCGGTGGCCATCGTGGGCTCTGCGCAAAATGCTGGTCCGGCATCCGCTTCATCGAACGGCCCTATTGCGAGGTGCTCGGCATTCCTTTCTCGCACGATCTCGGCGCCGGCATTCTCAGCGCTGAGGCAATCGCCAATCCGCCGCCTTTCGACCGGTTGCGGTCGGCGGCGACCCACGACTACGCGGTCCGCGACCTTGTGCATGGGCTCAAATATCGCGATCGCACCGATCTGGCGCCGATGATGGCCGGCTGGATGTTGCGCGCGTCAGACGGGACAGTCGAAAGCTGCGATGCGCTGATTCCAGTGCCGCTGCACCGTACCCGCATGCTGACGCGCAGGTTCAACCAGGCTGCCGAGCTTGCCCGCCATATGGCAAGGCTTTCCGGCAGGCCGCTGCTTGCCGCTACCCTTGTCCGCGTCAAGCGCACCAGCCAGCAGGTTGGCCTCGGCGCCAGGGCGCGCGAGGACAATGTCAGAGGCGCTTTCGCGATTGCCAAGGGTCGCGAAAACGACATTTTCGGCAAGCGCATCATTCTTGTCGACGACGTCTACACGACAGGGGCGACGGTTGCCGCCGCAAGCCGGACGCTACGCAAGGCGGGTGCGGCCGAGATCACGGTTTTGACCTTTGCAAGGGCTCTCTCCGAGCCTATATGACAGAAATACCCGGCATCCGTCTGGAGATATCATGGTACCCGTCACGATCTATACACGGCAGTTCTGCGGCTATTGCAGCCGCGCCAAGTCCCTTCTTGAACAAAAGGGCGTCGACTACGTCGAACACGACGCAACCTATTCCCCGGACCTTCGCCAGGAGATGCTTGGCAAGTCGAACGGGCGGACCACCTTCCCGCAGATCTTCATCGGCGCCGAACATATCGGCGGCTGCGACGATCTCTTTGCGCTTGACCGTGCCGGCAAGCTCGATCCGATGCTGGCGGCGTGAGGACGAACCGATGAGCTTCAAGGCTGCCGCCATCCAGATGTGCTCCGGGGTCGATCCGGTCAAGAATGCCGCCGTCATGGCGCGGCTGGTGCGCGAGGCTGCCGCCCAGGGCGCGAGCTATGTGCAGACGCCCGAGATGACCGGCATGCTGCAGCGCGACCGGGTGGCGGCGCGCGCCGTGCTCGCCGACGAGGCGAATGACGTCATCGTCAAGACCGGCTCCGAGCTTGCCAGGGAGTTTGGCATCCACATGCATGTCGGCTCGACGGCGATCGCGCTTTCTGACGGCAAGATCGCCAATCGCGGTTTCCTCTTCGGTCCCGACGGCAGAATTCTCAATCGCTACGATAAGATCCATATGTTCGACGTCGACCTCGACAATGGCGAGAGCTGGCGTGAAAGTGCAGCCTATACGGCCGGCTCGGAGGCGCGCGTCCTGTCGCTGCCCTTTGCCGAAATGGGTTTCGCGATCTGCTACGACGTGCGCTTTCCCGCCCTCTTCCGTGCCCAGGCGGTTGCCGGCGCCGAGGTGATGACGGTTCCGGCCGCATTTACCCGGCAGACGGGCGAAGCGCATTGGGAGATCCTGCTGCGCGCGCGCGCCATCGAGAACGGTGTCTTCGTCATCGCCGCGGCCCAGGCCGGCCGGCACGAGGACGGGCGCGAGACTTTCGGTCATTCGATGATCATCGATCCCTGGGGCACCGTGCTGGCCTCCGCCGGTGCCACCGGAGAGGCCGTCATCCTCGCCGAGATCGATCCCGGCGCGGTCAAGGCCGCGCATGACAAGATCCCGAACCTCAGGAACGGCCGGGAATTCTCGGTCGAGAGGATCGCGGGGGCAGTCGCAGGAGGCGTCGCCGCTTGATCCGCTATTCCCTCGCCTGCGACAATGCCCATGAATTCGAAGGCTGGTTTTCGGAAAGCGCCGACTTCGACCGTCAGGTCGCGAGCGGTTTCCTGACCTGCCCGGTCTGCCATTCCGCCGCCGTCTCCAAACTTCTGATGGCGCCGTCGGTATCGACGGCGCGCAAGAAGGACGAGAGGCAGACGCTGGCAATGGATGCCATGCGGCAAGAGGCCCTGCAGAAGCTGAAAGAGGCCGTCGCCGCGGTCAAAGCCAATTCCGAGGATGTCGGCACGAAGTTTCCCGAGGAAGCTCGCAAGATCCATTATGGCGAGGCGGATCCGCGCGGGATCATCGGCCAAGCGACGCTCGACGAGGCGCAAGCGCTGGTGGAAGAAGGCATCGAGATCGCTGCCATTCCGGTTCTGCCGGAGGATGTGCACTGATATTCAGCCGGCGCGGTTGGTCCCGATGCCGGAAATAGCTGGCTTACGAATCGGGAATCAAGCCGGCCGTTTCGCCAGCAGCATATAGTTCACATCCATATCTTTCGACAGGTTCCACTGGTTCGACAGCGGATTGAAGAAGACGCCAGTGCGGTCGGTGATTTCGAGGCCGCTTGAGGCAAGGGGCCCTTCCAGCTCTTCCGGACGCACCAGCTTTTCATATTGATGGGTGCCGCGCGGCAGCCAGCGTAGGATTTCTTCGGCGGCGAAGATGGCAAGGGCTGCCGCCTTCATCGTGCGATTGATGGTCGCAACGAAGATCAGGCCGCCGGGGCGGACCATCTTCGCGCAGGTCGTCATGAAGAAATCGACCTCGGCGACGTGTTCGACCACTTCCATGTTCAGGACGATATCGAAGGTCTCCCCTGCTTCGGCGAGCTCCTCGGCGGTAACGGCGCGATAGTCGACTGGAACGCCGGAGGCTTTCGCATGCGTCGAGGCGATGCCGATATTCTTCTCCGAGGGGTCTGCACCGATGACGGAGGCGCCCATCCGGGCGACGGGTTCGGACAACAGGCCGCCGCCGCAGCCGATATCGAGCACGCGCAGACCCTCGAGCGGGCGAGGGCTTTTCGGATCGCGGCCGAAATTCTCGCAGGCCTTGTCTCTTATATAGGCGAGACGGACGGGATTGAACTTATGCAGCGGCCTGAACTTGCCGGTCGGGCTCCACCATTCCGCCGCCATCGCCGAGAAGCGGTCCACTTCGCCCTGGTCGATCGTGCTTCTGGCGCCTTCCGTCATCGTCCACTCCTTCGTTCGTCAGATGTGAAGTCGGATGATCGGCAGCATAAGTCAAGGGGCGCGGAGCGGGAGACCGGCGGGCGTGGAGCAACCCGGCAACTGCTTTTATCGCGCGCGCTTGCCTCCCCCCGCCAAACTCGCTAAGAGACGCCGCAACTTGGGGCCTTTGGGGGCCTGGGCTTTTCGAGCGGTTCCAGAATTCGGCCGGCTCTTTCGCCAACCGGTCTCCCCTGGGCTTTCGTGATGCCGGGTCCGGGTTTCCGTTTTCCGGCGCCAGTCGTGGTAGAGGCATATGGCACGCATCGTAATGAAATTCGGCGGCACGTCCGTCGCTGACCTGGACCGCATCAAGAACGTTGCCCGCCACGTGAAACGCGAAGTCGATGCCGGCCACGAGGTGGCGGTGGTCGTTTCGGCCATGTCCGGCAAGACCAACGAGCTGGTCGGTTGGGTGCAGGGCACGCCGAAGGTGATCGGCGCCAACTCTCCGTTTTACGATGCGCGGGAATATGACGCGGTCGTCGCCTCCGGCGAGCAGGTGACCTCGGGGCTGCTGGCGATCGCGCTGCAGGCGATGGATATCAATGCCCGCTCCTGGCAGGGATGGCAGATCCCGATCCGCACCGACAACGCCCATGGTGCGGCGCGCATCCTCGATATCGACGGTTCGGACATCATCAAGCGGATGGGCGAGGGGCAGGTTGCTGTCATCGCCGGCTTCCAGGGACTGGGACCCGACAACCGCATCGCGACACTCGGACGCGGTGGATCGGATACGTCGGCTGTGGCCATCGCGGCCGCTGTAAAAGCGGATCGCTGCGATATCTACACTGATGTCGACGGCGTTTATACGACCGATCCGCGCATCGTGCCGCAGGCGCGTCGGCTGAAGAAGATTGCCTTCGAGGAAATGCTCGAGATGGCTTCGCTCGGCGCCAAGGTGCTGCAGGTGCGCTCGGTCGAGCTTGCCATGGTGCACAAGGTGCGTACCTTCGTGCGTTCGTCTTTCGAAGATCCCGATGCTCCGGGCATGGGCGATCTGTTGAACCCGCCCGGAACGCTGATTTGTGACGAGGATGAAATCGTGGAACAGGAAGTAGTCACCGGCATCGCCTATGCCAAGGATGAGGCTCAGATCTCGCTTCGCCGTCTTGCCGACCGCCCGGGCGTCTCCGCCGCGATCTTCGGGCCGCTTGCCGAATCCCATATCAATGTCGACATGATCGTCCAGAACATTTCCGAGGACGGATCGAAGACCGACATGACCTTCACCGTACCGTCGGGCGACGTCGAAAAGGCGATCAAGGTGCTCGGCGACCATAAGGAGAAGATCGGCTACGACGTCGTGCAAAACGAATCGGGGCTGGTAAAGGTATCGGTCATCGGTATCGGCATGCGCAGCCATGCCGGCGTGGCAGCGACCGCATTTCGTGCACTTGCCGAAAAAGGCATCAACATCAAGGCGATCACCACCTCCGAGATCAAGATTTCTATCCTGATCGACGGTCCCTATGCAGAACTCGCTGTCAGGACTTTGCATTCCTGCTACGGTCTGGATAAGAATTGATTCCCAGCGGACGGCCTGCCCCTTCAGGTTGAGGAGACGAAGGCAGGCCGGCCGGGACAGAGTGCGTTGTTTCGGGAGCTTGAGACGTCATGAGAGACCTTTCCGGCGGTCCGCGTGTGCTGCTCAAGCGGCTGCGCGAGTTGATGGCAGAGCCGCTGGAGCCGCAGGACCGTCTCGACCGGATTGTCCGCCAGATCGCCAGCAACATGGTGGCGGAGGTTTGTTCCGTCTACGTGCTGCGCGCCGACGGCGTGCTTGAGCTCTACGCGACCGAAGGCCTCAACCGCGAGGCCGTGCACCTGGCGCAGCTCAAGATGGGGCAGGGCCTCGTCGGCACGATCGCGGCTTCAGCGCAGCCGCTCAACCTTTCCGACGCACAGTCGCATCCGGCGTTCCGCTACCTGCCGGAGACGGGTGAAGAAATCTATCATTCCTTCCTCGGCGTGCCGATCTTGAGGACCGGGCGCTCACTCGGTGTTCTCGTCGTGCAGAACAAGGCGAGCCGCAACTATCGCGACGAGGAGGTGGAAGCGCTCGAAACGACGGCGATGGTGCTCGCCGAGATGATCGCCACGGGCGAACTGAAGAAGATCACCAAGCCCGGTCTCGAGCTCGACCTGACGCGATCGGTGACGATCGACGGCGATACCTATAATGACGGCATCGGCCTCGGCTATGTCGTGCTGCACGAGCCGCGCATCGTCGTCACCAACCTGCTGAACGAGGATGCGGAGAAGGAGATCCGGCGGCTGGCAGAGGCCATGGGCTCGCTGAGAATCTCGATCGACGACATGCTGTCGCGCCGCGATGTTTCGATGGAGGGCGAGCATCGCGAAGTGCTCGAAACCTACCGGATGTTTGCGCATGACCAGGGTTGGGTGCGCAAACTCGAGGAGGCGATCCGCAACGGCCTGACGGCGGAAGCGGCGGTCGAAAAGGTGCAGAGCGACACCAAGGCGCGGATGATGCGGTTGACCGACCCCTATCTGCGCGAACGCATGCACGATTTCGAGGATCTGGCGAACCGATTGCTCAGACAGTTGACGGGTTATACCGGCCGGACGACGGCCGAAGGTTTTCCCAATGATGCGATCATCCTGGCGCGCGCCATGGGGGCGGCGGAACTGCTCGACTATCCGCGCGCCAATGTGCGCGGGCTGGTGCTGGAAGAAGGGGCGGTGACGAGCCATGTGGTGATCGTCGCGCGTGCCATGGGAATTCCTGTCATCGGCCAGGCGGCAGGCGTGGTGGCGCTCGCCGAGAACGGCGATGCCGTCATCATCGACGCCGACGAGGGGCATGTGCATCTGCGGCCGATGACCGATCATCGCCGTTCCTACGAGGAAAAGGTCCGCTTCCGCGCTAGACGGCAGGAACAGTTCCGGGCACTGCGTGCCATCGAACCGGTCACCAAAGACGGCAAGCGGATCTCGCTGATGATGAATGCCGGGCTGCTGGTCGATCTGCCGCAGCTGTCCGAATCGGGTGCAGAGGGCATCGGTCTCTTCCGCACCGAACTGCAATTTATGATCGCCTCCACCATGCCGAAGGCGGACGAGCAGGAGCAGTTCTACCGGAATGTGATCAAACAGGCGGCGGGTCGCGTCGTCACCTTCCGCACGCTCGATATCGGTGGCGACAAGGTCGTGCCCTATTTCCGCGGCCACGAGGAAGAAAACCCAGCGCTCGGCTGGCGGGCTATCCGGCTGTCGCTCGACCGGCCGGGGCTGCTGCGCACCCAGCTGCGCGCCCTGCTGAAGGCCTCGGCCGACACCGAGCTGAAGCTGATGGTGCCGATGGTGACCGAAGTTTCCGAGCTGACGACGGTGCGCGAGCTCTTGCAGAAGGAAGTGCAGCATCTCTCGCGCTTCGGCCACGGGCTGCCGCGCAAGCTGCAGTTCGGTGCGATGATTGAGGTGCCGGCGCTGCTCTGGCAGCTCGACGAGTTGATGGCGGCGGTCGATTTCGTTTCGGTCGGTTCGAACGACCTCTTCCAGTTCGCGATGGCCGTCGACCGCGGCAATGCGCGTGTGTCGGACCGCTTCGATCCGCTGGGCAAGCCGTTTTTGCGTATTCTGCGCGAAATCGTGCGTGGAGCGGACCGGAACAAGACGCCGGTGACGCTTTGCGGCGAACTTGCCGGCAAGCCGCTTTCAGCAATGGCGCTGCTCGGCATCGGCTTCCGCTCGATTTCGATGTCGCCGGCCTCGATCGGGCCAGTGAAAGCGATGCTGCTCGGGCTCGATGTCGACGCGCTGGCGACAGCGATGAATGAAGTGCTGGATGACAACAGCGCCACGGTGCCGATGCGCGAGGTGCTTGCCCGCTTCGCCGAGAGCCACAATATTCCCCTTTAGGCATATTCTAAGAAGAATCGGAGTGAAGGGTGGCGAAGCTTCCCGTTGAAAAGATGCGCGAGCTGGAGCGCCGTTTCGATGAGATCGAAGCGCGCATGTCGGCAGGCCCGGCCGCCGACGTCTATGTGAAACTTGCATCCGAATATTCCGAGCTGCAGCCTGTCGTCACGAAAATCCGCGCCTACGAGAAGGCGGTCGCCGAGCTTGCCGATCTCGACACGCTGCTCGAAGACAAATCGATGGATCGCGAGATGCGCGATCTGGCCGAACTCGAACTGCCCGAGGTGAAGGAGCGGATCGAGGCGCTGGAGCAGGAAATGCAGATCCTGCTTCTACCGAAGGATGCGGCGGACGAAAAAAGCGCGATCCTGGAAATCCGCGCTGGAACCGGCGGTTCGGAAGCAGCTTTGTTCGCCGGCGATCTCTTCCGGATGTATGAACGATTCGCGGCCGCAAAGGGCTGGAAGGTGGAGGTGCTCTCGGCCAGCGAGGGCGAAGCCGGCGGCTACAAGGAAATTATCGCGACGATCACCGGTCGCGGCGTCTTTGCCAAGCTGAAATTTGAATCCGGCGTACACCGCGTGCAGCGCGTGCCGGAAACCGAGGCGGGCGGGCGCATCCATACCTCGGCCGCGACGGTGGCGGTACTGCCGGAGGCAGAGGAGATCGACATCGAAATCCGGCCGGAAGATATCCGCATCGACACGATGCGCTCCTCCGGGGCCGGCGGCCAGCACGTCAATACGACGGACTCGGCGGTGCGCATCACCCACCTGCCGAGCGGCATCGTCGTCACCAGCTCGGAAAAATCGCAGCACCAGAACCGCGCCAAGGCGATGCAGGTGCTGCGTTCGAGGCTCTACGATGTCGAGCGGCAACGGGCCGACAGCGAACGCTCGGCCGATCGCAAGAGCCAGGTCGGCTCCGGCGATCGCTCCGAACGCATCCGCACCTATAATTTCCCGCAGGGACGCGTAACGGACCATCGCATTAATCTGACGCTCTATAAGCTCGACCGGATGATGGAGGGCGAGATCGAGGAGGTCGTTGATGCGCTGATGGCCGATTATCAGGCAAGCCAGCTGGCGCAGCTCGGCGAGCAGCTATGAGGGAGACGGTCGCCGATATGCTTGCCGCAGCGCGCCGTCGCTTCACCGAGGCAGGCATCGCCGATCCGGCAACCGATGCGCGGCAGCTGGTCGCAGGCCTTTTGAAACAGTCGTCGACCGAGCTATTGACGCGATCGGCCGAGAAGCTTTCTCCCGACCAGATCGCGGTGATCTCCAAGGCTATGGAACGCCGGATCGGCCATGAGCCGGTGCATCGCATTCTCGGCGAGCGGGAATTTTACGGTCTGCCGCTTCAGCTCTCGGCGGAAACGCTGGAGCCACGCCCGGATACGGAAATCCTGGTCGATACGGTGCTTGCCTATCTCAAGGACCTTGCAAAGGTGCATGGCCGTCTCCATATTCTTGATATGGGAACCGGGACCGGGGCGATATGCCTTGCGCTTTTGAGCGAATGTCCCGAGGCGTCAGGTGTCGGCAGCGACATATCGGCGGATGCCCTTGGAACGGCAAGATCAAACGCAGAAAGAAACGGATTGCAGGATCGCTTTCAGGCCGTACAGTCGAGATGGTTCGAGGACATCCAGGGCTCCTTTCACGCGATTGTCTCAAATCCGCCCTATATTGCCTCCAATGTCATTCACGATCTTGCTCCCGAAGTGACGAAATTTGATCCGGTCGCGGCTCTGGATGGCGGCCCGGATGGGCTTGACGCCTACCACGCCATAGCCAAGGATGCGGCAAGGTTCATGAGGCCCGATGGGGTTCTCGGACTGGAAATCGGCTACGATCAGCGAAACGATGTGACGGCGATATTCGAAGCGAAAGGCTTCAGGTGCCTCAAATCCATGAAAGATTATGGTCATAACGACAGGGCGCTCATGTTCGCGCTCGCGTAAAAGGCGATAATTGCGGCACTGGACGGGACATTATTGTTATTGCGAAGAAAAGGCTTGGATTTCCCAAGGAAGCAATATAGGTTGCGGACACGTGTTGGGCAGATAGGAATGAACGAGATTCGTTCGGTACTTGGTTTGCCTCGGGGGTCCGCTCTTTTAAACGAGAGTTTCAACGGTTGAACACGACCCGACGCGTGAATCAGTCAAACTGACTTGAGAACCAAGCGGCAGGTCGGCGCAAAGGCGCAGTATGCTCGCGGCACAAAGGTCCTGACCCGGTTTTCCGGTCATGGCGGTTGGTGCCATGTATCCATCACAAACAGAGAATTCAGGTGAACGATCTATGAGGCCAGGACAGCAAAACAAGCGCGGTCGAGGGCGTGGTAACAACAATAACAATGGCGGCGGTGGAAATAACAATAACAATAATTTCAACCGCAAGGGCGGCAATCCGCTGACCCGGACCTATGACAGCTCCGGCCCCGACGTGAAAATTCGCGGTACCGCCCAGCATATTGCCGAGAAATACGCGCAACTTGCACGTGACGCCCAGAGCTCCGGCGACCGCGTGATGGCCGAGAACTATCTTCAGCACGCCGAACATTACAATCGGATCATCGCCAGCGCCCAGGCGCAGATGCAGGAGCGTTTCCAGCGCGACGATCGCGTCGAATACAATGACCGCGACGCGGCGGATCGCGACAGCGACGATATTGATATCAACGACAATGACGGCGATGATGTCGTCGTCGTCCAGCCGCCGCAGAGCAGGCAGCACCAGCCGCAGGCACAGCCGCAGCCGGCTCCCGCTCCCGCTCCCGCTCCGGCACCTCAGCCCGAGGTCATCGATGGAACCGGCCCGCAGCCGGAGATCGAAGGCATCCCTGCCGAGGTGGCCATGGACGAGGAAGGTTCCGCCGGTCAGCCGCGCGAACGCCAGCCCCGCCGCCGCAGCGCTGGCAACCGTCCACGTCGCCCGCGGCGTGGTGCGGAAGGCGATGCTTCGTCGGAAGGCGAGGGCGCTTCCGCCGATGCGCCTGTTCTGGCGGAAGCCACATCGGAGTGAGGGATTTGCCTCCCCTTCGGGGAGAGGCGGGACGTTCATATCATCTGCCCTGATTTGCTTAGAAATCCCCGGCCTAGTACCGGGGATTTTCATTTTACGGGCTCTTTAAACTCCTGGAGCAGGCTACCATATTCTCTTCGAACTGCTTCGCCCAAATCGAGAGGGGCCAAGCGCGGCCTGCCTTTTCAGGGGGTCGATCTCAATCATCGGTCTGCGCCTCGTGAGGGCAGGACGATCCATGGAGGTGGAATATGAATATCGAGAAATATTCGGAGCGGGTGCGCGGTTTCATCCAGTCGGCGCAGACCTATGCGCTGGCGCAGGGCCATCAGCAATTTTCGCCCGAACATATCCTCAAAGTCCTGCTCGATGACGATCAGGGCATGGCGGCGTCGCTGATCGAGCGCGCCGGCGGCGATGCCAAGGCTGCCCGCCTTGCCAATGACGCGGCACTCGCCAAGTTGCCGAAGATCTCCGGCGGCAACGGTAACATCTACCTGGCGCAGCCGCTTGCGAAGGTGCTTTCGACCGCTGAAGAAGCGGCGAAGAAGGCCGGCGACAGCTTTGTCACCGTCGAGCGTCTGCTGCAGGCGCTGGCGATCGAATCCTCAGCTTCAACCTATTCGACGCTGAAGAATGCTGGCGTCACGGCGCAGGGCCTCAATCAGGTCATCAACGAGATCCGCAAGGGACGGACGGCCGATTCCTCCAACGCCGAGCAGGGCTTCGATTCTCTGAAGAAATTCGCGCGCGATCTGACAGGCGAGGCCCGCGAGGGCAAGCTCGATCCGGTGATCGGCCGCGACGACGAGATCCGCCGCACGATCCAGGTCCTGTCGCGGCGCACCAAGAACAATCCGGTTCTGATCGGTGAGCCCGGCGTCGGCAAGACGGCGATCGTCGAAGGCTTGGCGCTGCGGATCGTCAACGGCGACGTGCCGGAATCGCTCAAGGACAAGAAGCTGATGGCGCTCGACATGGGCGCGCTGATTGCCGGCGCGAAATATCGCGGCGAATTCGAAGAGCGGCTGAAGGCCGTGCTCAACGAAGTGCAGGCGGAAAGCGGCGAGATCATCCTGTTCATCGACGAAATGCACACGCTGGTTGGCGCCGGCAAGGCTGATGGGGCGATGGATGCCTCCAATCTGCTGAAGCCTGCGCTTGCCCGCGGCGAGCTGCATTGCGTCGGCGCGACCACGCTCGACGAATATCGCAAGCATGTCGAAAAGGACCCGGCGCTTGCCCGCCGCTTCCAGCCCGTCGTCGTGGACGAGCCCACGGTCGAAGACACGATCTCGATCCTGCGCGGCCTCAAGGAAAAGTATGAGCAGCATCACAAGGTGCGCATCGCCGATGCAGCACTTGTCGCCGCCGCGACGCTGTCCAACCGCTATATCACCGACCGCTTTCTGCCCGACAAGGCGATCGATCTGATGGACGAGGCGGCAGCGCGGCTGCGCATGCAGGTGGATTCCAAGCCGGAGGAGCTCGACGAGCTCGACCGCCGCATCATCCAACTGAAGATCGAGCGAGAGGCGCTGAAGAAGGAAACCGACGTTGCTTCCGCCGATCGGCTGAAGCGGCTGGAGACCGAACTTACCACTCTTGAAGAGGAAGCCGATGCGCTGACGGCCCGCTGGCAGGCGGAAAAGCAGAAGCTCGGTCTTGCCGCCGATCTCAAGAAGCGGCTCGACGATGCCCGCAACGAACTGGCGATTGCCCAGCGCAAGGGTGAGTTTCAGCGCGCCGGCGAGCTGACCTATGGTGTCATTCCGGATCTCGAAAAGCAGCTCGTCGAAGCCGAGAAGCAGGATGGCGAACGCGGCGCGATGGTCCAGGAGGTGGTGATCCCCGACAACATCGCCCATGTCGTTTCCCGCTGGACCGGCATCCCCGTCGACAAGATGCTGGAGGGCGAACGCGACAAGCTGCTTCGGATGGAGGACGAGCTCGGAAAATCGGTGATCGGCCAGGGCGACGCAGTTCAGGCCGTGTCGCGTGCGGTCCGCCGCGCGCGCGCCGGCCTGCAGGATCCGAACCGGCCAATCGGCTCGTTCATCTTCCTCGGTCCGACCGGCGTCGGCAAGACGGAGCTCACCAAAGCTCTCGCCCGCTTCCTCTTCGACGACGAAACGGCGATGGTGCGTATGGACATGTCGGAATATATGGAGAAACACTCCGTCGCCCGGCTGATCGGTGCGCCTCCCGGCTATGTCGGTTATGACGAAGGTGGCGCGCTGACCGAAGCGGTCCGCCGCAGGCCTTATCAGGTCGTGCTGTTCGACGAGATCGAGAAGGCGCATCCCGACGTCTTCAACATCCTGCTGCAGGTGCTGGACGACGGACGTTTGACCGACGGCCAGGGCCGGACAGTCGACTTCCGCAACACGATGGTCATCATGACCTCGAACCTCGGCGCTGAATATCTGACCCAGCTTAAGGACGGTGACGACAGCGACACGGTTCGCGAGCAGGTGATGGAGGTCGTGCGCGGGCATTTCCGGCCTGAATTCCTCAACCGCATCGATGAGATCATCCTCTTCCACCGCCTGAAACGCGAGGAGATGGGCGCGATCGTCGATATCCAGCTGAAGCGGCTGGTGGCTCTGCTGTCGGAACGCAAGATCATCATCGATCTCGATGAGGAGGCCCGCCACTGGTTGGCGAACAAGGGGTATGACCCGGTCTACGGTGCGAGGCCGCTGAAGAGGGTGATCCAGAAATTCGTGCAGGATCCGCTGGCCGAGCAAATTCTGTCCGGTCAGGTGCCGGATGGATCGACGGTGAAAGTGACAAACGGTTCGGACCGACTGCAGTTCCGGACACAGCAGACGGTCAGCGAAGCGGCATAAGCTGAGCTGTCGGATGAATGAAAATGGCGGCCCTGGCCGCCATTTTTTTGGGGCCGAGGCGCCCCTTCAGTTCGTCAGCCTAGCGGCTGCGACGGCAATCACTTGCTCGCCACCTGATCCGGCGTCTGGTTGTTCAGCAGCGTATCGATGCGCTTGCGCTCATCCTCGAATTTTGCCAGTGCCTCGCCCTGCAAGGATTTGCCGCCTGGCAGGCGAATGCGCAGCGGGTCGACCTTGGTGCCGTTGACGATCAGCTCGTAATGCAGATGCGGGCCAGTGGATTCGCCTGTCGTGCCGACCCAGCCAATCACCTGGCCCTGGCGGATCTTGGCGCCGGGCACGACGCCCTTGGCAATGGCGCTTTGGTGATTGTAGGAGGATTCATAGCCGTTCGCATGGCGAATGATCGTCTGGTTGCCGTAGCCACCGGAATCCCACCCGGCTTTCTCGACCGTACCGTTACCGGCAGCGATGATCGCCGTGCCGCGGGGTGCCGCCCAATCGACGCCGGTATGCATGCGGGCAAAACCGAGGATCGGGTGCCGGCGCATGCCGAAACCGGATTTGAAGATGCCGTTAGGGACCGGGTTGCGCAGCAGGAACTGGCGGATGCTCTTGCCGTTCTCGTCGAAATAGTCGACCGTGCCGTCCTCGGGATCCTGGAAGCGGTAGAAGCGCGTTTGCGTATCGCCGAAACGGGCGTTAACGTAGAGCAGTTCGGAATCCTCAGTCGCCTGGCCGGTGCTGTCGGCGACGGAGAAGAAGGCCTCGAGCGTATCCGTCGGCCTCAACTGCGCCTGGAAGTCGACATTGCTGGCAAGCAGCTTGATGATCAGCGCGGTCATATCCTTCGTCATGCCGTAGGAAAGAGCGGCGCGAAAGATGCCGTCATAAACGCGCGGCAGGTTCTGGCCGGGCGCCGGCGCGAAGGAATTGTCATCGAAGGCGGTGGCGATGGCGTCAAGCATCGGCGGCTCGCTGCCGGGCACATATTTGCCTTTGTCGTCGACAGCCACGGTGACCAGATGGCGGGTGCCGCGATAGACACTCGCCCGGATGATCTTTGCCTGTTCACCCTTCTGAATGATGCCGATACGCAGCACGTCGCCTTTTTCGAGGTCGCTGGCTCCCAGCTGCTGGGCAATGATGCCGGCAATGCCATCGGCATATTGCTGCGGATAGCCGGAATCTGTCAGCGCCTTGGCGATTGGTGCGTCGGCGCGCACCGGCAGGATGTCGTCGGCGAATTCCTCTGTCTGCGGCGTGATCGATTCCGGTGCGGAGACCGTCATATTCTGTTCGAGCACGCGGGCGGAGAGACCCGCGGTCAGATCGACATCGGCATCCTCGTTGGAGAAACGACGCGGGTCGACGTAATAGAGCGCCGCGAGCTGCGTGTTGCCGTCGGTCAGCACGGAACCGTTGGAACGCACATTTTCTTCGACCTCCTCCAGCGACAGACCGGAGGCCATCTTCATGCCGGTCTTGCCGGTCGGGAAGGCAATGGTTTTCAGGCTGACTTCGGATTCAACGTCGGAGCCGTAAATTGCGCCGGTGCGGCTTTGCGGGGCAGGCTGTGGCTCGTCGGCGGAGAAGATCGCCAGGGGGTCGAAATCGGGATAGTCCTCGGTCGCGACATGGTTGGCGGCCAACGTCATCTTCACATGCGCGAAGGGCTGGCGGCGCACGACTTCCTTTTCGCCGTCGTGGACGACGGTCGAAACTTCCATGATCGCCCGGTCGGACGGTTTTGCGGCGATGGCGGGCGCGATCAGCCGGCCGCCACGGACGACGGCCGTATCCTGATCCGCTTCCGCGGCAGCACTCGCATAGGCTTCGGCAGGGATCGCCAGCTGCTGGCGGCCATCAAGCGCGGCAAACAGGGCCACACCCATCAGGACGGAAGATGTAATGCCGGTGAGGAACGTGCCCGAGAGCCAGCGCAAGGAAACCTCGCGCTTGTCAGGCGCACGCCTGCCGTCGGCCAGAAGCGGAGGCTCGTTGCCCAACGAGCGGATCATCATTTTCTCCGTCATCATGGCAGTCGGGTCCGCGTCCTTACACTTGATGTTTCTGGGAGCATGTCCTGGCCATCCTGGCTGGGGCGAAAGATGTGCATATTTTGGGCATGGAAGTCAAATCAGCCACGGAAAGGCAGTCTGCCCGCATATGCCTGTGTGAAT